>JBKPQR010000031.1:0-78305 GCA_046734175.1 Verrucomicrobiota bacterium | reverse complement strand
GCGCATCCTTGTCAATCCGGGCATGCTGTATGTCAGCATCGGTATTCTCGGCGCCACAGTCATGCCCCATAATTTATATTTGCATTCCTCCATCGTGCAGACGCGCAGGTTCGAGCAAACGTCCACCGGCCGGCGCGAAGCGATCAAGTTTGCCACTATCGATTCAACCACCGCGCTCATGTTCGCGCTCTTGATAAACGCAGCGATCCTCATCCTCGCAGCTGCTGTCTTTCATTCCTCCGGGCACGCGGAAGTGGCGGAAATCCAGGACGCGTATCGGCTGCTCAGTCCACTGCTCGGAGTGGGTCTGGCCAGCGTTCTCTTCGCTGTCGCCTTGCTTGCTTCGGGGCAAAATTCCACTCTCACCGGCACTCTCGCCGGCCAGGTGGTGATGGAAGGGTTTTTGAATTTCCGCATCAGACCCTGGCTGCGGCGAATGATTACGCGATTGATTGCGGTGGTGCCGGCTATTTTCGTGATTGCGATTTTCGGCGAAAGCAAAACCACGCAGTTACTCGTGGCCAGTCAGGTCGTGCTCAGCATGCAGCTTGGCTTCGCCGTCTGGCCGCTCATGCGTTTTACGAGCGAGAAAGCCAAGATGGGCGAGTTTGCCAATCGGCTATGGCTGAAAATTCTCGGCTGGACAACTGCGCTGCTCATCATTGTCCTTAATGTCAAATTACTCTTCGACACTTTTATCCCGGTGAGTATGCGGGAAGTGTTCTATCGCTGGTTTCATTGAAACCTATGTATCAACGGATTCTGATCCCGGTCGAAAACAGCGCGGCCGATCAGACAATACTTGACCACATCAAACCTTTTGCCCGGATGACTGGAGCACGCCTTGTCCTGGTGCACGTGGCCGATGGTTTTGTGGCGCAGAACTACGACCAGCTCCAGCTCGCTGAAAGCGAAGAGATGCGCGAAGACCGCGCTTACCTGGAGAAGCGGCAGCGGGAATTGAATGATGAAGGCTTTGTCTGTGAGACGGTGCTGGCCCTTGGTCAACCGGCGAGCGAAATCGTGCGACTGGCTGATACCAGCAACATCGATCTTATCGCCATGGCGGCGCATGGTCATCGTCTGCTCAGCGATATTTTCCGCGGCAGCACCATTAACGAGGTGCGACACCGCACCGCGGTGCCGCTGTTGGTGGTGCGCGCGGGGAAGTAGCAGCGCGTGAAGGTCCTGCTGCTTACGAACGAATATCCGCCCTACACCTACGGCGGGGCGGGAGTGCATGTGGAATATCTCTCGCGCGAGCTGGCCAGGCTTATGGCAGTGGAAGTGCGCTGTTTCGGCGACCAAAATTTGCGTTCAGGTAATCTGCGCGTTCGCGGTTTTGAGCTCGAGACAGCGGGATGGGATTGCCCGAAACCGCTCCGCTCAACTCTTGGCGCAGTGCAGCGCTGCACCGATTTTAACGCGGCCGGGGTCGATGCGCAGATCGTGCATTGCCACACCTGGTACAGCCACTGGGGCGGAATTCTGGCGCAGAAGAATTACGGTATTCCGCTTGTCATTACGGTACATTCGCTAGAGCCCTTGCGGCCGTGGAAACGGGAGCAGCTTGGCGGCGGCTACGACTTCACCCTCTGGCTGGAGAAAACGGCCTTGGAAGCAGCGGACGCGGTCATCGCTGTTTCTAACGAGACGCGAGCGGACATTGAAAGACTATTTGAGGTCAGAGCCGAGCGTCTGCACGTGATCTACAACGGGATAGATCCGGATGAATACAGGCCAGTCACGTCACGCGCTGCCCTAACGAGGTTCAACATCGATACAGTAAAGCGGTTTTTGCTTTTCGTCGGACGAATTACCCGGCAAAAGGGAATCATCCATCTGGTGCGCGCGATCGAGTTCATGGACCGCGATTTCCAGATCGTGCTTTGCGCCGGTGCGCCTGATACCGCCGGGATGGCGGCGGAGATGCAGAGCGCGGTGGAGCGGGCGCAGCGTTCGCGCAGCGACATTATTTGGATTGATGAGATGCTGGATAAAGAGACTGTCATCGAGCTCTATTCACATGCCGCCGTGTTCTGTTGCCCCTCGATTTATGAGCCGTTCGGCATCATCAATCTGGAAGCGATGGCCTGCGAGACGGCGGTAGTAGCTAGCGCCGTGGGTGGAATCAAGGAAGTAGTCGTTGATGGCGAGACCGGCTTTCTTGTTCCCGTGGAACAGATGACGGAGAGCCCGTTCGAGCCTTTGCGTCCCGAGAAGTTCGCGCGCGATCTGGCAGAGAGCATCAACGCGCTCATGCGTGACGCGGGGTTGCGTGAGCGCTTTGGCAAAGCCGGGCGACGTCGCGCGGAGGAGAAGTTTAGCTGGCGAAGCATCGCGGCAGCAACAAAGGCGCTGTACCAAGAATTGTTAGCTGGGAGATGAGACGATGTTCAGGCGTCCGTCTGTTCAACGACGGCCGTGTGATCGCTGCGGTTTACGGAGTCCTCGCATTGGTGGCGAGCTGGCAGAAGTACAGCCACGGGCACGCTAACAATCTGCGGATCTTTCGCGCTTCATTCTGGAACGTGCTTGCCGGGCGCGATCTCTACGCCTTGCATCCGCAACAGCACGCGGACCATTTCAAATACAGTCCCACTTTTGCGCTGCTCATGGCGCCATTCGCCTGTCTGCCGGAGCTCGCGAGCGCCATCGCCTGGAACTTGTGCAATGTGTTCGCGCTTTTCGCAGCCATCCGGTTTCTGAACCTCTCGCGCGATGAGCGGGCGCTCATTGTCTGGCTCATTTTGCTCGAGTTGATCATCTCCATCGAGAATTTTCAAAGCAACGCGCTGGTCGCTGCGCTCATGATCGCAACCTTCGTGGCTTTCGAGCGGGGACGGCCGGAAGCGGCCGGGCTTTTTGTCGCCCTGGGCGCCTCGATCAAGATCTTTGGAGGTGCGGCAGCGCTTCTCTTTTTGTTTTATCCAGCTAAAGGCCGCTTTCTTTTTGTAACGGCGGCGGCAACATTTCTGCTGGCGACACTGCCCGTGCTTGTTCTCTCTCCCGCGCAATTGATCGGGCAATACCAGAGTTGGTTCGGCCTTTTGCAGACCGACTATTTCGCTGAAGAGAAGCTGTCGCTCATGAGCTGGCTTCATTCCTGGTTTGGAGTCGAGTGGCCAAATAGTCTCGTGCAAAGCGCCGGCATTTGCCTGCTTCTGCTGCCGCTGCTGCGACGTGGAATTAATTTCGACGCGGCTTTTCGTTACCGCTTTCTGGCTTCGCTCCTGGTGTTCGTGGTCATATTTAATCACAAAGCCGAGTCGCCGATGTTCATTCTGGCGGTGAGTGGAGTGGCAATCTGGTATGCGGTGAGTGAACATTTTCTTTGGCGCACAGCTGTTGTCGCTCTCGTCCTGCTCATGACGTCGCTCGCTTCCACTGATTTAGTGCCACGTCATTTTCGCGAGACAGTGACGACTCCGCTGGTGCTGAAGGCGGCGCCCTGCATCCTGGCGTGGCTGCTTATTGAGTTTGAACTGCTGCGCTTCAACCGAGCGACTGCGTAGCTGACAGGTGGCGAGCGCGGTGGCACTTTGCTCAGGCGATGTTTGTCGATCGCATCAGAGTCTTTGCCCAGGCAGGAAATGGCGGCCGCGGATGCGTCAGTTTCCGGCGCGAGAAATTTGTGCCCAAAGGCGGACCGGACGGCGGTGACGGGGGCCGTGGGGGGGACGTGATTTTGCGAGCGGACCGGCAGACGGATCAGCTTTCCCATTTGTTTTATGAGCCAATCATCAAGGCCAGGAACGGCGAACATGGACAAGGGAAGAAGATGCATGGCCGCAATGCTCCAGATAAGGTGGTCAGCGTGCCGGTGGGAACGATTGTTTATCGTGCGCTTGAAAACGAACAGGAAAGCGCTGAGGAAAGCTCAGAGTATTCGCACTCACTCAAGCCACATTTCGAGACAGGCGAAGAGATCGCGGACCTGACCCGCGACGGCGAAGAATATCTCCTTTGCCAGGGAGGCGCTGGCGGCAAAGGCAATGTCCATTTCAAAAGCTCCCGCAACCGCGCGCCGCGGGAGTTTACTGAAGGCGGCGAAGGTGAAAGCGGTCACTTTTTTCTCGAGCTGCGCACGATCGCCGATGCCGCGCTGGTCGGTTACCCAAACGCGGGTAAATCGACTTTGCTGCGCAATATTTCCGCGGCGCAGCCCAAGGTGGCGGCATATCCGTTCACAACCTTGCATCCTGTGATCGGCGTGGTGGAGCTGGACGATTATCGCCGCGCGACCGTAGCGGATATTCCTGGTTTAATCGAAGGTGCGCATCGTAACCTGGGTCTCGGCCACGATTTCCTGCGTCACATTACCCGCTGCGGCCTGCTTCTTTTCGTCCTCGACATGGCCGGCAGCGAAGGCCGCAGCCCGATCGCCGATCTGGAATCGTTGCGGCGCGAAATTGACCTTTACGACAGACGGTTGTCGCAGCGACGGTGGTTTGTGGTCGCGAACAAGATGGATCTGCCCGGGGCAAACAAGAACCTTGTCGCATTCCGTGAACGATTTCCTCAACTCACGATCGTGCCGGTTTCCGGCAAGGAAGGAGCCGGCATGGATGAGCTGAAGAGTTTGCTCGAGAAATGGATTGCGCAGGCAGGGCAGACGGAGGCAACAATTCCGCTGTGCCAGCCGATTAATAAATAGACAACGTGCCTGGCCTGAAACAGAGTCAGCCTTTTTGCGCATGGGGAAACTGATTGTCGCCAGTTATTGCAGCACGTTCCTGAAGCCGGAGATGATGCATCTTTACCGGCAGGTGACCTCGCTCCGGCGCACCGAGACCTTCGTTATGACGAAAAAGGTCGAGCACCCGAGACGCTTCCCCTTTAACGACATCGAAAAAATTCCGCGCCCGCGCACGAATCTGCTGCGGCATGGCTGGATGAAATTTGTCCAGCGCGAGCCGGCGTTGATTTATCGCGGTGAATATCAGCGGCTGGTTTCCATTCTGGCGCGGCGGCGCGCCGACATGATGCATATTTATTTCGGCCACGCCGGTGTGCATTTGCTGCCATTCATTCGCGCCTGGGACAAGCCGTGTGTCGTCTCCTTTCATGGCATGGATGTGGCGCGCAATGCTCAGGTGGCGAATTACACGGGCAAGTTACGCCAGCTTTTTCACGCACTCCCCGTGGTGCTCGCGCGCTCGCAATCGCTCGCCCAGCGACTCGTCGGCTTCGGCTGCCCGCCGGAGAAGATCCGGCTGAATCGCACTGGCATTCCGCTGGCCGATTTCAAATTCGCCCGTCGTAATGTGCCCACCGATGGCAACTGGCGCGTGCTCCAGGCTTGCCGTCTCATTGATAAAAAGGGCGTTGCGTCCGCCATAAGCGCCTTCGCTATCTTCGCGCGGGAATTTCGGGGCGCTGAGTTCTTGATCGCGGGTAAAGGTCCGCTTCAGGAAGACCTGGAAGCTCTGGCGGAGCGGCTCGGGGTGGCAGGCAAGGTGCGTTTCGTCGGCTTTCTCGGCCAACGCGCGTTGCGCGACTTCTACGCACGCGGCCACATTTTCATCCACCCCAGCGAAACTCCGCCGGACGAAAACCAGGAGGGAGTGCCAAATTCAATCCTTGAAGCGATGGCCACAGGGCTGCCGGTCATAGCCACGCGGCATGGAGGCATTCCCGAAGCGGTCACGCACGGGGTCAATGGTTTCCTGAGCGAAGAGCGGGACACGGAAAGACTCGGCCGGTCGCTCATCGAGCTGGCCAGTTCGCGAAATGAGTATCGGCGTATGAGTGAAGCCGCACGCGCTGCAGTGGAACAGCAGTTCGATCAGGATTTGACCGTGCGCGCTCTGGAAGATGCATATGAAGAGGTTTGCGCGCGGCGGGTCGGCCAGGAGCGAGAGAAACGAGTAGACGTTTTGCCTGCCGCTGTGGCCGAGAGCGCATAATTTTCCGCCTTGTCATCTGCGCGAAAGCGGCTTTGGTAAGCGCCGCAAACGCACAAGGGCCGAGGGGCCGCTGTCCGCCTTCTCGAGTGTAATCAGGTTTTCGTTTGCGCAATCTCATGTTCCCGCACCGTTATTTTTGTAAATCGCTTGTTCTCCTCACCGGCGTCTTGCTGCCGGCAGCGGCGCGCGCGGCCGAGACCGGCGAAACGCTGCCGCTGAAGCCCACGCCCCTATTCCAGATCGGCGACTTCACCGTGACGAACTCGATGCTGGTCTCGTGGATTGTGGCTTTGGCCGTGATTTTGTTCGCCCAAATTGCCACGCGAAATATCAAGGCGGTGCCCAGCGGCGCGCAAAACTTCTGGGAGTGGCTGGTGGAAAGTCTCTACAATTTTCTCGAGTCGATAATCGGCAGCCAGTTAGTGCGAAAGACATTCTGGTTCTTCGCCACCATCTTTATTTTCATCCTCTTTACTAATTGGGCCGGTCTCATTCCCGGGGTCGGCACGATTGGCTGGGGTCACGCCGATCCCGGCACTGGTCTGTTTCACGTCGATCGCCCGCTTTTTCGTGGCGCCAATGCCGACCTCAATATGACGACCGCCATGGCAAGCGTGTTCTTTTTGCTCTGGCTCGTCTGGGCTTTCCAGGCCAACGGCATCATCGGCTTCTTCAAACATCTCTTCGGCCCGAAGGGGGAAGTGGTCGGCTGGCTTGCCTTCCTCATGATCATCATCTTTTTCCTGGTCGGCCTCCTGGAAGTTGTTTCGATTCTATTCCGCCCCGTCTCCCTCAGCTTTCGATTGTTCGGAAACATCTATGCGGGCGAGACAATGCTTGAATCAATGTCGAGCGTGGTGCCGGCGCTCGGCTGGCTTATTCCGATCCCCTTCTACTTCATGGAGCTGCTTGTCGGTGTCGTGCAGGCGCTGGTCTTCATGCTTTTAACTGCCGTGTTCACTCTTTTGATCATGCCGCACCAGACTGGCCATTCCGAGGCACGCCATTGAGCAAAATTTTCAGCGGCTATGACCGTGGTTCCCGCGGAAGTCGTTGAGCAAACCACAAACTAGAAAGCATATGATACTACCATTACTTGCAGAAATCGGCGGAAGCATTCACGTCGGTCTGGCCGCCCTTGGCTCAGCCGTCGGCGTCGGGTTGATCGGCATGGGCGCGGCTTCGGCCGTGGGGCGCAACCCAGGTGCAGCCACGCCTATCCTTGTCCAGGCCATTCTGGCCATTGCCTTCACCGAAGCGATTGTGTTTTACGCGCTATTCCTCGTTAAGTGAGGCGAGCTAACAAGGGATGAACATGTTTTTAGCAGCTGGCGGAATAACTGACATGGCCCGCGATACGGCTGAGAAGTTTGGCTGGAACATGCCAATGTTCCTGTCGCAGGTTTTAAGCTTTGTCATCGTCGCTTTTCTGCTGCGCATGTTTGCCTACAAACCAATTCTCGCCGTCCTTCAGCAGCGCCGAGAGCAGATTGCTCAGGCAGAGTTGAATGCGGAGAAGATCAAGCAACAACTGGCCGAGGCTGAGCGGCGGCATGCAGAGATTCTGGCCAAAGCCAACGCCGAGGCGCAAAAGATGATCGATGAAGCGCGTGCCAGCGCCTCGCTCGTGGCCGAGCGCAAACAGCAGGAAGCGATCGCGGCGGCGGAACAGATCATGGCCAAGGCGCGGGAGGCTAGCGCGCTGGAGCACGAGCGGACCATGGCCCAATTAAAGCATGAGCTCGGGAGGCTGGTAATCGATACCACGGCGAAAGTCACCGGCAAAGTGCTGACTGGCGAGGACCAGCGCCGGCTGCAAGAAGAAGCGTCGCGCCAACTGGCCTGAGAAGAAGCAATGCAGGTAAGGAAGGAAGTTCGGCAGACAGCGCGCCAGCTACTGCACGCCAGCTTCACTGACGCGCAGCTCGATCCCGGCCGGGTAAAGTCAGTCGTGAGCTCCGTCATGGAAAAGAAGCCGCGCAATTACATCAAGATACTTGAGTATTACAGACGGTTGCTTCGTCTGGAGCTGGAGAAACGGCATGCTCGCATCGAAAGCGCTTCTCCCCTCGACCCGTCGGAAGCTAACGAGATTGCGCGGGGTCTTTCCCGCAGATATGGCGCCGATCTTACAACCGAATTCGTCGTTAACCCGGAGCTGCTTGGCGGCATGCGAGTGCGTGTGGGCAGCGATGTCTGGGATAGCAGCGTGCGCAACCGTCTCGATCGTCTGGCGCAACAACTGTAGCTAACAAATTATGAGCAGCATACTTGAAGAAATTGAAACCAAGATTGCCAGTCTGAAAACGTCGACGACGAAGAGTAATGTGGGTGTCGTTCGTGAAACCGGGGATGGAGTCGCGCGCATCGAAGGTCTCAGTGACGTGATGTTGAACGAGATGATCGAGTTTTCCGGCGGCGTAACCGGCCTGGCGCTTAATCTGGAAGAGACCGAAGTGGGCGCGATCGTTCTCGGCGATGCGACAAAGATCGCCGAGGGCGACGAAGCGCGAACGACCGGGCGATTGCTTTCTGTCCCGGTAGGCAGGGCTCTTCTCGGCCGCGTGGTGAACACGCTGGGCGAGCCACTCGACGGCAAAGGCCCCGTCAAATCCGAGACCTATTATCCAGTGGAAAAGATTGCGCCCGGAATTATCAAACGTCGCGGCGTCAACCAGCCTGTGCAGACCGGTATTATGGCCATTGACGCCATGATTCCCATCGGCCGCGGACAACGCGAGCTGATCATTGGCGATCGTGCCACGGGCAAGACGACCATCTGCATTGACACAATCATCAGTCAGGCGCGCCTGAACAGAGCAGCGGAAGAAGGACGGCAGAAGGATTACCGGCCTTTGTATTGTATCTATGTGGCGGTGGGCCAGAAGAACTCGAATGTGGCACGGGCGCTGGCGATTTTGGAAAAGGAAGGCGCCATGCCCTACACCACCATCATTTCGGCGCCGGCTTCAGATACGGCGACGAACCAATACCTGGCCCCGTTCGCGGGCGCGGCCATGGGCGAGTGGTTCATGGATAATGGGATGGATGCATTGATTATCTACGATGACTTGTCGAAGCATGCCGTCGCCTATCGTCAGGTCTCGTTAGTTCTGAAGCGGCCCTCCGGCCGTGAAGCTTATCCGGGCGATGTTTTCTATCTGCATTCGCGTCTGCTCGAACGCAGCGCGCGTGTGAGTGATGAGTATGGTGGCGGCTCCTTAACAGCGCTGCCGATCATCGAAACTCAGGCTGGTGACGTCTCGGCTTACATTCCGACTAACGTCATTTCCATCACCGACGGGCAGATCTATCTTGAGACGGATCTTTTCTATCAAGGCGTGCGGCCGGCGATTTCCGTCGGCTTGTCCGTAAGCCGTGTTGGCTCCGCTGCGCAAATCAAAGCGATCAAACAGGTGGCGGGCAAAGTGAAGCTTGATCTCGCGCAGTTCCGGGAACTGGCCGCGTTTGCGCAGTTCGGCTCAGACCTGGATGCCGCCACCAAAGCGCGTCTGGATAGGGGGCAGCGCATTGTCGAGTTATTCAAACAAAAGCAGTACAACCCGCTTCCAGTGGAGGTGCAGGTCGCAGTGATGTGGGCCATGCAGAATGGCTATATCGATCGTGTGCCAGTGGAACGGGTGAAGGAGTTCCAGGAGAAACTGCAGGAGTATCTGGATACGCGCAAAGCGGCGGTGCTGACTTTAATTCGTGAAAAGAAGCAGATCGACGGTGAAGTAGAAGCAGCCTTGAAAGCGGCGCTGGATGAGTTTGCCGCGACGAAGCCGGTAGGCTAGGGAAGCAGTGATGTCAGTAAAGCGCATTACCCGCCTAAGCGAGCCGACGATCTCCACAATTCGCGGCGAACGCATCATGCTCGCCTCTGATCTCGCTCAGGCGCGCAGCTGCGCAGCGTAAGCCATGGCTAACACCAAAGATATTCGGCGTCGGATCAAATCGATCCGCAATATCGGCCAGATGACCAAGGCGATGCAGATGGTGGCGGCGTCAAAGATGCGGCATGCCCAGCAGCACGCGCTGGCCGGCCGGCCTTACGCCACATTGATGAACAAAGTCCTCGTTTCGCTGCAACAACGCACCGATTCAAAACTTCATCCCTTGCTCCAGGTGCGCGAGGTGAAAAAGGAGCTGGTCCTCGTTATCAGCACCGACAAGGGCCTGGCCGGCGCGTTAAACACGAATCTACTGCGCGAAGCTGCGCGGTTCGACTCTGCTACTACGGGATATGTCGTCGCCGGCCGTAAAGCGCGGCAGTTTCTCGCCCGCACCCGACGCGAGCTGGTGGCGGATTTCGAGCTGAAAGATGCGCCGGCATTTGTCGAAACAAAACCAATCGCGAACTTCGTCATCGAAAAATTTCTGAATCGCGAATTCGACAAAGTGTCAGTGCTCTTCACTCACTTCATCAACACAATCAACCAGCGCCCAACATTGCGCACGCTTCTGCCCATCAGTCCGTTTGACTTACCTCAGAGCTCGGCGGAGCCGCATTCGGACCCGATGCTGGGTTACATCTTTGAGCCAGCGGCGGAGCGAGTGCTCGAGGCCATGCTGCCCTATTATTTGCAGTATCAAATTTTCCAGATGATCCTCGATGCCCGCGCATCGGAGCACAGCGCGCGAATGGTGGCGATGAAGAATGCTACGGACAACGCCCAGCAGTTCATTAAAGATTTGACTCTCGAGTACAACAAAATGCGCCAGGCCAGCATCACAACCGAGCTGCTCGAGATCGCGACCGCGCAAATGGCGCTCGGGCAATAGCATTTCACCCTTGTTCCCTCCGAGTTCGTCGCTATTTTAGGCTTCGCTTTCGGAGCGGCAGCGCCGCCCGGCGTTTTTTTCTCGCTATGAATACTGGTAATATCGTGCAGGTCATCGGTCCCGTGGTGGACGTGGAATTTTCTGATGGCGCGCAGCTGCCGCGCATCTACAACGCGCTCGAGATTGAATACGAAGTCAACGGCAACCCGACCAAGCTCACCCTCGAAGTGCAGCAGCACTTGGGGGAGAAATGGGTGCGTTCAATCGCCATGTCTTCCACTGAAGGGCTGAAGCGCGGAATGAAAGTGAACGACACCGGCGGTCCTATCACCGTGCCGGTGGGTGAGGGCACACTCGGTCGCGTCTTTAACGTCACCGGCGATCCCGTGGATAATCGAGGTCCAGTGCATTTTACCAAGCGCTATCCGATTCATCGGCCGGCGCCCTCGCTCACCGATCAGAATGTAACAGCGGCCGTCCTCGAAACCGGGATCAAAGTCATCGATCTCATCTGCCCCTTTACCAAAGGGGGCAAGGTGGGCGCCTTCGGCGGCGCCGGAGTAGGCAAAACCGTGGTGATTCTCGAGCTCATCAACAACATCGCTAAAGGCCACGGCGGCTTTTCTGTTTTCGGCGGAGTGGGGGAGCGGACGCGCGAAGGCAACGACCTTTACGTCGAGATGAGCGAGGCCGGCGTGATCGATCAGAAAGATCTGAGCAAATCGAAAGTGGCGCTGGTTTACGGCCAGATGAACGAACCGCCCGGGGCGCGTCTTCGCGTGGCGCTCTCCGCTTTGGCCATGACGGAATATTTCCGCGATGAGAAGAACCAGGACGTGCTGCTTTTTATCGATAACATCTTCCGTTTCTCCCAGGCTGGGTCGGAAGTCTCGGCCTTGCTTGGGCGCACGCCGAGCGCGGTGGGCTATCAGCCCACTCTCGCCGCGGAGATGGGCGACTTGCAGGAACGAATTACCTCGACCAAGAATGGATCGATCACTTCCGTGCAAGCCGTATACGTGCCGGCAGACGATCTGACCGATCCTGCGCCGGCCAACACCTTCGCGCACCTCGACTCGACCATCGTGCTC
Organism: Verrucomicrobiota bacterium; assembly: GCA_046734175.1. Classification (GTDB taxonomy): domain Bacteria; phylum Verrucomicrobiota; class Verrucomicrobiia; order Chthoniobacterales; family UBA10450; genus AV69. The sequence goes on along the minus strand of JBKPQR010000031.1, from coordinate 66,520 downwards.
GAGCGTTCTATTGCCGAGCTGGGAATCTATCCGGCCGTGGACCCGCTGGCTTCTACTTCAAAGGCGCTCGCGCCGGAGATTGTGGGGGAAGAACACTATAATGTCGCGCGCGGTGTGCAACGTGTGCTTCAGCGCTACAAAGACTTGCAGGACATCATCGCCATTCTGGGAATGGATGAGCTTTCACCCGAAGATAAGCTGACCGTTTTCCGCGCGCGCAAAATTCAGCGCTTCCTTTCGCAGCCATTCCATGTGGCTGAGGTCTTCACCGGCCACAAAGGCCAATACGTGCCCATTGCAGAAACCGTGCGCGGATTCAAAGAAATCCTGGACGGGAAACACGACGACGTACCAGAGGCGAATTTCTACATGAAAGGCGCCATAGACCAGATTAACGAGGCTTGATGGCAACGCTGCGGCTGGAAATCGTTACTCCTGAAACTACTGCCTACGCGGAGGAGGTGGAGATGGTGACGCTACCTGGATCGGAAGGCGAACTCGGTGTCTATCCGAATCACGTGCCACTTTTGACATTGCTGAAACCGGGGGAGCTGCGGGTCGTTAAAAGTGGGCGCTCCAGTTCGTTGGCTGTGGGCGAAGGATTCATTGAAATCACGGCCGAACGCGTCTCGGTTCTGACCGATGTGGCGCTGGAAGCGGAACGGATTGATGAAGCAGCGGCGGAGCAGGCAGTGGCGCGGGCGCAGGCTGCGATGAAGGAGGACCACAGCGCCGAAGAGATCGCTGCCATCCAGGCGTCGTTACAAAAGGCGCTCGCGCAACTGCACGTCAAACGGCGCCGGCATCAATAGTTTTGTAGAGACGTTGCGCCAAACGCAGGGTGGGCTGCCACGATGGAAGCGGTTGATCAACTCGCAATCATCGCCGGCAACGGCGCTTATCCGCGCTTACTGGCGCAGTCAGCCCGGGCAGCTGGCGTGCGCAGGATCGCAGCCGTCGCTTTCACGGACGAGACGGACCCGAAGCTCGCTCAGTTTGTGGATGAGATTTGCTGGCTGCGCGTCGGTCAGTTGGGACGCATGTTCTCGGCGCTGCGCGGGTGGGGAATAGCTCGGGCCATGATGGCGGGCCAAATCGCCCCGCGCAATCTGTTCGATCTGCGACCGGACTGGCGTGCCTTGTTGCTCCTGGCCAAGCTGAAGCAGCGCAACGCGGAATCGATCTTTAGTGCCGTTGCCTCGGAACTCGATAGGATCGGCGTGAGCTTATTGCCGGCGACGACCTTTCTGGAAACGTTCATTGCGCCCAGAGGTTTGATCGCAGGGCCTAAGCCTTCTTCCCGCGAAGAAGCTGACGTGGAATTTGGCTCGCGTATTGCCAAAGCGATCGCAGGCTTGGACGTAGGACAAACTGTAGTTGTGAAAAACGGCACCGTTCTCGCCGTTGAAGCTCTAGAGGGAACCAACGACACGATCGCCCGGGGCGGAGCGCTTGCTCGCGGGAACGCTATCATCATCAAAGTATCCAAACCGAATCAGGACATGCGATTCGATGTTCCAGTGATCGGTCTGGCAACCGTTCGAGCCGCGGCTGAAGCGAAGATTCGAGTAGTGGCAGTGGAGGCTGGACGAACGTTGTTGCTGGAAAAAGAAGACCTGATGGAAGCAGCAATTCAGGCCGGTATCTCACTCATCGGAGTAGAGTGAACACGCGCCAACTCGCACCTTTGAAGGCAAAGAGTAGATGCGAACTCCCTGACGTTATGGTTTTCTTGTGCTCCGGTCCTACGCTCCACCACACCCGAACTGGTTTCATGCTAGCTGGTCGCTTTCTGCTTTCCTGCTAATAACGCGCAGCCTAGCTGCGTCTGCGGAAAGAAGAGCAGCGTTACGGTCGTAAACGAACTCGGCGACAAAGAGAAAAGGCGTGCCGGTCCAGTTTGTTCCGGCGTATAACGTGCGAGCCGCATCAGCTTTTGATCACTTTGCAAAAACGATTCACTCCGATAAGATGTATGACGCGACTACATCATATGCGTGCATACTAATCGTAAGAATCATAAAGATCGCATGAAAGAAAAGATGCTGGGTTTGCTCGTTCTCGGCATCGCTTTAGTTTCCTTCGCTTCTAGCGCGATCACCACCGGTCCCCGCATCAATTACGTATCCCAAACAGGCAGCACTGTGACGGCGGACTACTTCGGCCTTCCTGCGAACTCACAGCTTATATTCGTAAACAGCTCGACGGGCGTCACTAGTCCCAGCGTGGCAGCGGTCAGTGGCACGAGCACGATCACGCTCTCGACCATAACAATTCCCTCGGGCAGCTACTACCTGCGCGCCACTACGCCGGCGGGCGGCTACATCGCGCAAACTATCATTTTTCAGGTCTCTACTCTCGCGCGGCGCGTTAGCCAGAGTAACTTGGCGCAAGGCAAGGTTGTCGGCGGCGGGGGCGACGGCATCTTCGTTACAGGCACTTACGCCTACGTCGTGGAGGGGAGCGGCACTACCAGCGCTTTCCAGATATTCGATATATCCCACCCTAAAGCTCCTGTCTTGATCAGCCAGCGCGAGCTGGCCAATGGCGGCAACGGGGTGTCGACGGACGACATGTGGGTTAAACACGGCTTCGCATTTATCGTTGAGGGAGGCGGCACGGTTAACGCGCTCCAAGTATTTAACGTCACTAACCCAGCCGCGCCCGTGCTCGTCGGCCAGGCCAACCTGACCAATAACGCCGGCGACCGTCTATTCGTGAAGGGCAACTACGCCTACATTGTCGAGGGCGGCAGCTACAGCAGTAGCTTCGAGATATTCGACATATCGAATCCGGCAGCTCCGGTGCGCGTCAGTCAGAGCAATCTCACTGCGTTCGACCAAGCTTCTATCTACGTCCAGGGCAACTACGCCTACATCGCTATCGGCGGAGCTGGGAGCAAAGGCTTCGACATCTTCGATGTCTCGAACCCGGCGGCGCCGGTCCTTAAGAGCGCGACCGACCTGAATTATGGAGTCCCGGACGATGGCATCTTCGTCTCAGGCAACTACGCCTACATCGCCGAGGGCGCGGGAACGACCAACGCCTTCCAAATCTTCGACATATCCAACCCGTCGGCCCCGGTTTTGGCCGGCCAGGCCGACCTTGCCAACGCGGGCAGCATTGATACGGGCGGCGGCGACGCCATCTGGGTCAGAAACGGCTTCGCTTACATAGTGGAGGGCTCGGGAACGACCAACGCGTTCGAGATATTCGACGTCTCGAACCCGGCCAGGCCTTTGCGCATAAGTCAGAGCCCCCTTGCCCACAGCGGACAGCCGGATGACATCTTCGTCTCCGGCAACTACGCCTACATCGTTGAAGGCGGCGGCACCACGAACGCTTTCGAGATATTCAACATCTCAAAGGTTCTGCCGCCCGATAATCTCTAACCTAAAGTCTGCTAAGCAAAAATCCGCCAATGCCCCGAGCCGGCAGCCCAGTGCCGTCTTCTCGCACTTCGAAAGGCAGCACCGCCTGCGGGAAGCAATTATTTCAGCGTGATCTCGCGCATGGTCTTGTCACCCATGATCTCGCGGATTTCCAGACCCTTGACTGCGAGCTGGCGCTGCTGGTCTTCAGTCCCAATTAGTTTGGCACTAAATGGTCCATCTTATCTCGCAGACCATCGAGTGACGCCATGTTTGGGTATTCCACCATGAGCAGCATATCGAAATCCTGCTCTGTAGCCGCATCACCGGCCAGGTTTTTGTAATCCGTGATGATCTGTTGCTTTTTGGCTTCATCATTGGCGATTTGAATATCTTGCCAGAGCTTTGAGGTAGTCATCGCTCACGCCAGACTTCGTCTTGACCATTGTGATCTGCCAGACTCGGCCTTCCGTGTAAGGCGCGGTGTTTTGCGTCGTGGAGCGGTGGTCACCGGAGCTGACGCTGAAGTTGCGACTGGCGTTTAGGAGTTTTCGCGGCGGGCGGAGCAAGGTAAAAGTAACAGCCGCGTTACTATTTTGAGCCTGTCTCATTGCGAAAAGCAGGGCAGTCTGCGGGTTATGAAAACATCATTGAATACATTGGCAGTTGTGGTCTCGTGCGCGCTAGCCAGTACCGTCGTCGCCGGCAATCCACCTGGTACCGGGCAACCCAATCAGGAATGTGAAGACACAACCCCAGGACATGCGGCGTCGGCGCCGGGTTCGGCATTTAACGAGGACGGTAAAGCTGGGACTGTGTATGCCGGTGAGCAAACTCAAAACTCCAAGAATCCAAAATCAGTTAGCCAATATGATGTCGCCTGCTTCCAGCAAGCGCTGAAATTGCTCTTCGGCGCCGGAGGTCGTTAGGAGATTGTAGAAGATCTCCAGGCTGCCCTTGCTCAATGCGGGCTACGTCCCGGCCGGTTTGGGCGCGAGGTCAGCCACGATCTTCTCGAAGCGCGGATCTCCGCGTAAGGCATCCCAATTTGGATGAAGTTTTAAGTTACCGTAGCTCAGCGTGCTCGGGATGCGAAGAGTGGCTTCGATTTGGTCAAGGGCGAGATCTTTCTCCCCGCACCAGAGATAGATTACGGCGAGGTATTTCATGATCTCGGCGCCGTCGATGGCATCCTTTGTCGTCGGTAACATTTGAGCCGCGCGTCGCCCTTCAGCGGTTGCTTCCTCTTTACGGCCAAGCCCGGCATCGATGAGGCCGAGCACGCAAAGAGCGGGCCCATAATCCGGTTGTTCGTGAACGGTCTTTTCAGCTTCCGCGCGCGCGGCAAGGAATGCAGCATGCGCGGCGGCTTCGTCGCCGCGGAGGCGAGCGGCTAGCGCTTCGCACCAGGGCCGGGGGAAGTTTAAGTCGGTGGACGTTCCTGTGGCGGGGATAACGGCCACGGCTTGCGCCGCGCCCGCAGCGTCGCGCTCGCAAAGCGAGACGTAGAGCCATTGGTCTCCCAGGTCGGGAGCCGACTTCGGATTCTCGGCCAGGAGCGTCTGAATGGTTTGGTGCAGCGGTCGAGTGTCGGCACGCCATTCCAAATCGACTAAAGGCCGGGTGACTCGTGTGTCGAAATCATGGGGAACAAGAGCCAGTGCGCGATCGAGGGCAGCGGCCATGGCTCTGAATTGCCGGAGCTCCTGATAGCTCGAAGCGATTTGCTGAAGAAGGAAGAAATTGCGTGGATCGAGCTCAAATGCCTTTTGCAAGCTGCGCGACGATTCGTTCCAGAGGTTCTGGCGGCGATCAATGTAGCCGGTTAGTTCGAATATCTCGGAATTGTTAGGAAGTGCACGTTGAGCCAGGGCAAGCTCGGCCCGGGCGCGCTGGTAATCGAGGTGACAACGGTAGTAGTAGTTCGCCTTGGCCAGGTGCGTCTCACCCGCATCCGGGCGCAATTGCTCCACCTTCTTTACGGCCGACTCTGCCAGAGCAAGACGAGCCGGAGTATGATCGAGGCCGAAAAAGTAGAGGTAATTATGGGCGGCCGCTAGCTGGCAGTAGGCCAGGTAAAGATTAGGGTCGCGCGCGATGGCCTGGTCAAGCAGCTGGGTGGCTTCGATGAGCTTCTCGTTGATCTGGGCGTTGAATGAAACACTGGCAATGAGAGTTTTTCCGCGGACATAGAGTCCGTAAGCGACTGGATCTTTGGTCGGCCGCTCTTCAATGGCGGCTTTTTCTTCAGGCGAGATATCGGCTTGCAGCTCAGACGCGACGCGTTGGACAAGTTCGCTCTGCATGCCAAAAACATCAGCGAGATCGCGCTCGTAGTTTTCGGTGGATGATTTCGCGTCGCGACGCGCATCGGTGAGCTGAGTAGTAATGATTAGCTTGTCGCCGTTGCGCCGGATAGTTCCTTCCAGAATGTAAGCCACACCCAGACTTTGCGCGATCTCGCGGTAGTTGCGCGGTTTACCTGGAGTATAGGTACTTACGGAAGTGCGGCTGATTACTCGTAGTTCGGATAGCTTGGAGAGCGCAGTGAGAATGTCATCCTGCAATCCATCAGCAAGAAAGCTGTCTTGCTGCTCTTCACTCACATCCTGGAATGGAAGCACCGCTATGCTCTTCTCCGGAAAAGAAGCGACGTAAGCTGACTCGGTCGCTGCTGCTGTGGTGATCTCGGGCGTCAGTCGCCGCGATAAGCTCCAAAAGCCAAAGCCGAGGACCAGGGCCACCCCTGCAACAATAACGGCGGTCCAACCGCGGCGGCCATCTTCAGAATCGGGTATTCGTGCAGATTGCTTTGCTTCTCTTTCCTTCGGCTGCTTCGACGGCGGTGGGGCAGGTTCCGTTATTGGATTCATGAATTAGTGATGGATGTTCTCGCTTTCTCCGGGGGGCGTCGCTCCAGGGAAAGAGCATGAATGTTGCCGCCGCCACGGAATTTTTTCCGCTCGGCTCGAAAGTAGCTGTTATTCCCGCTGTCGAATTATGCCAAACCTGCGCGATCGCCCTATCCGGCAAAAGATTACGCTCGTCATCATGCTGATATCCAGTGTGGTGTTGCTTCTCGCGTTCGCCGCACTTTTCTGGTTTCAAGCCTACACGCTGCGCCAGCAGTCCGCGCACGAGCTTGCCGTGGTGGGCGAAATCACCGCGCACAACTGTGCCGCCACGGTCATGTTTAAAGACGAAGACACAGCGGCGCAGATTCTCACTGGATTAAAAGCGATGCCGCAGATCGTGAGCGCGCGTCTGGAACTGGAGGACGGCCAACGTCTGGCCTTCTTCGGCGCGGCGCGAGACGAAGGTGAGATGAGCGCGGCTCAGTTGCGCTCCGGCTTTAAAGCCGATGGCAACCGCATCCTGCTCGCGCAACCCGTCCTACTGAACGGGAAACGGGAAGGCACGCTTTACCTGCTGGCTGATTTGCAGGCCATGACTTCCGAGCTGCTAAGACTCTACGGGAGCATTTTCGCTCTCGTGCTCGGCGCGTCGCTTCTGTTTGTATTCATTCTTTCGAACCAGTTTCAGCGGTTTATTACCAATCCCATTCTGCGCCTCACCGGCACTGCGCGAACTGTGGCCGACCATCACGACTACTCCGTGCGGGCGCCGCGGCATTGCCGTGATGAGGTTGGCGTGCTGACCGATGCATTTAACCAGATGCTGGATCAGATCGAATCGCAGGACACAGCGTTACAGGGAGCGCAACGTGAATTGCAAGAGCAGGTGGACGCGCTCCAGCGCGAGATCAATGAAAGGCAACAGGCCGAGGAAGCTTTGCGCATTTCCCAGCAGAAGCTGCTCGAGACTTCGCGGCTGGCCGGAATGGCTGAGGTGGCAACGGGCGTGCTCCACAATGTCGGCAATGTTCTCAACAGCGTGAATGTCTCAGCTGGATTAGTCGTGGAAAAGCTCCGCCGGTCGAAAGCGCCAAAACTGGCCAAAGCCGCCGCCCTGCTTACTCAGCACAACGGAAACGTGGGCGAGTATCTCACCAACGATCCCAACGGGCAGAAACTGCCCAGTTATCTGGCAAAGCTGGGGGAATTTTTCGTGGCCGAGAACGCCGAGCTTCTGGAGGAAGTCGACCAGCTTGGCCGCAACATCGAGCACATCAAGGAAGTGGTCGCGATGCAGCAAAGCTACGCCAAGGTCAGCGGCGTCTTCGAGAATTTGCCCGCGCATCGGCTGGTTGAGGACGCCATCGCGATGAACATCGGTGCCTTCGAGCGCCATGGTGTGAAGGTAGAGCGACACTTTTCGCCCGTGCCGCTGGTGCGGGTCGATCGGCACAAAGTGCTGCAAATTCTCATTAACCTTCTGCGCAACGCCAAATACGCGCTCGATGAAGTGAAGCACACCGACAAGCGCATCACCGTTTCTGTATTCGCCGTCAACGAGCGCAACGTGCACGTGGTCGTCGCAGACAACGGCATCGGCATTTCACCGGAAAACCTCACCCGCGTCTTCGCTCACGGTTTCACCACGAGAGAGGAAGGGCATGGCTTCGGCCTGCACAGTGGCGCGCTGGCCGCGCGTGCCATGGGCGGCTCCCTCTCCGTCGCCAGCGCCGGCTCCGGCCACGGCGCCACTTTCACCCTCGAGCTCCCTGTCGCATCCACCACTTCAAACACATGAGTACTACACCCTTGCACCTTCCGCCGGAAAACCACCGCATCCTCATCATCGATGACAATCCCTCCATCCACGAGGACTTCCGCAAGATTCTCGGGCCAGCTGATGCCAGTCTGGTGAAAGAGCTCGACGCGGATGAGGCCGCCCTCTTCGGTGACAAGGCCGACGCCTCGCGTTCCTGGAGTTTTCAAATCGACTCGGCTTTTCAAGGCCAGGAAGGACTGGAAAAAGTCCGAGCGGCCTTTGCAAAAAACGCGCCTTATGCGGTCGCATTCGTCGATGTGCGCATGCCCCCCGGATGGGACGGCATTGAAACGATCACACGCATTTGGAAGGAATTTCCGGATCTGCAAATCGTCATTTGCACCGCCTACTCGGATTATTCCTGGGACGAAATCTCGAAGTCAGTGGGCAGCACTGACCAGATGCTAGTGCTGAAGAAGCCATTCGATAACGTCGAGGTTTTGCAAATGGCTCATGCGCTGGCGAAGAAATGGCAGCTCACGCAGATGGCGCGCCGCCAAATGGAAGAGCTGGATGCGCTCGTCAATCAGCGCACGGTGGAGTTGCGTGCTGCCAATGCGCGGCTCACAGGCGAAGTGGCCGAACGCACCGCGGCGGAGGAAGCATTGCGCCGCTCGGAGGAACGTTTCTCCAAAGCTTTCCACAGCAGTCCCGTTCCCATGGTTATACAGAAGCCGGAAGGTAAAGGTTGTCTGGACGCGAATACCAGCTTTCTCGAGCTGATCGGCGTCGAGCGCGAGCGGATGCTTGGCAGTGGGATGAAGTTGTGGGCTGATGAAGGAACCGCAGAGGCGGTGCGCGAAAAACTCAAAGCACGAAACGCCGTGCGCAATCTCGCCGCAACCATCCGAACTGCCAGCGGCGAGACGCGCGAAGTCCTGATCGCGGCGGAGAATCTCGAACTGGGAAGCTCGCCCTACCACCTTCTCATTTTGCAGGACATCACTGATCGCGTGCGCCTTGAAAACGAGCTGCGCCAGGCGCAAAAGATGGAAGCAGTGGGCCGCCTGGCCGCCGGCGTCGCGCACGACTTCAATAACATCCTCACCGTCATCCTCGGCAATACCGCCATGCAACTGCGCAATCCGCACCTGGATGAAAAGCTTTGCGCTTCTCTGCAGCAGGTCGAGCGCGCGGCCGAGCGCGCCACCGCGCTCACTCGCCAGTTGCTCGCCTACAGCCGTAAGCAAATGATCCAGCGGCGTCCGCTTTCGCTCAACGAGGTGGTCGAGCAAACTGTTGCCATGTTACGCCGGCTCATCGGTGAACACATCGCTCTCGACATGCAGCTGGCGGCAGATTTGCCGCCGATCTTCGCCGATCCAAGCAGCGTCGATCAAGTGATTATGAACCTGGCTTTGAACGCCCGCGACGCCATGCAAGAGGGAGGCAAGTTGACCTTGGCTACGGTGCAGGTGGAGATCGATGAGACCGCGCGCGCGCGCAATCCCGAGGCCCAACTGGGGCCGCATATTTGCCTGGCGGTCAAGGATACGGGCAACGGCATGGATGCAGCGACGGTTGCTCGCATTTTCGAACCGTTCTTCACCACAAAGGATCCGGGTAAAGGAACGGGCATGGGTCTGGCCACTGTTTACGGTGTGCTCAAGCAGCACGGTGGTTGGATCGAGGTGGAAAGCGCGCCACGCCGTGGCACTACTGTGCGCGTATTCTTCCCGCTCAGCAGCGATGGGATGGTTGCCGAAGCTGCGAAGCTGCCGGAAGAACCGGCCGCCGGAGCTGCTCCAAACAACACCATCACCATCCTGGTAGTCGAAGATGAAGAAATGCTGCGCGAGTTTGTTGGCGACGCGCTCGGTGCCGCTGGCTATCGCGTCCTGTCTGCCGCCAACGGGCGCGCCGCGCTCCAAATCTGGGCCGAGCACCGCAATGAAATTGACCTCCTTCTCACCGATGTCGTCATGCCCGAATCGATCTCGGGCCGCGAGCTCGCACACACTCTCATCAACGATAAGCCTGATCTGAAGGTGATCTTCACCAGCGGTTACAGTGCCGAACTGATCGGCGGCGATTTCGAGCGCGAAAAACAGCACGCGTTTCTGGCCAAGCCATATTTGCCAGATCGGCTCGCCCAGACTGTCGCAGCGCATCTAAACGGCGGCGCCGGAATGCCTTCCGTTCATGCTCAGGTCCCAGCAGTCACGGCCTGAACCGGAGCAGGCCCCGATCAAGAACCGTGCTTCTTGACCGCGCCTGGCGGTTATTTGCAATCAGCAATCGTAAATCTACAATCTAAGATTCTTTTTCCGGGGTCTTAGCTCAGTTGGTAGAGCGCCTCAATGGCATTGAGGAGGTCAGGGGTTCGAATCCCCTAGGCTCCACATCTTCTTTCGTCCTACTCGTGCTCGTGCTCGTGCTCGGTGGTGCTGTGGCTGAGCGCTCCCTCACTGTAGGGCAACCATTCCTGGTTGCAGAGGGGCGATCCTGCGCCCGCGCCTCGGGCGGCAGGAATGCCCGCCCTACAACTCCCACTTGCGCGGTAGCTTTTGTTTTAGCTCCTGCACAGGCGCGAAAAGATCATTCATCTTTTCAACGCGGGCAATCACCTGATCCGACTTGAACTTCAGCAGTTCGGCCTTCTTTTTTTTCAAGCAATTCTCCACCTCCTCCCACGTCACAGCGGTCGAGACGGTTGGCTCATCCTTCGCTCGCAGCGAATAGACGCACACGGTTGTCTTATGCTCGTCGTTCTGGCTCCAGTCGACCAGCACCTTTCCCGTGCGCAATGCTTTGAGCATCTTTGAAACAACAAGATCTCCATGTTCGCGCTCGAGAAGCTCAGCCAGCGCGCGTGATAATGCCTTCGTCTCATCGAATGTCGCTGGCGTATTCAGCGGGACGTAAACTTGCAGACCCTTCGAGCCGCTCGTTTTCGCAAAGCTTCTCAGCTTAATTCCCGTGAGGAGGTCGCGCAGCCAGATGCCGACCTGACAGCACTGCACGATATCTGCCGGCGGTCCGGGATCGAGATCGAACACCATCATGGTCGGTTGAGCGACGTTTTTCTTGCGCGCTAACGAGGTATGGAGCTCGAGGTCGGCGAGATTGGCGGCCCAGACCAGTGTCGGCAAATCTTGCGCCAGGCAGTAATACATGTCGCGCTGATTGCCTTCACTCCACACCTTGGCGGTCTTCACCCACGATGGCCGGTGCGCCGGGCAATTCTTTTCGTAGAAAAACTCGCCATCAACTCCGTTCGGATAGCGCTTCATCGTCAGCGGCCGGTCTCGCAAATGCGGGAGCAGCACCGGAGCGATCCGAATGTAGTAATCGATGACTTGTCCCTTGGTGAACCCGGCTTTGGGATAAAGAACCTTGTTCAGATTCGATACCGCGAGCTTCTTCCCATCGACAACAAGTTGCGCTTTTTCAGACATGACGTCGATAAGCTGCCGTCATCCTGAGGGAAGTCGAGGGATCCCGGCGAAATTCGTTGGGAGCGGCGCCGACATCGCCCCCTAAATGCCAGTCCGGCTTGCGACCGCGCCCGGGGTGACTCGAACACCCGACCGACGGATTAGAAATCCGTTGCTCTATCCGGCTGAGCTACGGGCGCTTTACGAGTGAAAATACGCTCAAAATTCAGAGCATCATCTCACTTTTGATACTGCATTTTGATACTCGCATGCTCAAGCGTAACTCTACTCTGGAAAACGACTGGAAGCGCCAAAATCTTGTTCGTTATAATCCCTCCGGCAAATATTACATCCGCGCGCGTGTGGCGGGCAAGTTGCACAAATCGCTGGAGACGCCCGTGCTGACAATCGCGCGACAACGATTGGTAGACGAATTGAGGAAACTGCGGGCCCACTCGCTCTCGGTCACTGTGGTGGGAAAGGGAAAGATGAGCATGGCGGACGCGATCGCGATTTATCGCGATCGACTTGCATCGAACAACCACATTAAGCCGCGAACTAGGGCTTACTACGAGGAGGTGCTTGCCGCTCTCCTGAAATCGTGGCCAACTTTGGTGCAAGCCGATCCAAAGCGCGTCAGTGAAGGAGATTGCCCGGATTGGTCGTCTCGGTTCTTCGGCAAAGCCCTAACACCACAAAGGCGTCCGCTTCAGGCGACATAATCTGGACGTGAAGAATTGAACTCCGGGCGACCAACTCGTCGACTTGTTCGCAATCCGTTTGCGAACGGAAATCCGATACCACTATGGAGCTGGACGTGAAACGGCGATGCTTCTCTTTCGCCCGCGCAGGGCGTGGTTACGTTCCGGCTCTGCATTTTCGCTCTATCAACCCAACAGCCACCATCCACTATGAAAAAGAACGAATCAGTCCTCCGAAAATTTGAAGCTCCGCTCATTACCCCAACCGATCTTGGGTCAGAGGCAATCAAAGACATTGCCGGCGCGATGAACGCGCTTCTGGCCGATGTTTTCGCGCTTTATGTCAAAACGAAAAACTTCCACTGGCATGTCAGCGGCCCGCATTTCCGCGATTATCACCTGCTGCTCGATGAACATGCCGAGCAGCTGTTCGCGATGACCGACGACATTGCCGAACGCGTGCGGAAAATCGGGGTCATGACGCTGCATTCAATCGGCGAGATATCGAAGATGCAGCGCATCTCTGATAACGACGCGCCTTACGTCGAGCCGCTCGATATGGTCGCGGAGCTTCGCGAGGACAACAAGACGCTCGCCACGCGGCTGAGAGAAGCGCACGATGTTTGCAACGAACATCGCGATGTGGCGACCGCCAGTTTGATCGAGAATTGGATCGACGAGACGGAACGCCGCACGTGGTTTCTATTCGAAACCAGCCGCGCCGGCACGCCACGCCACTGATTCTGACTCTTCCGGCAACACAGCGTAGCTATTCATGTCGAGCGCTCGTCATCGATTGGACGCAGATGCCCACCTGCAACACGATCATGTCGGTGGCGGCGGGCGCCGGCTTGATGATGCTCGTGAAGTTCGCGCGCGCGCTTGCGAAAGAGCGAGAGATCAATCTCGATTCTTGAGCAATCGCCTTCAGCGTGCCCGGTTTCATTCTCACTGTCACCGGCATTCATATGACTCTGACCTGGCCGATGGCGAAGTACTTCCCATACGACAACATCATCTTCGGCGAGCCGAAGCTTTGGCTTCGGTGTTCTTCTACTTGCGGCAGCCTTCTACGTTTGGCGACGCAAGGAAGTAATCCTCGCGAGCGGTGATGCGGCGCGATATATCGCCAATGTATCCGGGCCGGTTTCCATCTTCATTGTGGAATGGGTCTGGCGCTTGGCGCGATTGCACTGGCTGGTTTGTATTACCAACTATTTGCCGCCCCACCGGAAGAACCAATTACCGGAATGTTTGCACCGTATCCGTGGCTGGAAACTACCTTTATGTCCGGGATGTTTGGATTAGTCGGCATCGGCGCAGTCTTATTTCCTTTCGCGATGAAAGGCTTTTCGTTAGGCGCGCAGCCGACAACTATGCGCAAGGTGGTCGGCTTTGTTTGGTATCTGAGTGGTCTCGGTTTCTTTTCTTTTCGGCGCGTTAAACTTCTTCACTCACATCGGTTTAATCCTTCACACGATGCCAAAGTAACCGAATTACTGAGTCGCATAGCTTTCGCTGATCGCGCTTAGTTCAAAGCAGCGTTACATTTTTTCCATTAGTAGTTCATACGAGTGCAGCCGCGCCGCGTGATCGTAGATAGCTGAGGCGATAATTAGCTCGTCCACCTCCGTCTGTTCGCTGAACTGCGTCAAGTCGCGCCGCACCGTCTCAGGCGAACCTACAAACGAATACTTGAGCATCGCCGAAGCCTGCGCTTTCTCGATCGGGTTCCAATAAGCCTCAATGTCATCTATCGGCGGCGGAAGTTTGCCGCGCGTGCCGCGCACCATTCTGGTAAATTGCTGTTGAGCTGACGTGAAAAGTCGGCGCGCTTCGGCATCGGTCTCCGCGGCGAAGACGTTTACGCCGGCGGCTGTGTATGGCCGGTCGAGTTGCTTCGATGGCTTAAATCGGCCGCGATATTCCCTCAAAGCCGGGAGCAATGCAGCTGGCGCGAAGTGGGACGCGAACGCGTAAGGCAATCCGAGAATCGCGGCAAGCTGCGCTCCGAACAAGCTGGAGCCTAGAATCGAAAGTGGCACACGAAGCCCCGCGCCAGGCACGGCTTGAACTGGCTGCCCCGGTTTTGGTTCCTCGAAGAACTCCTGCAACTCGACGACATCATCCGGAAAACTCTCGGCGCTTTCAGGTGTGCGCCTCAGCGCCAGCAATGTGCGCTGATCAGTTCCGGGCGCGCGACCAAGGCCCAGATCGATTCTGCCTGGGTAAAGTGTTTCCAGCGTACCGAATTGTTCTGCGATCACCAGCGGCGAATGATTCGGCAGCATGATCCCGCCAGCGCCGACACGGATCGTGCGCGTATTCGCCGCGACGTACCCGATCACGACCGCCGTGGCCGCGCTCGCGATGCCCACAATGTTGTGATGTTCCGCCAGCCAAAAACGATGATACCCCCATTGTTCGGCATGTTGGGCGAGATCCCGCGTGTTCCTTAATGCGTCCGCAGGCGTTCCACCCTCGGGAACAAACGCAAGATCAAGCACGGAAAGAATCGGCATAAGGCTGTGTTACCGCATAATTGCGATCCTTCCAAAGGAGACGGAATAGAAGGCATGGCTGGATTTGTCTGCCCGATGCATCCGGAGGTGCAGAGCGAGCGGCCGGGTGCGTGCCCGAAGTGCGGGATGGCGCTGGAGCCTGCGATGCCGTCTCGGGCCGCTCCAAAAACCATCTACACCTGCCCGATGCATCCGCAGATCGAGCAGGATCATCCAGGGAACTGCCCGATTTGCGGAATGACCCTGGAGCCCAAGAACGTTCTCGCTGGCAGCGAAGAGGAAAACGTCGAGCTGCGCGACATGACGCGGCGATTCTGGATCGGCGCAGTGCTGAGCCTGCCGGTGTTCGTCGTCGCGATGGCTCATCTGTTTCCCGGCGCACCGGAGTGGGTGCAGGGCGATGTCTCCCGCTGGATGCAGTTTATTCTGAGCACGCCGGTTGTGCTGTGGTGCGGCTGGCCATTTTTCGAACGCGGCTGGCAATCGCTGGTTAACCGCTCACTCAACATGTTTACGCTCATCGCAATGGGCGTGGGCGCGGCCTATCTCTACAGCGCGGTAGTTATGCTGTTGCCGGGGATTTTCCCGCCGTCGTTTTCCGCCCACGGGAAGATCGGCATTTACTTCGAAGCGGCAGCCATCATAACCGTCTTGGTTTCATTAGGTCAGGTGCTAGAGCTGCGCGCCCGCAGCCGCACGGGGAGCGCGATTCGCGCCTTGCTCGATCTTGCGCCGAATACCGCGCGCATCGTTCGCGATGGCGAAGAACGCGACGTGCCTCTCGACCAAGTGCAGAAAGGCGATCAGTTGCGAGTGCGCCCGGGCGAAAAGGTCCCCGTCGACGGCCGCGTGATCGACGGACGGACGAGCATTGATGAATCAATGATCACCGGCGAGTCGCTTCCGGTGACAAAAGCAGCCGGCGACCGCGTCACTGGCGGCACCGTCAACCAGACCGGGAGCATCGTTATGAAAGCGGAGCGTCTGGGCAGCGAGACCGTGCTTTCTCAGATCGTCGAGATGGTCGCGCAAGCGCAGCGCAGCCGCGCGCCAATCCAAGGCCTGGCCGATAAAGTCGCGAGCTGGTTCGTTCCGGCAGTGATCGTCGTTGCGATCCTCACCTTTTTTGCCTGGTGGCTGTTCGGGCCTGAACCGCGGCTGGCGTATGGAATTGTGAATGCTGTCGCGGTGTTGATCATCGCTTGTCCATGTGCGCTCGGGCTAGCCACGCCGATGTCGGTAATGGTCGGCGTTGGTCGCGGCGCGCAAGCCGGCGTGCTCATCAAAAAAGCCGAAGCGATGGAGTTGATGGAAAAGGTGGACACGCTCGTGGTGGACAAGACCGGCACGCTGACTGAAGGCCGCCCGCGCGTTACCTCGATCGTTCCGGTTGGTTCAATCTCAGAGCCAGAGTTGCTGGCTGCGGCTGCGTCAGTCGAACAGAACAGCGAACATCCCCTGGCCGCTGCCGTCGTGAATAGCGCGCGCGAGCACGGAATCACTCCGTCCGCAGTTGCCGACTTTGAATCGACCACCGGCGGCGGCGTGATGGGCCGGGCGAATGGCGAGCGCGTCCTTGTCGGCAAACCCGCGTTTCTGCGGGCGCAAAACGTTGCTGGTCTGGAGGAACTCGAAGCGAGAGCATCAAACCTGCAAGAACAGGGCGAGACGGTGATCTTCGTCGCGCGAGACAATCGTCCCGCCGGCATCATCGGCATTGCTGATCCAATCAAACAGTCGACGCCAGGCGCGATCGAAAATCTGCACAAGCTCGGGTTGAAAATCATCATGCTGACCGGCGACAACGCCCGCACCGCCCAAGCTGTCGCGACGAAGCTCGGCATCGATGAAGTGGAGGCTGGAGTTGAACCACAGCACAAAAATGAACGCGTGCGTCAGTTGCGAGAAGAAGGAAACGTCGTGGCAATGGCCGGCGACGGAATCAACGACGCCCCCGCGCTGGCCGCGGCTGATGTCGGAATCGCGATGGGCACCGGCACCGACGTAGCCATGGAAAGCGCCGGCATCACATTGCTCAGAGGCGATCTGCGCGGTATCGAGAAAGCAATCCGCCTAAGCCGGGCAATGATGCGCAACATCCGGCAGAATCTTTTCTTCGCGTTTATCTACAACGCGCTTGGCATTCCCATCGCCGCCGGCGTGCTCTATCCCTTCTTCGGCATCCTGCTTAGCCCAATCATCGCCGGGGCGGCAATGTCCTTCTCGTCGGTCAGCGTGATTGCAAATTCGCTGCGTTTGCGCGCAATCCAGCTTTAATTTTCAGCGACTACTCGGTTCACGTAAGTTTACGACGTGTACCAGGTGTCTCGACGGCTATATGGCCATCGATACTGGGCTGCAGGAGAGCATGGATGAATTTACCCGCCGCACCAGTCTCTCATGCGGTCCGCTGCTTTGGAAGCCAATCGCTTTGCCTTTTTCTCCTGGTTCAGTTTGAGTTCGATTGCACGCCCAACCGAGCAGTCGAAGCGATCTTTTCGATCGTGACATTCATGGACGCGTGACAAGGACAGCAATGTCGCCTTGCCGCTCTTCCAGCAGTGGGCCGCGTAACTGCACATCGTGATGGCTCAGGAGCCACAGCTCAGGAATGATTTCTGCGATGAGACTGCCGTTGTCGAAAACGCGGACCATCGCGCTTTCTGATACAACGATCGCGACTGCCTCTGTCACCGCGGAAATCGAAGCGCCGGCGACGTGGCGGCTCCCAAGCCCAAATGGAAGGACAACATCTGACGCCATGGCATCGAGATAGCGACAAGCGGAAACGACAACGCCGCTGTTCGACACCACGAAAGCGCCATCGAGCTGGGCAAGCTCTTTGACTGTGCCGCGCAGGTTCGCGTTTCGAATGTTGCGCAATTCATCGGAATGCCCGGCCAGCGGATCGAGGATGAGCGGACGCGAGCGCGCTAAAACCGCCTCGGCATCACCAAACGTAAACAGCGTCCCGATTCGGCGGCCTTCCCGGCCTTCGCGCGCGATCTCGACGGCGAGTTCGATCACCGGTTCCAGATTCTCTTTCTTGCAGCGCGGCAGTTGCGTGCAAATGGGCTTGAACATCGTCACCGAAGCTGAACGCCGAGCTTGCAACGAATGATGTGTCGGCAGCGGTATCACGCTCGCGTTCGTGCTGGAGCCCGCGATTTGTTCAATCTCTGGCAGAGCGATATTCAACATGTTTGGCCCTTAGTGTTAGCGGCAGAGCCTTCGGTTAGGTCGACTTTCTCAGCCGGTACCGCCCCCGGTATGCGCCCTTTGAGATTCTCTCGCGTGAACGATCTACGCTCTGCGATCAGCGCGCGCGCAGCGTCAACCTGCCCCCACACATTCCAAAGCAACACACCTCGAACGCGTTCATCCTTTAAATAGTAGATGACGCCTTCCTCATTAAGTCGCTTCCAGTCAGCGAATGCCTCCAGTCGGGAGTCCACTTCACCGACCGCTTCATATCCTAGCTCGAACATGTCGGAATAAAACGAGGGTAGGTGGTCATACGGTTCATTCATGCCCGCCATATTCCGGCCAGCCAATCGCCCCATGGAGTTGGCGTTGTCTTCGTGCTCGACACGCATCCGTTTCCCCAAAGCCGGGTTGTAGAACTCGGCGACATCGCCGGCCGCGTAGATATCCGGAACCGAAGTGCGAAGGAATTCATCGACGATAATGCCTTTGTTTGTCGACACGCCCGCGGTTTTCGCGAGCTCAATATCTGGCTCTATGCCGATGCCTGCGACCACCCCATCAACGACGAGCTTGCGACCAGACGTGATTGTGAGCACGTGCTGATTGCCCCGCGGCTCGGATTTAACAACCTTTTCACCGGGAACCAGCTCGACGCCTTTTTGCCGGTAAACGCGGGAGACGTACTGAGCTAATTCGCGAGGGAAGAGGCGCTCGCCAATTTCCTTGCCCGGGAAAATCAGCACGACCTCCTTTCCATTCATCGCCAGGGCTGCCGCGATTTCGGTTCCGATGAAGCCGCCGCCGATGACGGCGAACCGGGCGCCCGTCTCGCTTAAAGCGCGAAGACGCCGGTAGTCGGAAAGCGTGCGGAAGTAAATTATTTCACTGACGTCAAAAGTCAGCCGACGCGGCGAACCGCCCGTCGCGAGCAACAGCTTGTTGTAAATGAAGATTTCTCCTGTCGCGTCGGCCACCTGCTTCTCCGCGGGCAGGATTTTCTCGACTACACACCCCAAATGAAGCGTCTGCAGCTTGTCCGTTGATTTACGCCAGACGCTTTCCAGCGCATCGCCTTTCCACAATCCTTTCGAAAGCGGAGGACGATTGTAAGGCGCATCCGGCTCCGCGCTGATAATGCCGATTCTTCCGCGAGCATCGATTTCGCGAATGCCGTCGGCTGCGGCTGCCGCCGTCATCCCGCCACCGATGACGAGATAGTCATACGTGGCCATGGCAGATCACTCGTGGGAGAATTGCTGACTCAACCGCGCGAGAGCGAGGGCGGCGAGAAGCAGGCCGAAATCGCGGAGAGCGACATCGAAGTAGCCCCGGATGAGCAGAAGATTCAGAATGATTACGGCGAGCCACCCAGCTACGACGTAGGCGAAGATGCGCGGCTTCAGCGCCACACCGATCCCTGCGACGATCTCAATCGCGCCGACCACAAGCATCAGGTTGTGCGGTCCGATCGGCGACAAATTCGCGATCGCCGAGGGCAGGTATTGATCCCAGTTGACCAGAAGATGGAAAAACTTGTCGAGACCGGCGAGGACCGGCGCCGCGACAAAACCAAGCTGAAGGATGCGAAAGGCCTGATAGGCGGGAGACGTCGCGCTGCTGGTATTCACCGCGGCAAGGCGACCCGACGTGTTGGATAGAACTGCATTCATGTGGCGACTGTCAGAGCCAAGCACAATAAGTCAAGAGATATATTGACTTATTTCTGTCCTGCGGTTTAAATCCCGTCATGGATACAGCTACAGATCTCCGGGTCGACCTGAACAATGCCGATGGCTTTCCACTCCACGTCAATGGATCACACTGCGCCAACGGGACGTTCCCTATACCGTTTCGTGAATTGCCGTACTCTCCTGACCTTTCGATGGTCGATTCGAAGGAACTGCTTCGCGAAATCTTGCGCCGCATCGGCGACGATCCCGAGCGGGAGGGCCTGCAACAAACACCCGATCGGATTGTGCGTTCCTGGACGGAACTCTATTCCGGCTACTCGCAACGGGCGGAGGACATCCTAGTCACGCAGTTTCAGGCAGAGAAGTACGACGAAATGGTGCTGCTGCGAGACTTCGAGTTTTTCTCCACCTGCGAGCATCACATGCTGCCTTTCTACGGCAAAGCGCACATCGCTTATCTACCGAACGAGAAGATCGTCGGCCTCTCGAAGCTCGCGCGCTTGACCGATATGTACGCGCGCCGGCTCCAGGTGCAGGAACGCATGACATATCAGGTCGCGACTGACTTGCAGCGCGTTCTGAAGCCGAAAGGCGTGGCGGTGATGATCGAAGCAAAGCACCAGTGCATGTGCAGTCGTGGCGTGCGCAAGCAGGAAGGCAAAATGGTGACCTCCTGTCTGCTCGGCGCGTTCAAGGAAAACCTCGCCAGCCGCACCGAGTTTCTCGCGCTGGTTAAGTGATAACGACGCGATGGCGTTCGTCCTGTCCGCAACGCAGCGTGAACTCGATCTCAGTTGCTTTAGGAGAATCGGCAGTCTGTAAATCGGCGTACCAAAGTCCAAGCGCAGTTTCGCTTGCAGTCACTTCACCTGCGGCGCCGCCGGTCGCGCGCCAACGAATTGCGGCCGGGCCGCCGGTGATCACGCGCAATGTCTTGCCCGCTCGGATGGCCGCCCGCCGATGCGTGCATGTCCACATTTCGATGTTCGAACCAGTACGCTCCTCGACGTAGCGCTGGTACGCAGGTGCAACGCGATCGAACGGCACACCTTCGGCGCGGCTGCGCACCAAACTGAGATATTCCGCGTGTGCCCAGCAAAGCGGCATGGCGGAGCCCGTCGGCATGCCAGGTTTGAACCTCGTTCCTGGTAAGCCGGCACTAAACCAAACCTGCTCAGGCAACATTCCACCTGCATTTGAGAAACGCTCGAGCGCTTTTATAAAAGGCAATGGGTCGCCTCCTGCCGCCAGCTCGTAGTGGCCACGCTCGCCCGTGAGCAGCGGCCACGCGCCGCCGACTCCAGCGCCATCGAACGGCGCGCCGTCCGCATGTTGCCCGTAGCCGTCGTGATTGTAACGCTGCCAGCATGGGCCTTGCGGAAGATCATGTTTGATCACGGCATCAATCACCGCGAGCGAATCGACGATGAGCGGGTCGAGCGGGTCGCGCAGACCGAGCCGCACCAGGCTGAGAAAATCTCCGCCGACCACATTGCGCGCGGGATACTCTCCGCCGCCGTTCGCGATGCGGAGCATGGCTGTATCGGGATGCGCGGTCGCGTGCGGATCGTGACAATCGGCCGGCGTAACACGAATGTAATGGCGTAGCCGGCCCGGCACGAGCTCGCCACAGGTTGTGACCGTCCATTCCTCAACGTGTGCCGAGAGCCAGTCGGCATAATCGAGGGTGAACTGCGCCGTGTTTTCATCACCGCGCGCGCGCGCGAATTCCGCGACGATCACCAGCCCGGCGATAATCGCGGCAATAGTGCCAGGCGAGTAGCCGGATGCTTCCTCCCAGCGCTCCTGCCGCGTGATTGGTCCGTAAAGGATTAAATAACTTGCCGCGCGCGAGATGATGGTCCACGCATCGAAGACCCCGAGTGCATTCGCTTTGTGCAGATGCCAGGCGAGGAGGATTGGCGCGGCCACTTCATCGAGTTGAAGCCCCGTCCAATATGCTTCGCCATCAATCCACGAGTTCTGCGGCAATTCGCCGTTCGATTCCTGCAAACAAGCCAGCCAAATCAAAGCGGCGCGCGCTGTCTCTGTCTGCCCGCTTGCGAGCAAACCGATTGCGCTTTGCGCGAGATCGCGCGGCCAGACGAGATGGTAGCCACCAAGCTCGTCATCACCTTTGATCTCGCCCCATGGAATGCTCATCGAAGCGACGATCGCGCCGCGAAAAGTCTTGTCTTCGTGCGCGAGCAAGATGCAGCGGCTGAGCCGATGCATTCCGCCGCCATCGCCGGTGTGCGCGCTCAGGTCGAGCGAAGAGGAGGCGCGATGCCATTGCTCGACAAAGGTTTTGCGGTGCTGCTCGTAGGGCGTGGCGAGTGACTGGAGCAGCTTCGCCGTCGCGCTTTGCAGGGTGCGGCCAAAAGCGACGCCAACCGTAAATTCGCCGCCGCGGGTGAGGTTCACCTCGGCAGTGAGAGCGATGTTCCCATCGTGCGCTTCCGGGAATTCCCAATCCATTTTGAAGTTCTGCAAATCCTGCCAGCCATCGCTCGCGCCCACGTAGCCGATGGACCGGCGGGTAAAATCAGGCGTGCAGCCAACCATCAGATGCAGGTCCTCCCGCCAGGCACGGATCAAAGCGCGCCCGTCACTGTTGCAGAGCGCCCCGGAATTATGCCAGCCGCCGCGTTTGAGATGCGGCGCGAGCAAAAGGAAGACGCGCAGCTTTTCGCGGAGCGATTCATCGCCGATTTCGATTCGCGTCTGCATAAGGAGGACCGATGAGTGCGGATCCGCTATGATCTCCTTGATGATACGGTAGCGGCTGTCGGGATCTGAATTGGTCAGCCGGTAAACCAGCGTTCCTTTCTCGGGATACTCGATGGTGTGCTCCAAATCCCGCCGTTCCTCATGAAAGAAGGTCTCGCCATCCGTGATGAGAAACTGGAGGTCGCGCGTATTCGGCTGATCGACGTGCGGATAATAAATTTCGTCTATGATTCCATGCGAGATCGTGTACCAAAGCCGGCAGCTGGTGTGATAGGCGGTGCCGATTCCTTCCTTTCTGCTTTGAGTCCAGCGCGGTTCTGCTCCCGGCGCGCCGAAGGCGTGTCGAAATTGAGGAGTTGATTCGGTATTCATGATGTCAGGCGGAGCTGATGACAGTTCCGCGTCGGCCCTTTATAGTGTGCCCCGTTGAATAAATCAAAATAAGTATTGACTATTTACCATGATGGATGTCTTAGATCTTGAAACATGAAGGTCACCCTTTACCGGAAATCTGGTTGTCCCTGGTCAGCCGCAGTGATGGGCTTTTTGAACGAGCTCAACGTTCCTTTCGAAGTAAAGAACGTCACGACCAATCCTGCCTACGCAAAAGAAGTGGAGGCCGCATCCGGCCAAAGCAAGAGTCCCACTCTCGACATCGACGGCACCATGTTACCGGATGCCCGCGTCGAAGACGTGGCCAAGGCCCTGGAAGCACGAGGAATCGTTATTTAGAACGGTAACACTACTGCGCTTGCAAGCACGCTGCCCGGTAAATGGACGGATCAACGGACTTGGAAGCGACACGACGGGGCACTCCCGTGAATGCAATGTTCTTTCACGGGAACGCCGATGATTTGGCTGAGCAATGTCTCGGCAATTAGACACGCTTCAGGATGGCGAGCGGTCGCAGCCGCCAACGGGCAGCCGTTGCCGCGAATGAAGTGTTTGCCGTCGCTCTCTTCAAAGGTCGCTGCTCCTCCCAGGTCTTTCAGGATGCGCAGAGCCGCTTCGATGCGCTCGTTCCGTGATTTGCCTTTGAGCTCGAAGAGATGGGTATCAGCCACTCTCCTGCCCACTTCGCGCATAGCCGCGCGGAGTTCTCTTGGGCTCAGCTGTTTTGAAATGACAATGAGAAGGAGATCGAGCAGGAGACCGTAGGATTTTGGGAAGATCTGCTCAGCTTCCGGAGTGAGCGCATAAGTCGCGTGCGGCTTTCTCACGCCGGGCTGCGATCCGGACTGGCGGGCAAGCCCGTCTCGTTCCAGACTCAAGAGGTGTGCCCGCACCGCGTTGTCCGTTAATCCCAAAGCGGCCGCCAATTCGTTTACGGTTTGGTCCCTGGCCCGCAGCAGATCGAGAATTTTCCCGCGCGAGCTTTCCATCAAGCGCATTCGCCAACCGATCGGTTTCATACGCTAATCATCGGAGAAGATTGTCAATAACTCAAACAGATTCTTGACTTATTGTCGCTTTCACCTGAAAAACGTTATCGCGAATCGTAATTGTCGCGCGGAGTTTATCGGAGGTACTTTTCTTAATCGGCACTGAACAAGCCGTGGCTCTGGGTGCTGAGCGGTGATAAAAGAGGATTCGTTATGTTGCATAGCATTCACCAACGATACGGCGAGAAACTACGCGCATCGGACGGCGAGATCGGCCAAGTTAGAGACTTCTATTTCGACGATAAGACTTGGACGGTCCGCTATCTGGTCGCCGACACCGGTGGATGGCTCACCGGACGCCTGGTGCTGATTTCTCCGCAGGCGCTGGGTCATCTTTCTCCGCAAGGAAGCGTATTGGGCGTGAAGTTGACTCGGAAACAGATCGAAGACAGTCCATCGATCGACGAACACAAACCCGTGTCTCGCCAGCATGAAGAGGAATTTCATCGTCATTACGGTTATCCCTACTATGCAGAGTCGTGGCCACTGTGGGGCTTGGCGGGTTATCCTGTAGTCGCTCCTCCTCCACCTTCGAGCGCCGCAAAGGAACGCGGAGCCGATTCACATCTCCGCAGCACGCGTGTGGTAAAAGGCTACAACGTGGAAGCAAGTGATGGAGTCGTCGGCGAGGTGGCTGACTTCCTGGTGGACGCAAGGACGTGGAAGATTGCCGAAATCGTGGTCGAATCGGGACATTGGTTTTCTGGAAAAGAGATTCGCATACCGACGGAGAAAATTTCCCGGATCAGCTACGATGAATCCACCGTTTACGTGGACTCGACGAAAGCGGCGATCACGAAGGCGACATCGGCATAACGCAGCCAGGTATCCCACACCTATTTTGCCCAGTAGGTGATCAAAAGGAGCGAAACGATCCAAGCGCGCGCATGATTTTCAACTTTCTGAAATGTCGCCGGCGCGATCGTCTGCGGGCGCGACCTTTTCCAGGCGTATGGAAGTCGATCATTAATCGTAACCTGCCTATCTTTCGCCGTCTCCCATCCGCCGATCAATCCGAGCTTCTCAGTCACGTCCAGGTTTTCCTCGCCGAAAAACATTTTGAAGGCTGCGGCGGACTCGAACTCAGCGATGAGATTCGCGTCACCATCGCCGCGCAAGCGTGCCTGCTTCTCCTGCATCGCGAGACCGATTACTATCCTGAGCTGACGTCGATCCTTGTTTATCCTTCGGCTTACATGGCGCAGGAAGATCGCTACCTCGGCGACAAGATTTGGGAGCAAGGCGAAGAAGGTCGTCTTGGTCATACCGGGCGGCGAATGGGGTCACTCGTGCTCGCTTGGGACGAAGTGAAACGCGGCGCCGCTGATCCGACCGACGGCAAAAATTTGGTGTTCCACGAATTCGCGCATCAGCTTGATTTCGAGGATTCGCAGACAGACGGCGCGCCCGCTCTTTCCACTCGCGCTGAGTACCTGGCTTGGGCGCGAGTGATGAGTCGGGAATTCCAGGCGTTGCGGAAGGCAGAGGAGACAGGGATACCAACTCTTCTCGACACCTACGGCGCGACGAACCCGACGGAGTTCTTTGCCGTCGCGACAGAAGCCTTCTTCGAACGCCCGCTCGCCATGCGCGCAAAGCAGCCCGCGTTATACGCGCAGCTCGCAGCCTTTTATCGTCAGGACCCGGCCAGCTATTCTGCCGAGGCCACGCGATAAATTGTTCCAATTAACTTCTAGCTGAAACGCTCGAAGCTGTTCGGCAGCACTACGCTGTTTAACTACTCACAGCGGCTCGCCATCCGATTAGCTCGCCCGCGACGGCGCGAAGTCCGAAGTAACAACCGCGTAACCTTTGCTTCATTGCGGCTGGCTTCGGCGCCAATAGGCTGGCCCAACATAAGAAGGAGTTATTTCATGAAACTAGTTCACTCATATCTCTGCGCGAGCTTGGTCGCGACCCTGGCACTTTCTTCCGCGGCCCAAGCCGGCGCGGTCGATACCATGGATCTGACCGATCAGCCGGGCAATTGGTTCAGGAGCGAGACCACTGGTACGCCGTTCACCTCGGTGCGGCGCGGAGAGCGAGTCGATTTCAAGATCAACAACTGCTGCACCACGACGCGACACACCGTTACACTTTTGATGAAGCCCGCCGGATCGCGGCTCGTCCTGGATCAAGACCAATCGCAGAAAGGCACACTTTCAGCGACGTTCGATGTGCCGGGCGTTTACCTGTTCCACTGCAAGATTCATCCCTACATGACCGCGGTAGTGGGAGTGAAAGACGCGGCCGGAAACATTCCTGATGTCACCGCTGCGATGCTCCCTTTCATTGGGCATCTCGGAGTGAATTCGTTGCCCGCGACCACGGTGCTCTCAGTAATCACCACGATCGCGCCCACCGATGCCGACAAGCGGGCGAAGTGGGACATTCTCGATGCCTCCGCGCAAGTGAAACCCACCGTGCCCGGTGTGGGTGAGGTCTGGGTCGACACGCAATTCGAGCGCGTGGCCAATCAACGGGACGCGACCGGCGTTGTTAAGCCCGGGACGATCATGGTGATGGATGCAGCTACCTTCAATGTCGAGCGCGAGATCAATGGACTCAGCTCAGGTGGCATGTGGAATAACCCGCACAACATGTGGGCCAACTTCGCCCTCGATTCCGTATACAATGGCAACTGGTTTGGCCAGTGGATCAACAAGATCAACCGGCAGAACGGCAACATTGTTAACAGCATCACGGTCGGCGAAGCGCCCACCCACATCATCACCATTCCCACCGACGGGCCACAGAAAGGCGTGCTGACGGTGCCGTTGAGCGCGGACAATAATATGGTGAAAGTGCAGGATGGCCCCGGCGGTTTGCAGATCATCGACAGCGATCCGACCGGCGTCGGTCGGAATCATCCGCACGGTCATTGGCTCACCTGCGGAACGGGAGATCGCACGATTGTTCCCAACGTTTTCAAAGGCATCGGCCCGGCTGGCTCGATCAGCATCCTGAACACAGCCACGGGCGCGATTCTGAAAGAATTCCGCCAAAACCCAAACGACCCGCTGACCGCACCTCTTTTGATGCCGATCGCCGTCGGCGAGTGCCACGTTAACGGTGTCCACAAAGCCTACGTTGCGAATCTGGTCAGTGGCTTCGTCACCGTCATCAATGTGGACGCGCAGAAGATCACCGCGAATATCCCGGTCACACTCGCGCCTGACGGCAAGCGGGGCCTGAACATCTTCCACACACTCCAAGGCCCGATTCAAACGCCGGTTAGCCCGGATGAGAAATGGTCTGCTTCAGCAGTGTTCTCCCTCACTAATGTCAGCCGGCCGCCGACCGGCTCAGCGGATCACGTTGCTATCATCGACACGACCACGGACAAGGTTGTCGCCTTCGTTCCGACTCCGGCTGGCACACACGGCGTGAACTGGGGCGCGAAACGAGGCGGCGGATACTACGCTTACGTCACCAATCAGCACGCGAATGTGCTCACCGTTATCGATCCCGATCCGAACGGAGACGGCAACGGCGCCGACGCTGCCGCAGTCGGAACGATTCTGCTCGCGAATGGCAGCCGCGGCGCAGGCGCGACTGACGGCACAGGCGGTCAGGGAGTGAAACCGCTCCCCATGACACACGACGGCTGGATTCAGCCGACGGTGGCGCTCGCCGGCACCGGCGCACTTTCACCCGAGGTGGAGGGCTGGATCAGGCTGCTTACGCCCGAGCAAAAGGATCCTTCGCATCTTCATTAAGCGGAGATCCCGGCCCCTTGAGCATACGCGACACGCGCAATTCTCGCGGCGGCAAAATGGGACGCCCGCGTTGCTTATTGCGCAATGTGGCCAGGAACGGCCTGATCGTCGCCGCATTGCTTGTTGCCGGTTGCCTTGAATACCCGCCCAGCGTTAACACGAATCCCGCGGTCAAAAGCCAGCAGTGGCCGCGGATTGCTTATAACACCAAAGCGGGCTGGAATTCGCGCTCGCTCTTTTCCTCAGGGAAAGACATCTTTCGATTCGATACCTTTGGCAGCGAACATTTCTGGGGCGACCGGCTCCGCTTGCACCAAGCGATCATGGGCGAGAAGCTCGGCGGCGTCGGCGCCGGCTTAACACCGCGACAAGCGCTGGAGCTTGGGCTTAAGGTCGACGCCGGACTACTGCCAAAGATCCTCATCGAAGCGTTGAGAGGCGGCTCTGTCAGTCTGGATGAGCCGAAAACGACGGTTGAATTGTTGCGGGCAAATTCCGTCGTCGGCGTGACCGGTTTCTTCGAAAGGGGGCAGCTAAAAAGTGTCGGGATTCAGTGCGCCATCTGCCATTCCACGGTCGATAATTCGTTCGCTCGCGGCATTGGGCGCAGGCTCGATGGCTGGCCGAATCGGGATCTCGACATCGGCGCAATCGCCAGCCTCGCCCCAAATCTCGGGCCGATGGCGCAGGCTGTGCACAAGGACGAGACCACCTTGCGCAGGATTCTTCGAAGTTGGGGACCGGGCAAATATGATGCGGAGCTAAACATTGACGGGAAAGCGTTTCAGCCAAACGGGCGCTCAGCAGCGATTCTGATTCCACCCGCCTATGGCTTGTCCGGGCAGAACCTCCATACTTACGAAGGGTGGGGCGGCGTACCTTACTGGAATGCTTACGTGGCCATCACGCAGATGCACGGCGAAGGCACTTTTCGCGATTCGCGCTTGCAGAAATCGCAATTCCCTCTCGCGCTGAGCGAGCGGCTCTACAACATTAGAAATACGCCTGATCTGGTGACGGCCAAGTTGTCAGCGCTTCACTATTACCAACTCTCGTTACCGGCGCCCAGGCCGCCGGCAAATTCTTACGACCACGCGTTGGCAGCGCAAGGCAAGGCCGTGTTCGACGGCCGCGCCAAATGCGCGACGTGTCACGTGCCGCCCTTGTTCAGTGAACCGGGTTGGCCAATGCACACCGGTGAGGAGATCGGTATCGACAATTTTCAGGCCGACCGTTCGCCCGATCATCGTTACCGCACCACTCCACTGGCCGCACTCTTTGTGCGCGAGAAAGGTGGCTTCTATCATGACGGCCGCTTCGCCACATTGCGCGACGTCGTCGATCATTATGAGAAACCGCTGCACATCAGCCTGAGTGACGCCGATAAGACGGCGCTGGTCGAGTACCTTAAATCTCTTTAGCTCGAGCTACTCCGGCTTCCCGTGAATGCCGGCTCTGCACCCATAAGCCGAAGCGTGGAGCTGAAATCGGCTTGGTCCCGCGAAGCAAGATAGGATAAAGCTATGTGAGTGATTATATCTGAGTCTTAGTCGACGCACCCGCTCATGCGAGGCTAACCGGCGTGAACACCATCGATTATCTCTTGCTCGCCGGCGTTGTAGCCGCAGCTGGCTACACGGTTTATCGCCTATTTGTTGGCTGGCTCCGCTCCCGCTCTTCTGAGTTCGAACGACAGGAGACAGACGGAAGCGAGTGTTCTTTTCGGTAAATTGCCGCGGGCTTGCCGATCTAGCCGAATTCCAACAGTTAGTGAGAAGCTATCCGTTTGATCAGATCAAAGTCTTATTCGAATCGAGGAAAGTGGAGAGAGTCATATTGGCGAGACGTATCAACCCTCTTGTCGAAATACTCATCATGCAAACAGCAACACTAAAGACCTCGCAGGTAGCGCCAGACGCTCGGGTGATCCGGGTATGGCGGCCCCCAGCAACAAAACGGGCTCACCAGCGGCACGTGGTGCCGCCTGCGGGGTACGAACCGCCGAGCAAATGGACGGTCGTTGCGGCGTTGGTGCTTTCGGTCGCACTGCATGCTGGAGCCGTTATATGGGTCGAGACCCTGCGGCCGGAGCCGCCGGTGGACTCTGCTGCCTCTTCTGAGCAAATATTGAGGTGGGCCTGAGCAGTGGCAGTTCATGCGTCTGATAGGCTGAGGCGATGATTCTGATTCGATCAAAGTCTTCGACGCTCGTTCGCCTTCCGATCTATTCTCGGCCGCCGCTGCCACGTTAACGAAGCGTGAAAGACCCCTTCACATGAAAAGACCAATCGTTATTACCAGTCAGGACAAACAGCGTCTCGATGACCTGCTTGCCGTGATGGCCGTTTCCGATCCGCGCGCGCGCCGCGACCTGAATGCTCTCGTCGAAGAAGTCAAGCGTGCCGAAATCGTCGATCCCAATGATGTGCCAGCCGATGTGATAACAATGAATTCGCGCGCGGAGATGCTAGACCTCGACACTCGCGAAGCACTCACGTTTACGCTCGTGTTTCCCGACAAGGCGAACGTTGAAGCAGGCAAAATCTCCGTCCTCGCGCCAATTGGCGCAGGCATGCTCGGCTACCGTGTGGGCGACGAGTTTGAGTGGCAGGTGCCGGCAGGTGTTCGCCGGATGAAAGTGACAAAAGTCCACTATCAAAGCAGCCGGCCATTTCGACCGCTGAGGCTCCGCCGAGAAGGGAGCACGCGCGTGCTTCCATGCTCAACGTGATTCGCGAGCGTCGTGCTGCTCGCGCGCCGTCACTTTTCTGCCGAAACCGGCACCGCGGTAATATGGTGACTGCGTGACGTCCCGCCCCTTCTGGGGTCGATAATGTAAAGCTATCATTCAGCTGAAGAATCAGTCTTAGTCGAAGACTGCGTGTCCCGCTACCTTCGTTCGTAATAATGGACGAAGAATCGCGGAACGAAGTCGCAATCACGCTTGATGAGATCACGCTGCGTTTCGGCAACATGGAACCAGTTGTGATCCCGCGCTCAACCCTGCGCACCAGACTCCAGCCTGATTGAATGGGTCTATCGCCTGGCCGCTCGGCGCGGTATGAATCTGCCGCGGCTGCGAATTTTTATCGAGGCGATCTTTGCTCACCATGGCTGGGCCTTGCCGGAACCAGACACTTCAGTGCGCCTCGCGAAGCCGAGTGACAAAGATCGGACGCAACCAGGTTTCATGCACGCTGCTGCTGCCTAATGCGCAGCCGCGTGACGCTCCGGCCGGAACTCGCAGACTTTATTTAACAATCATCACCCAAGACTATGACAAACCCAAACCACCAAGAACAAAGCACTAACTACCGAGAGCCATTCGGCACCTCCTTTCGACGGCGACGCCGTGCATTCGCAGGTGTGAATTACAACGACCGCTCCCCAGAGGTCGCGGCAATGAACGCTCATTTGCGCGCCTCGGCGTATACGGAAGAAGACCGCAGGTCTGCCAGTCGTACCGATTACCTCGCCCGAGGAAATGGCGTACCAACCATAAGGCCGCGCACTTTTCCCAAGCTGCTGCGGGAGTACAACAGCCAGGCACGCGACAACTTCATGACGGACGCAATGCTTTTCACGATCATCATCCTCGCGGGCCTGGTATGGCCTGCAATTCATACCGTCAGAGCTCTGCTGCCGTAAGCATTCCGCTGCTCGCTTACTTGTCGGAATCAGCGAACAAATGCGAGTAGGCGTGTTCAGTAATCGCGACAGCCGCGGGATGTTTTACCCGCCGCTCTGCCGTGATGGCGTAGAACTCGCTTCGACACTCTTTCACCTTCGCGATCACGCGCAGGTTGTAGTGTTTTAGCGCCGTTCGGTCCACCACCGTGTGCACGACGGTGAAGCCGCGACCACCCGAGGAGCAAACTTCCATCAGCGCAGAATCCTCAAACTCGCCGACCAGCCGCGGACGGATCTCGTGAGTATCAAACCAAGTCTCCAATGCGGCGCGCATTCCCATGTTTGTAGCCGGCAGGAGCGCAGGTGCGCCATTAAGTGACTGCGGAAAGTTGGGACGAAGTTTGGCGGCCAGAGCCGGAACTGCACAAAAGGTGAGACCTGAATCGCCGAGCCGGTGATTGAATGTCTTCGCTTTCAGACTGCTCGAGGCTGGCTCATCGGCGAGGACAATATCGAGCCGGTGGGCCTGGAGATGGTTGACCAGCGGTCCAATCTCGCCTTCGCGGCAAACGACGTGAACCGGCTCATCGGAGCGGAAAGCAGCGCGCAGGATTTGCCACGCGATCAGCTTGGGAAATGCGTCGGTTAGCCCGATGTTCAAGCGCACCGGATGCTTACCCGGCCGCTGCTTCACTGCATTCATCAACTCACGGCCGGCCGAGAAGATTTCGTCTGCGTAGTTGAGGACTAGCTGACCCGTTTCGGTCAGAACAAGGTTGCGGCCACTACGACGGAAGAGCTTTTGCCCGAGTGATTCTTCCAGCAGGCGAAGCTGGGCACTGATTGAAGGTTGTGAAACATGAAGCTCCTCCGCCGCTTTCCGGACGCCGCCTTTGCGAGCGACGGTCCAGAAGTAGCGGAGGTGATGATAATTCAGCCATTCCATGGCTGAACAATACATAATTCGAATCTATCGGTCTAATCGAATACCAGTCTTAGTCGAAGTATCTGGGCAGCACTAAACTGCCGGCATGAATGTGATCGTCATTGATCTGTCCGAACCTTTCGAAAAAGTTTTGGCGACGGCGCTTTCTCTTCCTAGAGACGACAACGCCAGGACCAGCGACGCAGCGATCAAACAAGCGGCGCGGTATTTGTACCAAGCGGCCAATGGTCGCATCGTAGAAACGCAGATAGGTGCGATTCCGATCGCTCCACCTTTGAGTCCTTCATTGAAGGTAAAGCCGCTTCACCTAAAAAGTGCTGCCGAGCTCGTCACCTTCGTAAAAGACCACCTTGGCATACCGGACTGCCCGGATCACGCCAGACCTGAGCGCCAAACGCCGCATTATGCCAGCTTCGGTTCCGCGTTGCTGGAATTCATGGCGGGAGGGCTGGGCGCTCCCGAATGCTGGCCCGATCAAAGACATGTCGGTGCCTCTTCGAATGGCGCGGTGCGTAACGGATCCAGTGCGATCAGCCGCTGGGAAAATGAGGGCGGAAAGACCTTGGCCTCACCGCGTCAAATGGCTTCACGGCAACACGACTGCAACCAACCCAAACAAAATGAGCAATCCACCTATACATATCACACCTCACGATCTCACTTTGAGTCCCGCGCTTCGCGAGTTCATTCGCAAGAAAATGTCGGGCTTATCCCGCTTCGCCGGTGACATGCTCACGGCCGAAATTATTTTACGAGGCAAGGCAGGTACGCCTCATCTGTTCTCAATCAGCGCGCGATTAGCGCTGCCCGGTCGCGATATTCATGGCAACGCCGTGCACCACAATCTTTACACGGCGATTGATCAGCTCGTAGCGAAGCTGGCCAGGCTAGCCCGCAAACGAAAAACGCGATTAGCCAAGAAGTTCAAGCGCGCGCGAAGGGATGCGGCTGTTGACTCAGAAGATCAATCACGAATCCGCAATCTTTCCGCGCTGGTAAAACGCGGCCGGATAGCGAAAGGCAAATCTCACCAGACATCAGTCGCCACAAGTCGCGCTCACCGCAAACGAGGTGGTCAGGAAATGCCGGTATTCCCATTGCGCCGACGCTTGCCCGTTTAATTAGGGTACTATCTATCCGATTCAATCTAAGTCTTAGTCAATGTTGCTGCACAGACTAACATTAAGGCGTTAAGAGATAATTAACCCGTAAACAATCACCTTAAAATGATACTATTCGATTACATCCTCATTGCGATACTCGTCACTTTAATCCTCTGGGCACTCTGTGTAAGGCTCTTTCGTTGGCTGGGACCGCCGGTACCAAAACGCTACTCCGCGAAAACCAGGCCGGCCTCTCCCACATCGTGGCCGTCAGCTCGGACTGGAGTCGGTAGTGGAAGCCAACAGGCTGTCGACGCATAACGCGTCAGACGGGCATTCAATCAGCTAACTGCAGTTCTATCCTTTTACTCATAACATCATGACACCCGAGTCCGTCGCGCTTATCATAATCGCGCTCTTCGGCTTCACCGGAGCTACTCTGCTGTTGTTCGGCGGCTGGCTCATTCGGCACGATCTAAGTCGCAATCCTAGCACGCGTCCACCACGCCTCATCGAGAACCTGCGCCCGTTCCAACATTTGATTGTGGATTACTTCGCGCGCACCGAACCAGGCGCTCGACTCTTGAATGTTCTTGCGGCGTATCCATATCCCATCGCGATCGGTGCGGCATTGCGGTGGGCGCAGCCTGCTGCGGGCCGAATTCGTAGCGCTAATGTTCCGCACTTGGTGAGCGAATGGGTTGGGCTTTGGATGATGCGGCTGGGCAGCCTGATTAAGATGAAGAAGCGCGCGGTGTGGATGACCGACGCGGGCTTCGAGGTCCAGCGCCGAATAACTACTCCGCCTCCATCTTTGGAGGAACAAAAGCCTCGCGGTAAATCCATCTACGATTCGTTATTTATTCCGCTGCCAATTGATAACAGTGGCAGCGGACACTTGCAGCGTGTGCGTGCAGCGTTGCGGAGCAACGAGCCCAATTTCCTTGAGCAAGCGTCGCCCGCGAGGTTGACCGGTTTGGGAGAATTGCGACCAACAAAATTACCGACTCAACCAACTGACTTACAAACAATCCAAACTACACCTATGAATAAACGTACCATAACGATGACTGCTGCCGACCACGAAGAGCTGACCTACGCCATTGCGGCCGCCGGGAAGCTTTCCGAGCGCGGGCGCACTGAGATGAGCGCGCTGAAAGCGGAGCTAGCTCGCGCCGAAATCGTCGAAGCGAAGGACCTTCCATCAGACGTGATCACCATGAACAGCCGTGCCGAGCTCCTCGATTTGGACAGCGGCGAGCGAATGGAATTCACCGTTGTTTTCCCGCGCGATGCCGACATTGAGGTGCGCAAGATTTCAGTTCTGGCACCACTCGGCACAGCGATGCTCGGGTATCGCGTTGGCGACGAGTTTACTTGGACGGTTCCGTACGGAGTACGTCGGCTGAAGGTGATTGCCGTTCACTTCCAGCCGGAAGCCCACATAAAGAAGGCCGCATGAGAACCGGCGGATCGACGGCGCTGGCAAACGCATCTCGGCGCCGAAAACCTTCTCGGAGAATGAAGGCATGGACTACCTGGTTGTTTTCTTAACTGCAATCTTGATGGCGATTGTTGCCTGGTTGATACAGCACGCACTGTCAGAAAACTAAGCAACCGCGGCGAGACTTGGATTGTAGTTGCTCCGTCACCGACTGACGCGAGATAACCACATGGAATGGCTCGCTAACCCCGGACTGTGGATCGGACTGCTCACGCTCACTGCGTTGGAGATCGTTCTCGGCATCGACAACGTCGTCTTCGTCTCAATCCTCGCCGGGAAGCTCCCCGCTGCTTCGCGGAATCGTGCACGGCAGTGGGGGCTCATGTTGGCGATGGGAATGCGAGTGCTACTCCTACTCTCCCTGTCGTGGATCATGGGATTGACCCGCCCACTGTTTTCCATTTTCGACTTCGACGTGACCGGCCGCGCGCTCATTTTATTTTGCGGCGGTCTTTTTCTCCTCGCGAAAAGTACGCGCGAGATTCACAAACGCCTGGAGAATATTGACGAGCATGCCCCGCCCATCGCGCCGCCGTCCTTCGGTGGCGTTCTCGTGCAAATCGTTCTCATCGACATCGTCTTCTCACTGGACTCCGTCATCACCGCGGTGGGAATGGTTAATGAAATTCCGGTGATGATTACGGCGGTGATCATCTCAGTCGCCCTCATGATGGTGTTTGCCGCCAGCATCAGCAATTTCATCGACCGCCACCCATCGCTGAAAATGCTCGCCCTGAGTTTTCTCCTGCTGATTGGAGTGAACCTGATAGGTGAAGCGCTCGGCTTCCACATCCCCAAAGGCTATACCTATTTTGCAATGGGCTTCTCTGTCATGGTGGAATGTTTAACCTGCGAATCAGAAAACCGAAGTCCGTACGGTCGTCGACAGTACCTTAGGAGACCAATTCGAATGAACCCTTGTCGCGGAGGTGATGAGGCACGCCCTCGCCAGGGAATCGATTACGGCGAGAGCAACGACGTCCAGCAAGTCCACGCGGCGATCCAGCGTGAAAAGGAAGAACCACGCGCCGGACTTGAGCCGCTCTCCATCTCGTTGATCGCAATTTACGCCATTGCGCTTTTCTTCGGCGGCGCATATCTCGGGCGCTACTCGGGAAGCTTCAGTGATGAGAGCCTTGATCTAGGAACTGTGTCAGCAAAGAGAGTCACCGAAGCATTAAACAAGCACTAGTGGGGGTTGGGCCTACTCCGTGCGAAGAGCTACCAGTCACTTCAACCCACATAAATTAGTCAAAAAACACATTGACTAATTATTACGAGAGGGTACTTTGCAAAGTTGTTCGTTCACTGGAGAGCCTAGCCCCTCCGCGAGAGCAATCACCAAATCAACCGAAACACAGAGAAATCTTTATGCGAAAAATCATTGCACTCACGATTACCACTGCCGCTTTAGCGGCCTTCACTACTGTACGCGCACAGAGCGAGAAAACGTCGACTGCGCCAACTGACCCGCAGATCGCCATGATCGCGGTTACGGCCAACACCGTCGATATCGATGTCGGCAAATTGGCCGCTGACAAAACGACCAATCCAAAAGTGAAGGAATTTGCGGAACTGATGATCCGCGATCACACCTCGGTCAACAACCAGGCGACTGCACTCGCCAAGAAGCTCAACGTCACACCGGAAGAGAGCGCCACCAGCCGCAAGTTAAAATCTGATGGTGAGAAGATGATCGCGCAGCTGAAAAAGCTCAGCGGCGCCGAATTCGACAAGGCTTACATCGACAATGAAGTGAGCTATCACGAAGCGGTGATCAAAGTCGTGACCGACACGCTCATCCCGAACACCAAGAACGCCCAGCTGAAGGCGCTTCTGGAAAGTGCGGGGCCGATCTTCACCTCCCACCTGAACCACGCGAAAGAGGCGCAAGCCTCTTTGCGGTAACGAAGTCCCTGTCAAAGCATGACGGCTGCGCCCTCTGAGGTTGAACGGGAGGGCGCAGCGTGGGCTCGGTCTGACGTTAATACCGATCCCGTGCAGCCCGCGCAGCATTCAAGCACGCCACATCGACAGGGGATCGACTACGTAGAACCAGTCCGGTCTGCAATTTCTCCTGACAATAGTTTAGAAGCGAAAACGGTCAGGATTGTTTCTGGGCCGGTTTCGTTGAAAACGCTCGCGTTCTGCGGCCTCGTGATTTTTATCGTTGCCTTTCTCCACGGGAGACAAATGAGCCGACTCGTAACTCCAGCTGGCGAGCCAATCAGTCGCGAATCTCCGTCGGTCGCGCAAACCGCAACCACTCTAACCGTGGCTCCGACGCCTCAGAGTAGTGCTGCCATTGCCGGGGTAACGATCCAGCTAGTCAAGTTTACGCCAGAGACAATGGAAGTCAGCGCTGGCCAGACTGTCGAATGGGTGAACAACGACTTGACGCCGCATACTGTCACGTCACAAGGCACGGGCGACCTGAATTCAGGTTCGATCGACGCCGGAGCCTCCTGGCACCACACGTTTAGGCAAGCCGGAAACTTTCCGTATTACTGCACCTTTCATCCTGAGATGAAGGGCACGGTCATCGTAAAGTAGGCATTCGGCTAGTAAAAGCATAACACACGCTCCAGATCCGGAGCACGCGGTTGCATTTGCGTTTCAATATTCGCAGAAGGTGTTCATGAGGACATAATCCGCGCTCTCTCTATCCGGCTGAGCTACGGGCACAATGCGCGGAAATTGCGGCCAGCGGACTTTTTGCGCAAGTTATCTGATCAGATGACCTGGCAAGCCAGGAAGCGAACAGTTTTGCTTGGTCTGGCTGTTTTGATGGCGCTGCTGGCAGTGCCAATTCGGTTCGATTTGCGCGCCTCGCCCGCCGACGGGAAACTCAATCCGGTGAATGCACTCATGGTCATCGTTCCTTATAAGTATGAAGGCATGTGGGTGTTTGATGATCCTGCGGTTGGGTTAAGGAAAGAGCCTTTTATTGCTGGGATCGATACTTTGATTGATAGAGCGACGGCGAATGTCCCCGATGCGCAACGTGGGTTTCGCGCCATCTTTAGTGCCGCGCCGTTTCCGGGTGCAACCTTTAAGCTGCGATGGCGCCGGGCGGAATCCGGAGGCAACTGGTACTATAGTCCCGAGTTCAATCAGGAAGGCTGGCTCTGTCCGGCCTTACTCAAATACTTCTCGGCGCCGCCGGCAGAGATTTACGTCAAAGTTGAAGGGCGCAGGTAGGGACCACAGCGTCTGGCTGCAATGGAACTGAGTCGGCGGCCGCTGTCCCGCGTCCCATCTAGTCGCTAACGCGGTGCTTCAGCTCCCAAACACGCAACGCCGCCAGGAGGAGAGTTTTGGTCCGGGCAAGGGTGCCGGCGCTGGGCAAATCCGGTGCGCTCGAAGCGGACATTTTGCGCGCTGTGCTTCGCGGACGCGCACGGCCTTTGCGTTTCTGCTTGTTTACTCTTCGCGCGGCGCGCTCGCTTACTGACAGGTTCCCGCTATTCATGCGGATCCTTAGGGAAGCAGCTTCCAAGCCAGTCACTGGCTTTGCCGTCATCAGTAAAAACGAAAAGCGCTTGTTCGCTCGGCACTTCTCCTCCACCTTGCCCGTCATGGCCGATCGGAAAACCGGCTGCCTTACTCTGGTCCTTTTTCTCGCACTCTGCGCCAGCGTGCTGTTCAACATCATTTTCGGGGTTGCCCTGATTGGCCGGTTCCGTAGCGGCTTTACGCGCGAGGAGCCGTCGCCCCGGTTCCGCGAAGTGATGGTGCAGAACGGCGCGCGCAGCACTCGCGATCGCGTTGTTGTTCTCTCTTTGCGCGGGCTCATCAGCACGTCGATCCCCGGCGCCGCGGGTGAAAACATGGTGGACGATTTGCGACTCGCCCTCCAGCAGGCGCGGGAAGACGACCGGGTCAAAGCAGTCGTGCTCGAAGTTGATTCACCCGGCGGCGAGGTGACCGCGGCCGACATGATCTACAACGCTGTTGCCAAGACGCGCGCGAAGAAGCCGGTGGTGATTTACATGGAATCGCTGGCAGCTTCGGGCGGCTACTATGTTTCGTGCGGCGGGAAGTATTTAATGGCCAACGATACAACCATTACTGGAAGCATCGGCGTGATTATCCAAACACTTAATTACGAGCAGCTCTTCAATAAGGTGGGCCTCGCCTCAGTCGTATTTAAAAGTGGCAAGTTCAAGGACCTGCTCAATGGTGCGCGACCAATGACACCGGAGGAGCGCGATTTCGTCCAGGCATTCGTGATGAAAACCTACGATAAATTCCTCGGCATTGTCGCGAGGGAGCGGAACCTTGCCGCAGACGGTCTGCGCAACTCAGTCGCCGATGGACGAATTCTTTCCGGTAAAGAGGCGCTGGAGGACAAGTTGATTGACGGGCTCGGCCAGATCGAAGACGCCTACGCTAAAGCAAAGGAATTGGCGGGCGCGCCGGATGCCCATGTTGTTCGGTACTCGGCGCCGTTCAGTCTGGGGCGTTTCTTTCGCGCACTAGGTGAAAGCGGGAAGATGCGAATCGAATTGCCGCGTCAGCTTGTACCGCAGCTGGAAAGCGGCCGCGCCTACTTTTTGCCGAGCTTCTACGCTCCCTAGGGGCGCAGGGAAGGCGACGGTTTCGTGAGCGCGCTCGGCTCGATCGCAAACGCGTTTTTTCTCATCGCCAGCATTTACATTTATGTTTCGCTCCTGCGGCAAATTGCCCTCCGTCCCATCGATGCCACCATCGGAACGAGCCGCCGTTTCGGTTTGCCGGAAGCGGCGCTCGCGCTGGCACTGAGCACTCTTTTCATTTCTACCAGTATCGGAGCCTCGGCCTCGCGCACGATCAATCTCCGCACGCGGGATCTCGTCGGCACGGGCTTGGTCGAGCTCGGGCTGGTTGGGTTCATTGCCCTGTTTCTGAAACTGCGAAATTTTCAATTGGCAGAACTCACCGGGATCAACCGGCTCACTTTTCGTCGCGGCTTTGTCACTGGCTTCATTCTTTTGATCGTGGCTTATCCGCTGATTGTTCTGGCCGATTGGGTCACAACCCGAGTAGCAGGCGCTTCCGGCTCGAGCAGGCAGGGAATCATCGAGCTTTTCAGGGGGTCGCAGTTGCTCGAGCAGCGGGTGCTCATCATTGTGCTGGCGGTGGCAGTTGCGCCTTTAGCGGAGGAATTCATCTTTCGCTTTTTTCTTTATGGCGTGCTGCGGCGTTACGCCGGGCGAATGGTCGCACTGGTGATCTCGGCCTTGTTGTTCGCGGCGGTGCACGCCCACCTTCCTTCCTTCGCGCCGCTCTTTGTCCTCGGAACCTGTTTTGGCCTCGCCTACGAGTGGAGCGGCTCTTTACTCGTCTCCATGACGATGCACACAATGTTTAATTCCCTGACCTTGCTCGCGCTCGCTTTCCCCAACATTGTCGAACAATGACGCTGCGCCAGCTCGGCGAAGAGAAGCTGCTGGCGCAGATTTTGCCGCGGTTGCGGCAATCGCAGCGGGTGGTCCTGGGACCTGGCGATGATTGCGCGCTCGTCAAGTTTCGCGGGACGCGCGACCTGCTGGTGCTGAAGTCGGACTGCGTGGTGGAAGGCGTTCATTTCACCAGCAGCTCGCGGCCGGCTGCCGTCGGTTGGAAAGCGATGATGCGTGCTTTGAGCGATTTCGCGGCCATGGCCGCGGTTCCAGAGTTTGCTCTTCTCACTCTGGTGATCTCCTCGAAGCGAAGCGCGATCTGGGTGCGCGACTTTTATGGTGGCCTCAACCGTGCCGCCGCGCAGTTTGACGTTGCGATCGTTGGCGGAGAAACAAGCGACACGAGCGCGAGTACCGTCATCACGGTCAGTCTGGCCGGTTATGTCGAAGCGCGAAGATGGATCAGTCGCAGCGGCGGAAGATTGGGAGACGACCTGTTCGTTACCGGAGAACTGGGCGGCTCGATCCGGGGTCGGCATTTAAACTTCACGGCGCGAATCGAGGAAGCACGCTGGCTTGCCCGCCAGTTCGCGATTCACGCCATGATAGACCTGAGCGACGGTCTCGGCGTTGATCTGCCCCGATTAGCGCGCGCGAGCAGGCTAGGTTTTCAGATTGATGAAAATGCTTTGCCGGTTGCGCGCGGCTGCACAATCGAGCAGGCCATCTCCGAAGGAGAGGACTACGAGTTACTCTTCGCGATTTCGCCGCGCCAACGTGAGCGATTAAAGCAAAACTGGGAGCGCAAGTTTCCCAAAACCCGGCTAACGAGAATCGGCAAACTCATTACGACTTCGTCCTTCCGCCCTCCGCCTTTCTTCCACGGCTATGTTCATTTCCAACAGCGCCGCTGAGACAGAGGAAGCTGGGGCCAGCGTTGCTCGGGAGTTGAATCCGGGTGATGTGCTCGCGATCACGGGCGAACTCGGTGCGGGGAAAACGCAATTCGTCAAAGGCGTTGCGCGCGGACTCGGCAGTGCGGCTGCGGTGACCAGTCCCACGTTCACGCTCGTGCATGAGTATTCCGGTGGCCGGCTGCCGCTTTATCATTTCGATCTCTATCGGCTGGAGAACGCGCAAGCACTCCGCGCCATCGGGTTTGATGAATATGTTTTTGGAAACGGCGTCAGCGTTATCGAATGGGCTGATAAGTTCCCTGCCGTAATCCCGCCGCGGTCGCGCTGGATCAGGCTTCAAATCGCGTCTGGTAAGGTGCGGCACCTCCATTTCGCGTCGGATCTCTCATCGTTCAAAGTGGCGGCGGATTAGAATGAGAATCATGGCCTTCGATCTTTCCACGCGGCAAGGGAGCATGGCCCTAATTTGCAAGACCAGCGCGTCATCGGCCGATCTCCTTGAGCAACGCGACTGGCCGAATGATCGACGCAATTCCGGGCCTTTCTTTCGCGCGCTCGATGAGATTGTCCGGCTCCGAGCCGCGCCCGAGATGCTGGTCGTCGGGCTCGGTCCAGGCTCCTATACGGGGACGCGTATCGCTCTCTCCGCCGCCATTGGATTGCACATTGCCTGCGGAGCGGAGTTGCGCGGTCTGCCGTCAGTTTGCGCAATGTCATCGGAGAACGACTTCGTCGTTATTGGTGACGCCAAACGCGCTTCGTATTTCTTCAGCCACATTATCGATGGGGTCATTGCCCGCGACATTGAGCTACTGTCGGGCACTGAGATGAGCCGACGCCTTTCCGAAACCGAGGCGCCGATCTACACTGCTGACGACCTCCCGCAGTTCGATCGAGCGCAGCTTCGTTTTCCCTCAGCAGAGCTGCTTTGCGCCCGCGCGTTTACTGCGAAGAATCTTTCGCGTCCTCCGCTCGAGCCGATTTATCTTCGCGCGCCACATATCACTTCGGCAGAGAAATGACGCAACATCATCATCATCGCTGCTGGGTCGAGATCGATTGCAGCGCATTACACCACAATGCTGCGCTCATCCGCGAAAAGCTGGGCGCGCAGATCGAAATCCTCGCCGTTGTTAAAGCCAATGCCTACGGCCACGGCACGATCGGCTGTGCCCAGGCGCTCGCGAGATACGTCGACCTTTTTGCGGTCGCGAACCTCGAAGAAGCGACCGCGCTGCGTCCGGCTGTTCCGCATCCGATCCTGATTCTAGGCCCGGCGTTGCTGGAGGAGCGGGCAGCGATCGTTAAGGCCGGCTTTATTCCTTCGATCTCGAGCTGGGAAGAAGCGGAACACTTCAACCGAATCGCCCAATCCGGGACCGCGTCGATCAACTTCAAAATCGACACGGGCATGGGGCGCATGGGCGTGATCGAGGAGGAAGCGATAACGCTTTTCAAGAAGATCAACGCGCTTCGGAACATCACCATTCACAGCGTTTCGACCCATCTTCCCGTTTCTAATGAAGATGCGACTTTCACCCGCGAACAGCTGCGGAATTTCTCCGATCTCATTACCGAGCTGCGCCGCGAAGTTCCCGGTCAATACAAAGTGCACGCCTTGCAGACGGCCGGCCTGCTCACTTTTGCCACCGAACCATTCGACATCGTGCGCCCCGGAATTCTGTTTTACGGTATTTCGCCGTTGCCGGAATTTCAGCGCGAGCTGCGTCCAGTCATGACGTGGAAGACGCGCCTGGTGCTCATCCGCGATATGCCTGCGGGCCACGGAATCAGCTATGGCCGCACCTTTCTGACGCCGCGCCCGATGCGAGTGGCCACTCTTTCCGCCGGATATGCCGATGGCTACCCGCGGCATCTTTCCAACACGGGCGCATCGGTCCTGGTGCACGGGCAACGTTGCCCGCTACTAGGCCGCGTCACCATGGATTTGATGATGATTGATGTTTCCGAAACTCCCCATGTGGAGCTGGGCGATGAAGCGGTGCTGATGGGACGACAAGGCAGCGAAGAAATCTCCTGCGCGGAGCTGGCGGAGCGCGCCGGCACGATCACATGGGAAATCACGACGCGCGTTGGCGCGCGCGTGCACCGTGTCTTTATTTAGCGCTTCAATGTTCCAGATCATTTTCAATGAACTGAGCGCCTCGGAAATGGCCGCGTTGCCGAAGAAGCTGCAGCTCGATCTCCTGGCCGAGTTCCAGATTCTGCCTGAAGACCTCGATCATCTCGACAGCAGCCGCTTCGGTGTTCTCGAACGCGAAGGCCAGAAACTCTATCGCTATCGCGCCAGGGATTATCGCATCTACTTTGCGCGCACGCCGGAAGGCATCACTGTGCACCGCGTGCTGCATAAGAACACGCTTCGCGATTTTCTCTACCGGACGAAGCTTCCTACGGGCGAGGACGAGCAGCTGAAGGAAACGCGCGAATTTTGGAAGTTGATCGAGCAAGGCGAGCGCACGGGAAAGAAAAGATGACTTGTTGTCATTCCGCCGGCGCGAAGCGGAGCAGAGGAATCTCTAACTGCTTCTGCAAGGCCAAACGGTGAGAGACCTCTCGACTTCGCTCGACATGACAGAAAAAGAGCAACTCCGCCGGCGGGAGTTTCCGATTTGCGCGCGCAAGATTTACCTGGCCCATGCAGCGGATGCCCCGCTCCCGCGCAAGGTTGCCGAAGCGATGCATGCCTCAGTGGAAAATGCATCGCGCAACGAAAAGCTTTTCGATGAATCGCTCGCCTTCATCGCCGAGACACGAACGGCCTTGGCCCGGTTCATCGGCGCCAATGCGGAGGAAATTTCACTTACCGGTGCGACTTCGAGCGGGCTCAGCGTCATCGCGAGCGGCCTCGATTGGCGATCTGGCGATGAGGTCGTGTGTTACCTGGACGAATATCCCGCGAACGTCTATCCGTGGCTCGCGCTGCAACGCCGCGGCGTGCGCGTTGTTTTTCTGGAGACGGCCAGGCTCGGAGAAATCAAGCCCGAGGTTGTCGAGCAGGCCCTCACTGAACGAACGAGACTGGTCGCGCTCGCGAGCGCAAATTATTGCAGCGGTTATCGGATCGATGTTGATGCCATCGGGGCGCTATGCCACGAGCGGAGCGTTCTCTTTTGTGTCGATGCGATCCAGACCCTGGGTGCGTTTCCAGTTTCATTGCAGCACGTCGATTTTCTCAGCGCCGGCGCGCAAAAATGGATGCTCGGCCCCTCAGGCGCCGGATTGCTTTTTATAAACGAGGCCCGCCGTGACCTCGTGTGGCCGAGTCTTATCGGCGGATGGAACGTGCGGTCGCCAGATTTCATCGCCCAACCTGAAATTGAGTTCGCCGCCGGTGGCCAAAAGTTCGAGCCCGGCGCCTATAACTACGTCGCGATCGCCGGGATGCGCGCTGCGGTTTCGCTCCTCGAGGAAGTCGGCGCCGCCCAAATCAGTGCGCGCATTCTCATGCTGACGAGTGCACTGCACGAACAAATCGCTTCGGCGGGTTACGAATTCCTCAGTCCGGCTGAAGAGAAATATCGTTGCGGCATTCTTACTTTCCGTCATTCCCGCGTGCCCGCGGAAAAGATTGTGCACGTGCTGAGTGATAGCGATGT
This sequence comes from Verrucomicrobiota bacterium, assembly GCA_046734175.1. GTDB lineage: Bacteria > Verrucomicrobiota > Verrucomicrobiia > Chthoniobacterales > UBA10450 > AV69. Next base: position 21,982 of record JBKPQR010000031.1, on the reverse strand, counting down.
CATCGCTTCCTTACGGCGTGACCGAGAGGGCCGAAGCTGGCTGAGAATCAGCCCGCATTTTTACAACGCGCGCGAGGAGATGACCCGTACAGCGGAGTTGCTGAACCGGTGTGGCGCGGCGCTGTGAGCGCGCATGTCGGCCGCGAAAATCGTTGCCGATAAAGAATCGGCCGGGCAGAGAATCGGCGGTCATTGACCGCGCGGACGAGCTACTTCATGAGCAGCACGGACCGGCTGCGTTTGATCTCGCGCGTGATTTTGCGGTGCATGTGCGCCGGCATCCCCGTGACCCGGCGAGGCAGGATTTTGCCGCTTTCAGTCACAAATTTTCTCAGCAAATCGGGATTCTTGTAATCAATCGCTTCGGCCGCAATATCGATGCGACGGCGTGGCATGATGCGGTTGGCGCGGCGAAAAGCGGAACGTCGTTTGGGCGTTTTCGGTTGCATGAAATGGTCAGCGTGTTTCCCGATGGAGCGTGTGCCGTTTCAAAAAGGGGTTGTATTTCTTCTTCTCCAGCCGGTTCGGAGTTTGCGGGCTTTTTTTATTCCGAGTGGACATGTAGCGCGAGGCCGGTTTCCCCAAGGCCTTCGCCTCTGTGCATTCGAGGGTGATGATCTCCTGCGGCATGGCTATTCTTTCTCCGGCGGGGGCGCGGTTGTTTCGCCCTCTTCCTCGGTTTCCGGAGCTTCTTCGTCGGTCAAACCAAAAAGCGAAGTGACTGATTGCCGCACGCGCGACGCCTTGCTCTGTTTTTCCAGTTGAGACTGACACTCGACCGTGAATCGGGCAAACGGAATCGCTTCCAGCCGCGCCCGCGGGATCGGTTTGCCGGACATCTCGCAAACGCCATAGGTGCCGAGCTCGATCCGCTTCAGCGCCTGATCGATCTCGTAAAGCGCGTCCTGTTCCTGCGAAAGTAAACTCAAGGCGAAATCGCGATCGTATGCATCTGAGCCTGCATCGGCCTGGTGCATGCCGAAAGCGGAAGCTTCACTTCCTTCCGCGCGCGAGCGCAGCGTGTCCTGCGCCACGCCAGCCATCGAGTCCACCATGGCGTCGCGCAGCTGCAAGAGCTTTTCTTTCTGGCCCCGAACGAAAGGATCCAATTTCCGTTGGCGATGACTGTTAGCCAGAATCAGCGCGGATTCTGCACGAGCGGGCCGGCCCTTCTTCGGCGCGGAACGCGCACCTGTCGTCTTCTTCGCCGGTTTGGCCGCCTTCTTTGTGGAAGAAGCCTTGCGCGGCGCCAGCTTCTTCGGACGCTTAGGAGGCGAAATTTTATTTTTGGGCTTGGCCATAGCGGATTTTGCGCCAGTCGCGGCGCGAGGGGAGCGCCTAATTAAGAACAAATCGAAAACGGCGCAAGCGGAGTTTTCGGTTTTGAAACGAGCCGGATTCGCCGATGCAATTCTAGGAGCTGGCGCTGGAATAGTGCCGGAGAGCAAAATGCCAGAAAAGCCGTGAGCCCCAGAAGGCGATCGCTGCGGCGACGATGAGATGAAGCATGAGCAGCACCGGATCATTCAAAGGTTTGATGAGAACCCGGGCCGGGATGTTTGCCACGATCACTACGGGGATCAACCAGCTAAAAATGAGACGGAAGAGACGCGGGTAAATAACGTCGGGGTAGCGGGCAATATTGAGGAAGTTGAAGTAGCCGTAAACCAGACCCTGGGCGCGCACGATCCAAAAGCTGACTGCGGCGAGCGTGAGCATGATGGAATAATGAATGACGATGCCGAAGGCGAGCGCGACAAGATAGAGCGCGATGTGCAGGGGCTGTGGAACAAATCCCAGGCGCGCTAACGAGATCACAACAACGACACCGCCAAGCGCGGCGTTGACGACGCTGTCCAGCCCGAATTGCTTGGACGAGACGGCGAACTGGCTGTCGATGGGAAGCACGAGCATGGAATCGAGCTTACCCGTGCGCACCAGTTCGGGAATATTGGCGACATTGACGAAGAAGAATGCCTGGAAGAGTTGCGCGATGATCTGATGCGTACCCACCAGCAGCACCACTTCCCATTTCGACCAGTCTCCAATTTGATTGATCGAGCCGAAGATGATGCTGAAGAAAACAATCTGGCCGAGAAACCAGAGCACCTCGACCAGCATCCAGAGAATGAAATTCGCCTTAAAGCTCATCTCGCGAATGAGCGAATTGCGAAGCATGATCCCATAGATTTCGATGTAACGGCGCATGGCGTTTCCCTGTCTATAATGATGCCTATGCCTTGCGAAGCGGCAAACAAATGAGACGGCGCAACGCCCTGCTTGTGGCGCTGGCAGTGCTGCTCGTTGCCGGCTTCGCCCTGAGCCGCTGCCGAAATTCAGGCGGCGCGGAATTTCAAACCACGGCGGTGACTCGCGGTCCGATCACGCAGTCGGTGACTGCCACCGGCACACTCAACCCGGTGGTGAACGTTCAGGTTGGCAGTCAGGTTTCGGGCAATATTCAGAAACTGTTCGTCGATTTTAATTCCGATGTGAAAGCCGGGCAGACGGTGGCGCAGATCGATCCGGTGACGTTTCAGGCAACTGTCACTCAAGCGGAGGGTGATCTGGCCAGCGCGCAGGCCGCACTTGAGCTTGCGCGGCTCAATGCCAATCGGGCGCAGGCACTGGTGGCAAAACAAAGTTCAGCGCAGTCTGAGCTCGATGCCGCGCTCGCCAATCTGCACCAGGCGGAAGCGAATGTGAAAATCAAAGAGGGCGCGCTGCAAAAGGCAAAGGCTGATCTGGAGCATTGCACGATCACTTCGCCTATCGACGGCACCGTGATTTCGCGCAGCGTCGATGTCGGCCAAACGGTGGCCGCAAGTCTGCAAGCCCCGGTTATTTTCACCATTGCCAATGACCTCACCAAAATGCAAATCGATGCCAATGTGGCAGAGGCTGATGTGGGTGCGGTGGAGAAAGATCAGTCGGTCGATTTCACCGTGGACGCATTTCCCAGCCGCACCTTCCACGGCAAAGTTGTGCAGGTGCGTAACGCGCCGATCACGGTGCAGAATGTTGTCACGTACGACACCGTCATCAGCGTCAGCAATGCCGACCTTAAATTAAAGCCCGGGATGACGGCAAACGTCTCATTTGTCATCGCTCACAAGGACGACGTGCTGAAAGTAGCGAACGCGGCGCTGCGGTACCGCCCGGCCGGCGCGACGACGCCGCCTGGCGCAGCGGAGGCTCGCTCGCGCGGCGAGCGCGGGCATGGAGGCGAGCGCGGGCATCGCACGCAACGCACCGTCTATGCTTTGCGCGGCAACAAGCCGGTTCCGGTGCAAATCAGGACCGGAATTAGCGATGGAATTGCAATCGAAGTCGTCGAAGGCCTGAAAGAAAACGATCGCGTCGTGACCGCGCAGGTGAGTGCTCCGAATGCTTCGCAGCAGGCGAATCCGTTCGGCGGCGCACCGCGCCGTTTCTAACGAGGTATGGCCGGAGGAGCGGCAAGCGTTGTTCGATTGGACGATGTGCACAAAACATATCGCAGCGGCGAGATGGAAGTGCAGGCCGTGCGCGGCGTCTCACTGGAAATCGCGCGCGGCGAATTCGTCGCCCTTATGGGCGCAAGCGGCTCGGGCAAATCGACGCTGATGAATATTCTCGGCTGCCTCGATCGGCCGACGGCAGGCCGCTACATCCTCGACGGCGCCGACATTTCGCATCTTAACCGCGACGAACTCGCCGACATTCGCAATGGCAAACTCGGGTTCGTATTTCAAAACTTCAATCTTCTTCCGCGCACGTCCGCGCGGGAAAACGTGGAACTGCCATTGCTCTACGGGAAACGGCAGCGCACCAATCAGCAGCTGCGCGAGAAAGCTGATGAAGTGCTCGCCTCCGTCGGGCTCGCCGGTCGCGAAGATCATCATCCAAGTCAGCTCTCCGGCGGACAGCAACAGCGGGTGGCGATTGCGCGCGCTCTGATCAACGACCCGGAGGTGCTTCTCGCGGACGAACCAACGGGCAATCTCGATAGTCGCACCAGCATCGAGATCATGGGAATTTTTCAGCAATTGAACGATCGCGGTATTACCATCATCATGGTGACACACGAGCCCGACATCGCCTCCTACGCGCGACGCGACGTGGTGATGCGCGACGGACTGGTGCAGGATGATCAACCGGTGAAACAGCGCCTTTCGGCAAGTGAGGAGTCAAAGAGCTGACTCATTCGCGGCCGTAATTCCATGAGACTCGGCTCGACCTTTAAAATCGCCTTCCGTGCTCTGCGTCGAAACAAGCTGCGTTCCGCACTTACCGCTCTTGGCATTATCATCGGTGTGGGCGCGGTCATTGCCATGGTTGGAATCGGCAGCGGCGCCCGCGCGCAGGTGGAGGCACAGATTGCCAGCCTCGGGCAGAATGTGATTCTGATTTTCTCTGGCAGCACGACTTCGAGCGGAATCCGCACCGGCTGGGGTGGGGCAGGGACGCTGAAGGTGGAAGACGCCGAAGCGATCCGGCGCGAGGTCCCTGGTGTGGTCGCGGTGAGCGAAGAAGTGGCTTCAACTGCGCAAGTCGCGGCCGGTAACCAGAACTGGCTCACCCGTGTGATGGGCGAGTCGGCCGAGTACTTCGATATTCGCGCATGGCCGCTGGCGGAAGGCGCCTCTTTTACGCCGCAGGACGTGCGGAGCGCGAACAAGGTCTGCGTCATCGGCAAAACCACCGCCTCGCAAATTTATGGCAACGATGATCCCATCGGCCAGACATTGCGGATCAAGAACGTGCCTTTCACCGTTGTTGGTCTTTTGAGTTCGAAGGGATTGAGCATGCAGGGTATCGATCAGGATGATGTGGTGGTGATTCCCTACAGCAGCGCGATGAAACGCGTTTCCGGCGGGACGATCTTGCGCAGCATCAACGTCGGGATTGCCGATGCCAGCGAATTGGCAATAGCCCAGCAACAAATCATCGAGCTGCTTCGTGCGCGGCATAATATCCGCGCTGGGCGTGACGACGATTTCACGGTGCGCAATCAGCAGGAAATCGCCGACGCACAGACCGCCGCGACTGATGTCATGACCGGTTTGCTGGGGGCTATCGCCGGCGTCTCGCTTGTGGTCGGCGGCATTGGCATCATGAATATAATGCTCGTGAGTGTGACGGAACGAACGCGCGAGATCGGCACGCGCATGGCGGTGGGTGCGCATGGGCGCGATATTCTCACGCAGTTTCTTATTGAAGCGGTCGCCCTCAGCGCGGTGGGAGGATTGCTCGGCATCGTCGCTGGGATCGCAGCTTCCAAGACCTTGTCGGCATGGAAACATTGGCCATCGCTCATTTCGCCCAGCTCAATCCTGCTCGCGCTGCTGGTCAGCGCTGCCGTGGGCATCTTCTTCGGATTTTACCCGGCGCGCACGGCATCGCGGCTCGATCCTATTGATGCGCTGCGTTATGAATAACTGGATTTGTTACCTATGACTCGTTTTGAAAAACTGGTTGGAGAGGCAAAGAAGAGCGTAGTTGAGATCGCGCCCGCAGAAGCGGCGGAGAAAGCCAGGAACGGCGAGGCCGTGATTGTCGATGTGCGCGAAGCGGATGAATGGGAAGAGGGTCACATTGCAAACGCGGTTCATCTTAGCCGGGGCACCCTTGAGCTGGACGTCGAGGAAAAAGTTCCTGATTCGAATGCGATGATCATCTGCCATTGTGGCGGCGGCGGTCGTTCTGCCCTGGCGGCGGAAAGTTTGCAAAAGATGGGCTACAAAAACGTGCGCTCCATGGCCGGCGGACTAAAGGCGTGGAAAGCGGCTGGGTTACCGGTAACATCTGACCGGTAGCCGCGAAGCTACCCGCCGACTGCCTGGTAATGCCCAAGGCCCCGCTTCCACATGAAGTGAGCTATGGCCCAAGTCACAATTAACCACCCCGCCTGGATAGTTAGTGCTTCTATTAGCCGAGCCCCGCGGAGTCGCTCGAGGAAGATGGCGATTGGACAAAATAGCTCGTAGTAGAAGGGGAGCCATTTCATTACTACCTGCACTCCGGCAGGCATGATGTCGATGGGGAACATCTGACCGCCGAGGAAGTACTCGAAAGAATAGACAATGAATACAATAGTGGAGATCTCGAGGATCCAGAATGCCATCATAGCGAGCGCGTAGGTCATGAAGAACTGGATAAATGCTGCCATGAGAAGTGAGATCATGCTGAGCAGCCATGTCGCTGGGCTGTGAGGAAATTGGAGGTAGTCACGGAAATACAAGAATATCAGCGCGATTGGTATGATTGTTACGGCAGTGTAAACGAGTCGAGCAGCCAGGAAGATGCTGGTGCGGTAGCTGAGGTAGCTCAGCGGCTTGGTGAGGAACGAATTGATTTGGCCTTCTCGAATATCGGCCGCGATTTGCCAGTCGTCTTCCGTGGGGGTGATCAGGTTGGAGGCGAGGATCGTGAGAAGGTAGTAGTAAATCATCGAGCCGTAATTGTAGCCGCCGAAGCCGCCGCCTCCCGGCTCCTTGAAGATGGCGCTCCAAAGGAAGACTGTTCCGGCGAGCGGGATGAGTCCGAAGAGGGCGCGGAGGAAGTAATTCCACCTGTAAACAAAGGTGTTCTGGAGCCCGATATTAAAAACCGTCCCGTATTTAACCAGGTCCATTCAGGAGGCGAGCTCGATGGCGAGGTTGATTGCCGCGATCATGCTCTCGGGTCGCGCAACGTTTTTGCCGGCAATGTCGAAAGCTGTGCCGTGGTCGGGACTGGTGCGCGGGTAGGGGAGGCCAAGGGTGACGTTTACGCCCTGATCGAAGCTATGGAGCTTGAGCGGGATCAGTCCCTGATCGTGATACATGCAAAGAGCGGCATCCCATTTACCGCGAGCGAGATGATAGAAGAGAGTATCGGGGGAAATGGGGCCTTCGAATATTGCCGATTGCCGATTGCCGATCGCCGATTGTAATTCGTGCACAGCGGGCTGGATAACTTCGAGCTCTTCGGTTCCAATTTTTCCGCTTTCGCCGGCATGGGGATTCAGCCCAGCAACCGCAATCCGGAGTCTGCTGGCGCCACGTTTGAGAATAAAACCGGCGAGCAATCTCCCTACCCGCACAATCTCTGATGTTGTGAGCGCGCGGGGAACTCCGCGTAGCGGAATGTGAGTGGTAACGAGCGCGACGGTGATTTCCCCAGCGGTGAGGAGCATGGCGAAGTTTGTTGTGCTGGAGCGGTGGGCGAAGAATTCGGTTTGGCCGGGGAAGCTAAAACCGATTTCAGCCATGCGCGCTTTGTGAATGGGGCCGGTGACGATGGCGTCGATCTGGCCTGAGTTAGCCAGGCGGGCCGCTTCTTCCATTGCCGCCAGAGCTGCTTGGGCAGAGTCTCGAGTGGGACGACCAGCTCCGATATCACCGCGCTGGCCAATTAAGTGGAGCTCAGCATTTTCGTGCAGCTTGCCGGAAGCAAGTGCCTTCTCAATGACCTCAGGTCCTATCCCGGCGGGATCTCCGAGCGTGATGCCGATACGCGCTGGCATCACGCATTCTCTCGTAAGCTAAGAGCTTCGCAATCGAGAGGCGCTCAGAAAGTCTTGATGTAAGCTTTCTGGCGTAAACTGGCGAGCCAGCGCTCCTGCTTCTGCTGCGCTTCTTCCTGAAGCAGTTTCTTCTCGATTTCTTCGCGAACTTCGGCAAAGGGCCGCGTCACGCCGCCACGTTTATCTTCCACTTTGAGAATGTAGTAGTTGCCTGCGAGATCGATGATGCTGCTGATTTTTCCGAGTGGTAGATTAAAGGCCACCTTCTCCAAAGGGGCCGCGAGCGTGCCTCGCTCGACCCAGCCCCAATCACCACCGAGATCGCGCGTGCTGTCCTCGGAGTAGATTTGCGCGATGCGTTCGAATTCGGCGCCGTTGACCAGCTTGCTCAGGATTTCCTCGGCCATCGCTTTCTGCGCCGCCTGATCCGCCGCGTGCGCGGGAATCATGATCAAACGCAGTTTGATCTGCTCCTTGCTCGTGAACTCGTCGCGATGTTGCCGGTAATAATCCTGGACGCGGTTCGGGGAGATGAGCGTGTCGAGATGCGCATTTTTGTGGCGCATCGCCTGCACAATCATCTTGTCCATTTCCGCCTTTCTGAATTCGCCCAAAGTATAGTTCTGCGCCTGAAGCGTCTTGACAAAAGTATTGCGGTCGCCCCCAAAATTTTCCTGGATGATCTCCTTCAGCTGCTCGTCCAGAAAATGGTCGGGAATCTGGTATCCCTCCTTCTTGAATGCCTGGATGATGAGCTGACGATCGATCAAATCCTTGAGCGCAGCGGCGCGAGCCTCCCTGATCTTGGCCGCCAATTCCTCGCCGCGGAACTGCGAACGCAGCAATTTCTCCTTTGGCGCGGAAACGGAGCGCACCTGGGAATAGGTGATCACGTCGCTGTTCACCAGCGCAGCGATGCCATCAATCACCTCAGGCCCGGCCGCGAGCGCGCCGCGACAAAGCGGAGTTAACGGCAAAAGTATTCCGACAAGACCAATAAGTAGGAAACGAACCATAGTTCAAAGCTTCCGAAGCAGCTCAAGAATTTCCGCCAGCCGCTCCTGCAATTCCGGTGTCACTAAACGAGGGAATTTGCCTGCGACAAGTATAAAATCTCCACGGCGGGTGAGCAGCAGTTTGTTCTCACGGGTCTCCACCCGGGTGATCTGCTGGCGCGCGGCGGCGAGTTTAATCTGTGTGAGAAGGACGAGATTTTTCACCGCTTCGGGAAATGAGCCGAAGCGGTCGCGCCATTCCTTTTCCACCCGATGCAGCTCGTCGGCTGTGGTCACCTCGGCGAGCCGGCGATATGCCTGGATGCGCAGCGGCGGCTCATCAATGTATGCCCGCGGAATGAACGCCGGCACCGGACGGGCGGTCTGTTCGCGCACGAGCTCAGCTTCGTTGCTTGTGACAAAATCCAACCGCACCTCGATGTCCAGCCGCCAGCGCGTTTTTGTTCCCTTCAGCTGGGCAACCGCCTGCTTGAGCAACTGACAATACAGATCAAACCCGACCGCCATGATGTGCCCACTTTGCGCGGTGCCGAGGATGCTGCCGGCGCCGCGAATTTCCAGGTCGCGCATGGCGATGCGAAAACCGGCGCCGAGTGAACTGTATTGTTTGATGGCATTGATGCGCTTGCGTGCGGCGCCTAGCGTCATCATCTCGCGGGGAAGCAGGAGGTAGGCGTAAGCTTTGTGCTCGGCCCGGCCGACGCGCCCGCGAAGCTGATACAAATCGGCGAGACCGAAGCGATCGGCCCGATCGATGATGATCGTGTTCGCGTTGGGAATATCGAGGCCGCTCTCAATGATGGTAGTGCAGACAAGCACATCGATTTTCCCCTGCACGAAACGGTGCATGACCGCTTCCAGTTCGTCCGAATCCATCTGGCCGTGGGCGAACTCGATGCGCGCCTGCGGGCAAAGCTCCGCCATGCGGTCGCGCACTTTCTCGATTGATTGCACGCGATTGTGCAAAAAGTAAACCTGCCCCTGCCGCTCGAGCTCGCGGTTGATCGCGTCGCGAATAATGCGCTCATCGTAACCGCAGACCACGGTTTCCACCGGCAGACGGTTCTGCGGCGGCGTCTCGATGGTGGACATATCTTTTACCCCGACTAACGAGAGATAGAGCGTGCGTGGAATGGGCGTAGCTGAGAGCGTGAGTACGTCCACGAGCTTGAACAGCTCCTTGAACTTCTCCTTGTGCAAAACGCCGAAGCGCTGCTCTTCATCGATCACGACGAGGCCGAGATTCTTGAACGCCACGTCGCCTGAGATGAGCCGGTGCGTGCCGATGATGATGTCGATGCCGCCTTCGCGCAAAAGGCTCACGATTTTTTTCTGTGTCGCGTGCGACCGAAAACGGCTGAGCATTTCAATGCGAATGGGGTATTCCAGCATGCGCTGCTGGAATGTTTCGAGATGCTGCTGGGCGAGCACCGTGGTTGGGGCCAGCACAGCGACCTGTTTACCCTCCATCACCGCCTTGAAGGCGGCGCGAATGGCGACTTCCGTTTTACCGAAGCCGACGTCGCCGCAGAGTAGCCGATCCATCGGCCGCGGCTGCTCCATGTCGCGCTTGGTCTCGATAATCGCCGTAAGCTGGTCAGGCGTTTCCCGATAAGGAAATGAATGCTCAAACTCAGCCTGCCATTTGGTGTCGGGGCCAAAGGCGTGACCAGCGTTTGTTTGCCGCTCCGCCTGGAGCGCAAGCATTCTGCCGGCGTAATCAAATATGGATGCGCTCGCGCTTTTTTTGGCGCGCGCCCATTTTCCATCTGCCAATGAGCTGAGCGCGGGAGATTTTTTCCCGACGCCGACGTAGCGGGAAACGAGGTAGGCCTGCTCCAGCGGCACATAGAGTTTGGCTTCATCGGCGAATTCCAGGGCGAGAACTTCGGACGCTGCCGCCGAACGCTCGCCTGGCAGTTCGACGATCCCGAGAAATCTTCCGATTCCATGTTCAAGATGCACAACGAACTCGCCTTCGTTTAGCTCGCTGAAATCGATCGGCGCACGATTGCGCCGCTCCGCTCGCTGGAGCCGGCGCCGGGCGTGAACGGGAAACCGCCCGAGCAATTCGTTGGCCGAAAGGACGACAAGATTCGCCGCCGGGAAACTAAAGCCGCGGCTAAGCGTCCCTTCGAGAAGCTCGACGCCGGCGAGCGCGTCCGGGGGAATGATTTCGCGGAAGCGCTCGATCTCGCCCTCGGTCTGAAAGTAAATCGCTACCGTTGAATTCTGGTTCCGCCAATCTCTTAGACGCATGGCGAATTGCCCGCGCTTCGCTTCTGCCAGCATGAAATCGCCGGAACCGAATTCGGGAATATCGGGTTCGACGAAGGCGGCGGCAAAGTCCTCTTCTCCCGTCGTCGCTTTCTCGCCTGGTGCAGAGTTAAGCCAACCCTCGCTGATTTGGATATGCGCCGGAGGAGCGAGCCGCAGGTGCGGCTCTCGGCCAGATTTGCCCTCTGATAATTCAGGTTCCACCTCGAGGACAAGGCCGTGGATGTAATCGCGCACCGTTCCGGTGCTGTCGTCCATCGCACTGAGCAGCACGCTGCACTGGTCGAGCGATCGAATGGAAACCTGAGTGTCGAGATCGAACTCGCGCAACGATTCGATTTCATCCCCCAAAAATTCAGCGCGCACTGGCTGCGCCGCCTGCCATGAGAAAACATCCACAATACCGCCGCGAACGGCGAAATGGCCGCGCGTGCTCACCTGCGCTACGCGTTCGTAGCCGGCCTGCGTAAGCGAACGGAGCAGGAGTTCCATGTTCATCGTCGCGCCCGCGCGCAATTCCAGTGTGGAAGATCTGAGAGCGCCAACTTGCGGGGCGGATTGGCTGAGTGCTGTGCGCGTGGCCACGATGAGCTGTCGGGCAGGCTGCTTCTCGATCAGGGAAAGCAAAGCCAGCCGTTCCGCCGCGATCTCCGGGTCGGGAAGGATGTTCTCGACCGCGCCCAATTCCACCTCGGGCAGAAACAGCGCGCCGGGAATCCAGTTTACGATGCTCTCAAAGAACAGCTCCTGTGAGCGGACAGTCGGGCAGACGACCCAAATCGATTGGCCGATGGCGCGCGCAATAATTGCGGCGAGGAATGACTGTGCGCTCTCGATGACATGGGAAAAAAACACGGGAAACCTGGCGCCGGCGATGTCGCGCAGTTTTTGCGCGATCGGCTCGGCGCGAGCCGCCAGTTCCAGCAGGAAAGCATGACGGTTTTTCTCCACTCGAAGCTGTCGCCGAAAAGGGACGCCACTTCAATTCCGTCGCGTTAAGCGTCGTGTGAAGCGAAGCGGAGAAATCCCGATCGGAAGCTGCCTTAATGTTTTCGCAGCGCGCTTTTCGACGCCGCTTCGCTTCGCTCAGGAGGTAGCGGGGCGCGCCTTGCTAATTGGTGATCGTTACCGGCGTTCCGACGTTAACCGACTTGAAGAAATTCTCCGCCATAAACTCCGGCATGCGAATGCAGCCGTGGGAAGCGGGGTAACCGGGCAGATAGCCGGCGTGCATGCCGACGCCGCCGACGATCCGCATGAAGTAAGGCATGGGCGCGCCTTTGAAATGCGTCCCCGGTGGCTTTGGATCCACACCCAGTTCCACGTTCGGCTTTACCACATTATCGAATTCATCAACGTAATCGCCATACTTGCTCGAGACGTGGTTCACGTCCTTTTGCTGAATGGCGAACTTCCCGATGGGCGTATTGAGACCTTCGCGCCCAGTGGAAAGTTGGGAAATTCCGACCAGCTTCCCGCTCTTATAAAAATAGGCGCGCTGCTCGCCCAGGCTGATCTTGACGCTCGGTTTACCCTCCATGGCGTCACCGTCCCAGTAGGAGACATTGTCCTGCGGCGCGCCGGCTGAGACAGGGCCCGGTCCGTAGATTCCGCCGAGATATTGCGTCTCAGTGGAAAAACGAGCGTCTTCCGAGCCGCATCCCACAAGGGAAAAGGCGGCGGCGGCAAGGGTGAGGGCAGCAAATGAGATCCTGCGCGGCATAAAATTGGAACGGGATGTTCCCCGTTGCTTTGTTAAAGTCAAGAAGGCGAGAGAGCAGGAACCGGGCATGGCGGCTTGAATTTTGCTCTGCAACGAATCTACTTTGCGGCTCCTTGATTTACCCATGCCCACTTATGAATATGCCTGCGAAAAGTGCGGGCAGAATTTCGACGCGTTCCAATCGATGCGCGATGAACCTTTTCGCGAGTGTCCAAAGCAATTGTGCCGGCTCCGAAAATGGGGACACGGCAAAGTGAAGCGCCTCCTCGGCACTGGCGCGGGAATCATTTTCAAAGGCTCGGGATTTTATATCACTGATTATCGCAGCTCTTCTTACAAGGAAGCCGCGAAGAAGGACTCGCCGGAGAAGCCGTCGCCCAAATCTGAAGGCAAAGGCGAGAACAAGAGCGCATCGCCGCCACCCGCAACGAAGCCGGAAAAAAAATCCACATGAGCACCGCTGCCCCAGCACGACTGGTTTGTCCGGAATGCCGGCGCGAAAACGAGCCGGAGCGGATTTATTGCCATGATTGCGGGACGCGTCTGGACCGCTCCGCTCTTGCATCCATTGCGGCCGCGGAGAAGGAAAGTCCGGACGAGGTGCACAAGCGACTCAGCGGCATGTTCGATTCGCGGCGCGGGCGTCTCCGGCCGGTCATCATGCGATGTGTGAAGTTGCTTCTCGCGGCTGTGGCAGCTGCTGCCGTTGTCTTGATGCTGTTGCCGCCGCCGGTTCTACCGCCGGTGACCAAGTCAGAGACGCTGCCGCCGCAGATCAGCTTGGATCTCGAAGGAATGACGCAGTATCACAGGCCCCCGCAGCTGCATTATTCCGAAGCGGACGTGAACGCCTATCTCGCATACGTTTTGAGCAGGAAGAAGGAGATGCTCGAGCATCTTCTGCTCGGCTTCGAGCGCGTTACGGCAGCCTTTCACCCTGCTTCGTGCGACGTGGCCGTCGCCCGTTCCATTTTTGGTTGCACGATATACACCTCAGGTATCTTTAGCGTTAAACTCCAGAGCGGCAGACTGAATGGCACGCCGTCGGCGGGCGCGATTGGGCGGCTGCCGATTCATCCCCAGCTCATGCGATCAGCGAGCTTTCTTTTTGGCGACCTCCTCCGCGCGCTGGAACGGGAGCGCAAACTCATTGCGCGCTGCGGTTCGGTGGAGCTGCGCGACAAAGAGATCGTCTTTACCGCGCCGTAAAAGAGCTCGCCGGCGGGCCGCGTAGCGCTACCACCCGCCGGCTCCCCAACCTTGGGAAATTCTAGGCAAGCCCCATCGTCTCGAGCAGCTGACGATCGATTACGCCGTCTGCCGGCAAACCATGTCTTCGCTCGTAGACGCGAATGGCGGAGCGAGTGCGCGGTCCCATAATTCCGTCGATCGATCCCCGGTAATAACCGGCGCGCGCGAGCCGTTCCTGAACTCGCGCCACAGTTGAGCCTCGATAGCCGCGCTCGTAACCGGGTCTGCCGTAGTAACGAGCGCCCGATGAATAGTAGCCGCCGCCATAGCCTGAACTTGCGTACGGATAATAAGAGGATTGATAGTAGCCCCCGTAATAAGGATAGGCCCCGTAGGAATAAGGGTAACCGCCGTAAGAGTAAGGGTAGGCCCCGTAAGAATAAGGGTAACCGCCGTAGTAACCCCCATAAAAAGGAAATCCGATTCCGATCGACCAGGAGACACCACTCCCGCGACAATACGGTCGGTAATGGTTACTCCTGACAAAGGTCCGGTTGCCGCTGGATGTGGTAACAACTTGGGGCCTGGCAAAGGCCGGCGATGCCAGGCAAAGCGTCAGCGCTGCCATGACAAGTAATCTTTTTCGTTTCATAATGATCCTCCAACCCAGCGCAAAGAATCTCTCCAAAGTCTGAGTCCGCTGATTAAACAACGCGATTCGCCCTTAGTTGTTCAGGACTCGTCAGACGCGACCCGACTGGCTACTTTGTGCTTGTGAAGATTCACCATCGCTCGCTGTCGTTTTTCGTTTGGCTGTGCGCGGCGGGAGCGCTTGTTGCTGAAAGTGCGCCGCTGGCGCGCACGCTTAGCACTTCACGACAATTCATTGTTTTCGGCGGAGACGCGCGTTTGCGCGGGAGCGTGGCGGACGCAGCAGAGCAAACTAAGGCCGAGTTGCTCGCGCTCTTGCAAGTACCTGACCGGTGGTCGGTGCCTATTCTGCTCAACCTCCAGCAACCGCAGGCTAACGTTCCCGAAGTTCCACCCGTCGCTTTGAATTTCAGCCAGACTGGCGCGGGCTTGAAAATCCAGCTCGACCTGCTGGTTGATCGTGCTTGGGATCCTCAGGTTCTCCGCCGCGAGGTCGTGCGCGCGCTGCTTCTGGAAATGAGTTACCGCACTTTGCCGTCCCTGCCGGCTGGTGAGGTTTACAATCCTCCGCCGGAGTGGCTGGTCGAAGGTGTTCTCAACTTTAGCAGCCAATCCTCCGATCTTTACGACACGCTCGAGAGCGAGGCTGCGCAGCCGCCGCCGTTGAAGAATTTCCTTGCCCTGCATCCCGCGCTTCTCGATTCGCAGTCGCGCGCGCTCTATCGCGCCTGCGCCACCGCGCTGCTGCGCGCGCTTGTCGCATCTGCCAACGGGCCTGCGCAGCTCGCCCGCTATATCGCTGATTGGCCGCACGCCTCGGCCGATGCAATGGCAGACTTGCGCGCGCATTTCCCGGTGCTTGGCAAAGATGAAGAAGCGATGGAAAAATATTGGAGCGCGAGCGTAGCGCGAAGTGCGCGTGAGCAACGCTTTGCCTTATTGACGTTCGCGGAGACATCAGAGCAGTTGGATCGATGTCTGCGCACGAGCATCGGCCAGGAGGTGAAGGCAAAAGAAGTGTTCACGCTCGAAGAGGCCGGCCGCGCAGGCCGGGCCAGGATTGACCAGGCGTCGATTCGCCTGCTGGTGGGACGGCTGATGCTGTTGCGCTCGCGGGCACACCCGCTTCTGCGCTCTATTGTAGCCGATTACCAAACAGTGGCGGAAACCGTGGCGCGCGGCCGGACACGCGGATTGGAGAAGCGGCTCGCCGCCACTGCCATGTTGCGAAAGCGTGTTGCCTTGCGCATGCGCGAAGTGGACGACTACATGAATTGGTTCGAAGCGACCCAATCGCAAAGCTCGAGCGGAACATTTCGCGAGTACGTCCGCGCGGCCGCCGCCAAAGATGAGAGCACGCGGCGGCATGATCCGCTTTCGATTTATCTCGATGCCATGGAAACAGAGGTGCAGTAGCACGATGCCTGGATGGCGCGGCGCGCGAAATTCCGGCGCGCGAGTTGCTCGGTTCGAACTTGCCGTTATCGTCCAGCGTGCTCTCTCGCGCACTGACAAGATGCAAAAGATAGGATTCGCTGAGGCACTTGACTCCATCGTTGCTAGCGACGCCCGCTATCAGCGCGACGCTTATGTTTTTCTGCGCGACGCGCTCGATTTCACCACCAAACAGCAAAAGAAAATAAAGGGCGCGGCGCTGCGTCATGTGGCGGGGCCGGAGTTGCTCGAAGGTGTGCGGCAATATGCGCTGAAGGAATTTGGTCCGATGGCGCTAAGCGTTTTCTCCTGCTGGGGCATTCATTGCTGCGAAGACATCGGGCAGATGGTTTTCAACCTTATTGCCGCGGGCATTTTTGGTAAGACGGACGAAGATTCGATGGATGATTTCAAGGCCGTTTACGATTTTGAGGATGCCTTCGTGAAACCATTTCAGCCGCAGCGGCTGGTTCCACGGCATGTTCCGCCCGGTCTGCCCGCGCCCAAGCCCGCATGAAGCGGTGCGGCGGGGCGGTCGTAGGGCTTCTTCTTATGTTAGACACAGCTAATCTCAATACTGCCGCCGCGGCCGATTCTCCGGTCATCACCTTTTCGCCGAACACGGCGCAGAAATGGATTCTGCCCAATGGTCTCACCATCATCGTCCAGGAAGACCGCAGCGCTCCGGTGGCAAGCGTGCAGGCCTGGTGTGCCACGGGCAGCATTAGCGAAGACAAACATCTCGGCGCCGGTCTTTCCCATATCCTCGAGCACATGCTCTTCAAGGGAACGAAGACGCGTTCCACTAACGAGATCGCGCAAAAGATCCAGGACGTTGGCGGCTACATTAATGCCTACACTTCTTTCGATCGCACCGTCTTTTGGATCGACGTGCCGAAGGATGGCGTGCCGGCCGCGCTGGATATTTTGTCCGATGCCATGATGAACTCCACCTTGCCCCCGGGCGAGTACGCCAAGGAACAGGAGGTCATCCGGCGCGAGTTTGCCATGGGGATGGATGATCCTGAACGGATGCTGACGCAGTTGCTTTTCGCAACCGCTTACCAGCAGCATCCGTATCGGCTGCCCGTCATTGGATTAATCGACATCTACAACCAGCTCACCCAGCAGCAGGTGATGGAATACTACAAGGCGCGCTACGTGCCGAACAATCTCACTTTCGTCATCGTGGGCGATGTCGAGGCCGGGAAAGTGCGCAATCAACTTGAGACATTCTTTAAGGATTACCCGGCGCAGTCTCTCGAGCCGGTTTACATCCCCGCTGAGCCGCCCCAACTCGGCCGTCGTGAAGTTCAGGATGAATTTCCTACTCAGCTGACCCATCTCGCGATGGGGTGGCACGTGCCCGAGATCAGCGATCCCGATGTGCCGGCGCTCGATGTTCTGTCGATCATACTGGGGGAAGGGCGCAGCTCGCGTTTGTATCGCAAGGTGCGGGAAGAGGCCGGGCTGGTTTTTTCCATCTCCGCCTTTTCCTACACGCCGGGCGAGCCGGGCTTGCTCGGCATCGACGCCACACTTGATCCCAAGAAGCGCGGAGCTGCACAGCAATTGATCGCGCAGGTTCTCGATGAAGTTCGTCACGACGGGGTGAGCGCGGATGAGTTGGCGAAAGCGAAAAAAATCGCGCTCTCCCACGAGCTCTCGTCATTAACGACCATGCGCGGACAAGCTTCAGATCTGGGGACAAATTGGTTTCTGACCCGGAACCTGAACTTCAGCCGCGAGTATCTCGAGAAGGTGCAAAAAGTGTCGCTCGACGACGTGAAGCGAGTCGCTGGCAAATACCTGCGCGATGAAAACCTTACCCTCGTCTCCCTCAATCCGAAGGGTTCGCTCGCGAGCAAGGATGGAGCAGCGGCGCCGGTCAGCGCGGGTCAGATTCAGAAATTCGAACTTAGTAACGGTTTGCGGCTGCTGGTGCGCGAAGATCCACGTCTGCCTCTTGTCGCGATCTCAGCTGTCTTTCGCTGCGGTTTACTCGCGGAGAGACCCGAGATAAATGGCATTTCGCGGCTGGCGGCGAAATCGTTGCTCAAAGGAACGAAGACACGCACGGCGGAACAAATCTCCGGGCAGCTTGAGGCAGTGGGTGGCGCTATTTACACCGAGGCCGGCAACAATAGCCTGGCCGTCAAAGTTGGTGTGACACAGCCCGATCTCGCCCTCGGCACTGATATACTGGCCGATGTGCTTCTCAATGCCACAATGCCCGAGCAAGCCGTGGCCCGCGAAAAGGAAAACCAGCTGGCCCGGATTAAGGAAGAAGACGAGCAACCAACTTCTGTTGCGCGCAATCAGCTGAAGGCGGCGCTATTCCCGCAGCATCCCTTTGCCCTGCGGCCGGAAGGCAGTGCGGACTCGATCGCTCACCTTGGGTCGAAAGAGCTGCTCGCATTTCGCGACAAGTACATCGTGGCGAAGAACGGGGTCATCTCCGTTTTCGGCAGCGTCAAGGCCGCCAACGTAAAGCAGATGCTGGAGCAAAAGCTCGGCTCGATGCCGCCGGGAGAATTGGCGCTGGCGAATGCCGCGGTCTCACCGGAAATAAAAGGCAGCAAAACCGTCGAGACAGAGCGGGAAAAAGCGCAGGCTGTGCTCATGGTCGGTTATCGTGGCGGCAGTATTTTTGATCCGGATCATTACGTGCTCGAACTGATCGATGAAGCCAGCAGTGACCTTGGTTCGAGATTTTTCATTCGCATTCGCGAAGAGATGGGGTTGGCTTACTTCGTGGGCGCGGCGCAAATGGAAGCGCTCGTGCCGGGCCTGTTTGCGTTTTATCTCGGGACCGATCCGCAGAAGATCGAGCCGGTGAAAGCGGCCTTTCTGGATGAAATTCGCAAGCTGGCCAGTGAAGGACTGACGCCAGTGGAGCTCGCGCGAGCGAAGAAGAAGTTGATCGGGCAGCAACAAATCCAAAATCAAAGTAACGATGCCTTCGGCTATTCGGCTGCGGTGGACGAGCTGCTGGGGCTTGGTTTTAATCACTATAAGGAAGTGGAAGCGCGAATAAACGCGGTGACGGTGGCAGATACCGTGCAAGTGGCGGAGAAATATTTTAGCCGGCAGCCCTACGTGCTTTCAATAGTGCGACCGCCAGCCGCCGCCTCAGGAACGAAGGCAAGATAGATGGCTGAAGTCCAAACGAGCACCAACTCCGGGGAAGTGACGCAGCGCTTCGTCGAGTTCGTCATGATGCATGCGCAGAACGCGGCCCTTTTCCTCGGGCAGATACCGAATCCACATAGCGGCGAGCCGGAAGTGAACCTGGAGTTGGCCAAGATGTTCATCGACCAGCTGGCCATGATTCAGGAGAAAACGCGCGGCAATCTCAGCAACGAAGAATCCGCCGTCTTGCGCAACGCCTTATCGAATCTTCAACTCGTCTATGTGGAAGTAGCGCAGGGTAAAAAAGCTTCTCCGGCCGCAGAGTCTTCCCCTTCCGAAACGACGACGCCACCCCAAGCTGAACCAGCAACATCTGCGACGCTGCCCGAAGTGGAAAGCGCAGAAGGGGAGTCGCGCAAAAAATTCAGCAAGAGCTACGGGGCATAATCACGCGGCTGGCAGCCGCTGAGCGCATGCGCTTGTTCCTCTCCCCGTGCGCGTATTAGAGTCGTGGCCCGAAAGAAGCGGCAATTAGCAATACTGACCGACCCGCAGGAAGCAGCCGAAGAAGCTGGGCTGCGGTACGTAAATGACGAGCAACCGGGCTACACTCGCAAACGCAAAGGCAAATCCTTCGAGTACTTCGACACCGAAGGTAAGCCGATCCGCGATGAGGCGCGGTTGCTTCGTATTCGCCGGCTCGCCATTCCACCAGCGTATACTGACGTCTGGATTTGCCCATCTCCCAATGGGCATATCCAGGCTACTGGTCGCGACGCTCGCGGTCGCAAGCAATACCGCTATCACGAACGATGGCGCGCTGTTCGCGACGAAAACAAGTATGATCGCATCCTTGTCTTCGGTGATGCACTGGAGGCAATTCGGCGCCGCGTGCGCGCCGATCTGCAACTCCCCGGCCTTCCCCGCAAGAAGGTGCTGGCCAGTGTAGTGCAATTGCTCGAGCGAACTTTTATTCGCGTCGGCAACGCAGAGTATGCACGGGAAAATAAATCTTTCGGCCTTACCACGATGCGCAACCGCCACGTGCGGGTAAAAGGCTCTCAGCTGCGATTTCGCTTCCGTGGGAAAAGCGGTATCGAGCACGAAGTAGATATCGAAGATCGCCGCATCGCCAGGATTGTGCGCAAGCTGCAGGATTTGCCAGGCCAGGAGCTATTCCAGTATGTCACCGACGAGGGCGAGGTTCGCGAGATCACCTCGCAGGAGGTGAATGATTACCTGCGCGAGATAAGTGGCCAGGATTTTACCGCGAAAGATTTCCGAACCTGGGCGGGCACTGTACTTACAGCCACGGCACTGAGTGCGCAGGAATCTTTTACCAACAACAAAGAGGCGAAGAGCAACGTCAAAGCCGCCGTCAGCGCTGTCTCGAAAGTACTTGGAAATACGCCTGCCATCTGCCGCAAATGTTATGTGCACCCCGCCATCCTTGAGACCTACCTCAATGGCGAGTTGATCAAAGGCCTGAAGGCAAGGACCGAAGAAACGCTGACGCAGAAACTCGATCATCTGCGCAGCGATGAGATCGCGGTCCTGACTTTTCTTCGACAGCAGCTGCAGAAGAAAGCTGCCTGACCCAAAGAGCCGGCGGAATGCGCCGCGCGGCTCTTCTACTTTCGTCCTGTGGAATTGTCCTTAGCTGCCAGATGATTTACGCCGTGCGGCCCAGCGCGCCTTCATCATTTCGCTTAACTTCTTTCTTCCTGCGGCCGACATACGTCCACGCCGGCGCGTCGTTCTCTTGCCGGCCGATTTGGCGGCACTCCCACCTTTTTGGCCCCCTCGGGCCCGCGCCCAGCGCGCGCGCGCAGCCGCCGCGATCTTTGCCCGAGTGGCAGCAGACATCGCCCGGCGTCTGCCGCGCCCTCGGCCGCCGCCTCCGCCACTCCTTGCCGTTGAAGCAGTAGCTCTTCCTCGCCCGCCTCCAACTAAGCTGGCTAATCTTTGTTCCAGGGAATCGATCTGGCGACGAAGTCCCACAGCTTCCTCTAACTGCTTAAGTGATAAGTCCATGGACGGTTCCTAGCAGCCTGCCAGCTAACTGCAAACTAAATTCGCAACTATTTTTTGAGTAGTTCCCAAACTAGCGCCGGCTCGTGCGCGCTGGAGTTGGACTAGGACGCGTCCTTTTTGCCGTGCGCGTCGTGCCTGGCTCCGGCGGAGTTGGAGCAGTATCGCCGGGATAGTTCTTTGTGCTCGGCCAGATCAGCCGCCACGGTTGAGAACGCAGAGTAGCTGTCGCATCCTTGAGGTTGCGTCCACTTTCTTCCAGCGATGGGCCTACTGAGCCTAGAGTGGATTTTAACTTTTCCGATGAAGCGCGGAAATTTTGCAAGGTTACTTCAATGTTGTTATTCTTAGTCAAATCTTCCGTGACTCGTTGAAGGTTGCCTAGCGAACTGGACAATGGGCTGTTCGGCCCCGTGAGCTGATTGAGGTTTTCGCCCAGCGTACGAAATTGGCTTAATGCCAGGTTTAATTGCGAATTCTCATCCGTAATATGGCTGAGGTTTTGCGAAGTGGATTCCAACTGTTTCAATGTCGCTGTTGCTTCCGTCGCCACCGGTTCGACTACATCGAGCATCTTGGCGATGGCTTCGCCAAAGTCCGGGACGCGCTCGCCCGCGAATACCTCACCGGAGTTCGCGCGGCCTGAAGCTTCGGTGCCTTCGGTAAAATCGATAGCTGTTTCTCCAAGCAGCCCCAGCGTAATCATGCGCGCCTTCGAGTCGCGGTAAAGGAGCGATTTGCGATCAACCTGCACGTCGATGCGAACTTCGTAACGCGGCGGTTTGGCATTGGGCGGAGTAGGGCTTGGATTGGGTCCGCGCACCGCTTTATCGACTTGGACGGCGCGCTCGCTCTCTTCTTTTGACACCGGCGAGTAGAGCGCGGCAACGGTGCCAATCTACGCCCGGCCAGGAGCACGGGGGCGCCGAGCTTGATGCCGGCCGCGTTATCGAAATAGAGACGATAGGTGACGAGCGGTCGAAATAACCCCGGCGCCCCGAGCAGCACCAGCACGCCCGTGAGCACAGCCATGGTCGC
>JBKPQR010000030.1:0-41625 GCA_046734175.1 Verrucomicrobiota bacterium | reverse complement strand
AGCGTGAGCGCGAGATAGCGAGAGAGGATGTGCCAGGTGAAAAATGGCGCGCCGTAGTTCGCATTCAGGATCGCGTCGGAAAGAAAGAGAGTGACCAGGGGCAGCGAGAGTTTAAAGCGACGCGGCAGATAAGCCCCGCAGCAGAGCGCGATGGCGGCGAGCGGCGCAAAATTCGAAAGCCAGGTGGCCGCGCCGGAATGAATGAGCAGACCTGTCGCCAGACGGTAAGCAACGACGCAAAGAACGAGCAGAATTGCGGGAATCATCGCAGGGAAGTTTATCCTTCCTGCCGCAGATGCAATGCGCAATTAGCGCTCTGTCATTCCGAGCCGCGCAGACGGAGAGGAACCTCGCCACTGTTCGTAAGCGCGCGACGGAGTGAGGTCCTTCGCCGTCCTGCGGCGGCTCAGGATGACGACGCCGAGTTCATCCGCGCGCGCAAGAGCCGCGCTTTGCGGCGCCTGGCAGCGTTGCGATGGAGGATGCCGCGCTTGGCTGCCTTATCGATGGCGGAGATCAACGCCACGCGATCACTCGGCTGGGCGTCGGACCCGTTCGCCCGTTTTTGCAAGGTGCGTAGCCGCGACAGAACGCTGCGATTGCGAAGAGTGCGGCGCTCGGTCTGCCGGGCGCGTTTGGCGGCGGATTTGGTGTTGGCCATAATCGTGGGCGTGGACGCTGCTGCGCCGCGCGCACTTTGTCAATGAGCAGCGAGTGTCAGCTCAGCTGTTGTTGCGCGCGAGACGCAGCGCAGATGCGCTCTTGGGCCGCCTCGTCATTTGCGAACCAGCGATTGCGTCAGGCCGGCCTTTTTCCACCGGCTGATCCGGCGCCTGGAAGCGATAGATCACCTTCGCTTTGGCGACGTTCGGCAGCTTATCGGAAACCACGCGCACGACCGAGCCGATGGGCAATTGGCTGTAAAGGTCGATCACGTCTCTCGATTTCATCCGAATGCAGCCGTAGCTCGCCGGCTTGCCGACGGTCCGTTCTTCCGCAGTCCCGTGGATGTAAATGCAGCGACTGAATGCGTTGGCCGTCGAAGGCTCAAGTCCACGCAACCAGATAATGCGACTTACGATTGGATCCCGGCCGGGTGCATTGGGCTGGAGTATTTCACCGGTAAAACGCCGGTTGTGAAAAACAGCGCCCGGCGGCGCGTGGTCGCCGATTTTTTGAGCGACCGCCATGGCCCCGATGGGCGTGGCTAAAGCGCCGCGATTATCGCCCAGGCCAAACTTGGAAGTGGAGATGGGGTAGGTCGCGACTTTATAGCCGTTCTGCAGAAGCATCAGCTTTTGGTCCTGAACGCTGACGATAACGCTCGGGACCACAATCGGCTGAACGGGCTGCGTCGTTTGCGGCGGCTGCTGCGGTGGCGCGGTCTGCGAGTTGGGATGCGCGGCATGGGCCCAGGCAACTGCAAAAGTGGCAATGCCACAAAAGGCCGGGCGGAGCATGGAGACGCTCAGGCCGGAACGACGTGGGCGGCGCGAGAACTGTGCGGAGTGAACTTCGGGAGCCATTGGGCGACGGAGCTGAGGGAAACGTAAAGGAAACCGAATTGAAACATCAGCAGGAATGGGACCGAAAGGAACTGGTGATTACGAAAAGCATAAAAAACGAAGTAGGTAAAGTAAATGGCGAAGAATAATTCAGCCAGCGGCAGCAGCGATTTGAGCGGCATGTAGCGGCAATCCCTCCACGGCTGAGCGTTGCGCTCGATGCCATATTTCGGCGTCCGCGCAAAATCCGATTTGTGATTGAACATCGCCTCGAGCACAGCGCGAGCATTGTTCAGCGAAAGACCAATGCCGAGCGCGAGCAAACAGGGCAGGAGCATGATCTCTTTCATCCAGGTGCGCGGATGAAGCTCGCGCTGCGCGCAAATGTAGAAAACGGCGACCGAAACCGAAGCGGTGAGAAAGATCGGTACATCTATTAAGAGGGTGCGGACCCAGCCGGACTGCGGCCCGCCGGCGGAGGGGTGCAAAAGCACGACCAGACAGGCGAGCAAAAGATAAGCGAAGTTGGACATGAGATGTCCGGTGGCTTCGAGCTTGATCGGCATCGGCAGCTTGCTGCGCCAGATCAGCGGCAGCAATTTCTTGCAGGTCTGGATCGAGCCTTTGGTCCAGCGATGCTGCTGGGACTTGAAGCCGTTCATGTCCACCGGCAGCTCGGCCGGGGTGACGACATCGGGCAGGAAAATGAATTTCCAGCCGGCCAATTGCGCGCGGTAACTCAGGTCGAGGTCTTCCGTAAGCGTGTCATGCTGCCACCCGCCCGCCTCTTCGATGCACGACTTCCGCCACAGACCGGCCGTGCCGTTGAAATTAAAAAATCGACCGCTGCGCGAGCGCGCCGTTTGCTCGAGCAAAAGATGGCCATCGAGGAACATCGCCTGCACCCGGGTGAGGAGGGAATAGCCACGGTTGAGGTGCCCCCAGCGCGTCTGGATCATGCCGATTTTCGGATCGGTGAAAAAGTCGATGGTGCGCCGGAGAAGATGCGGCGGCGGCACGAAGTCTGCATCGAGAATGCAAACGAAATCGCCACGCGCGGTGGCGAGCCCGCGCTCAAGCGCGCCGGCCTTGAAGCCAACGCGGTCGGCGCGATGGATCAGCTCCACATCGAAACCGCGCGCGCGCAGACTCTCTGCGCATTCGGCCGTGATCTCGCGCGTCTCATCGGTGGAATCATCGAGCACCTGGATTTGCAGACGGTCGCGGGGGTAATCGATCTCACTGACCGAGCGCAGCAGCCGCTCCACCACGTAAACCTCATTGAAAATCGGCAACTGCACCGTCACCACCGGGCATTGCTCGAAATGGGCCAGCGGCACCGGCTCGCGTTTCCTGTTCTTGAGAAAGAGGTAGATGATGAAATAGCGGTGAATGCCGTAGGCCGAGAGGCCAAACAGCACGCTCAGGTAGCAAAATGTCCAGATGAGTGAAGCCATGCCTCTTGCACCACGGAGCAGGACCGCGTTGCCGCCTGCAAGGGCGACATGATGCCGCTTCTCCGGGTGTCGTCAAATAAAAAACTGGCCGCTTCTCCGCCGCAAGGGCCTTGGAATTAAGCGACATCTGCATTTCGCGGCCTGAATCTCGAACGGTTTGTGCTTACTAAAGATGCGGCCAACTGCGGCGGACTTCTCCTCCCGCTCGGAGAGTGGTCGTTTTGTGTTAAATTAGTTCCCCGCCCGATCATGGTCCCATCAGTTCGCCCCCATCCGCCCGTTCTCTCCCGCGGAGAACGGACAGCTCGCGCTTCCGATCCTGTAGAATCGCGCAAACGCAAATCCGGCCATCGCCTGGAACGTTTTGACATTGTTTTCACTGTTCTTCTGGCGGGCTGGGCGCCTTCCATTCTCATGCTGCTGGTTTCGTACACCACGCTGCAGAAGACTTTGGAATCCAAAATCCTGCGCGACCGCCAGACTTTCGTGCAGTTGATCGGCCATCTTGTGGATGACGACCTCGCCCGCACTGCCGGCGTCGTCGGATATTACCAGACGCTCCCCGACATGGAGCGCATCTTCACCGAACCCAACGCCACCGGCCTGGCGCAGCAATGGATTTCCGACAAGCTCTTTTCCTATCCGCGGATCGACGGCATGTTCCTGGCCGCGCCCGACGGAACATTGCTCGGCAGTTTGCCCGCGACTCCGGACTTGGTCGGGCAGCCGTTTCATCCTGAGCGATGGAAGGAAGGCGCTGACCTGCACACCGGCGCATTCGTCTCCTCGGTCAATCCGCGTCCCGCCGATGGGCGCATGGTGACAGATATCGTGGGCGCGGTGCGCACACGCGATGGCCGCACCATCGGTTACATCGGCGCATCGATTTTGATCGAGCGCGTCGGGCGCCGGCTCTCCAGTATTTCTTTCGCCGATCGCGCCCTCTGCCAGATCATCGACCAGGACGGCTTCCCGATTTTTACGCCAGATTTCAAAGCCAACGTCACGCCGACGCGCGGGCCCGAATCGCGTCTCATTTCTGAGATGCAACAACAACAAAGCGGCCATCTCACACGCGACGGAACAATTTATTCCTTCGACCCGCTCGATTCCGCGAAATGGCTCGCTGTTGTGCGCCAGCCGCAGGAGATCGCGTATGCGCCCGTGCACGAGTTAATGCGCAAAATCACGGTCCCGGCGGTGTGGCTCATCATTGGTACCGCCATCGCCGCCATTCTGGCGGGCCGGTTTTATCGGCGGCAATCGGAAGCGGCGCTGCGCATCGAGCGCGAGGTCGCTTTCAATGAAAAAATTCTCGCCAACATGCCGATCGGCATCGCGCTGATGGATCCGGAGACCCATCGTTTTCTCCACGTCAACGACGCCTTCGCGCAAATCGCAGCGCAGCTCGGGCAATTGCCGCCGGGTGTCGATATCGGCGTCGCCACTTACGACCAAATCAAAATCGTTTCGCCCGATGTGATCGAAAGTGTGCTCGCCACGGGAGCGCCTTTTCAACTGGTTGAGCAACCGTTCAACGATCGCAGCGGCGCGACGCGATTTTTCAACATCAATCTGCTGCGGCTGTCCGATTCGCAGCAGCAAATACAGGGCGTGCTTTACCTGGTCGAGGAAAAGACGCGCGACATGACATTGCGCAATGAGCTGCTGAGCGCGAACGCGGCCAAGGACCAGTTCCTCGCCCTCCTCTCGCATGAGCTGCGCAATCCGCTCTCGCCCGTCATCGCCATGGTGGCTGAGCTCGATGCGCACGTCAATTCACCCGAGATGCGGCACGCGCTCGATGTCATCCGGCGCAACGTCGAACTGGAAGCGCGGCTCATCGACGATCTGCTCGACATCACCCGCATCGCCAAAGGAAAGCTGAAACTCGGCCTCGAACCGGTCAGCATTCACAATGTGCTGCAACGGGCCCTGGAGATCTGCCGCGATGACATCTCGCACAAGGCGCTGCGGATCGATTTGCAGCTCAACGCGCGCGAGCATTTCGTCCACGGCGATCCCGCGCGTCTCCAACAGGTGTTTTGGAATCTGATCAAGAACAGCGTGAAGTTCACCGCCGCCGGCGGCCGCATCACACTCGCCACCCTCAATCCACAGCCGGGCCAGATCGAGATTCGTACCACGGACAGCGGCATCGGCATTGAGCCGGAGAAAGTGAGCAAAATTTTCAACGCCTTCGAGCAAGGCCAAAGCTCAATCACGCGCAAGTTTGGCGGGCTCGGGCTCGGCCTGGCCATTTCCAAAGCGATGGTGCTCGCGCACGGTGGCACCATCTCGGCATTCAGCGCCGGCAAAGATCGCGGCACCACTTTCACCATTCGACTCGCCACCATTGCCACTCCCACCCGGCTCGAGCTCGATCTGCAACCCGATGGCCACGGCAGGGAAACTGCGCCGCCGCGCTCGGGCCGCAGCCCGCGCCTCCTCGTGGTGGACGATCATCCAGATACCTGCACCGGAATGAAAATGATCCTGGAGCGCCGCGGCTACGACATCACCGTCGCCCATACGGCCGATCAGGCCTCGGAGAAAGCGCGCAGCCAGCATTTCGATCTTCTCATCAGCGACATTGGTCTGCCCGATCGGAGCGGTTACGAACTGATGCAGGAACTCGGCGGGCGCGGGCTGCGAGGCATTGCCCTGAGTGGGTTCGGGATGGAGAGCGACATTAATCGCGCGCGCACCTGCGGCTTTTCGGAACATCTGACCAAGCCGATCAACTTTGATCGGCTCGAGCAGGTCATCCGCCAGTTGCTCGGGCCGGAGATACCCGGCGCGCCCTAAGTCAGGCCGTTAGAGCCGGCCGCTGCTTTGCGCTCGGACGCATCTTTGAGTTCGCGCGATAATTTTTCCACGCGCTGGCGCATGATTTTTCCCGGTTTAAACTTCACCGTCGCGCGCGAAGGAATCACAAAGCTGCTCCCGGGCTCGTTTGGGTTGCGGCCAACGCGAGGTTTCGTTAGCCGCGGCTGAAAAACTCCGAAATTGCGCAGCTCCACCGCGACGTTATTGGCCAGGCTATCGGTGATGTGATCTAGCGTCCGCTGGACAACGTCGAACACATGGTGCTGTACCATGCCCGTTTGGTTGCTGATGGCCACCACGATGTCGCGTTTCGTTAACTTCGCCATACTACCAAAAGAAATCGCAGCTAGAATGCGCTTTGCGTGGGCAAATCGGGGATTGCCACGGCTTCTTACGCGAGAACCGCTAATTGTGCCGCCGGTCTCCTGGCCTCGGGAAACCTAGGTAGAAGCCGGTTTACGAACCAATCCGGCCAGCCAGTAACGAAAAGCATTCTGGCCAGCCAAGGCTTTTCGCCGCGCCTTTAATTGCCCTTGAATCAGCCCGAGCTTGGTGAAGACGGTATTCCACTCCGTCTCCAATCGGCGCACTTCTTCCGCCGAAAGATCGCGCACTGCCCGGACGGACGAGGCCCGGTTAAGCACGTTCAAAGCGCGGGCCGAAAGCTCGTGTAAAAGATTCAGTTCCCCCAGCACATGCTCCGTTTCCTGAAGTAAATTGCCGCGCACCTCGGTGAAGAGTCGTTCCTGTTCCGCAGAGATAATCGGTTTGGCTTTGTCGAGGCCATAAGTAACGAGCTCGTGCAGCTTTCTCCAGCTATCGAGCTGAAGCGAGATCAGGCGCAGCTTGGAATCGACTGCCTTGTCTCTCATTGCAAGGGCGTAAGTGCGGCCAGGTCGAGCGTTTCATCCAGCTTTTGCAAACTGTCTATGAGCAAATGCGCCCAGGGCCGGTCCACCGTCTTCGCCTGGCTGATGATCCCTTCCTCGAAATAAAAGCGGCCTTGCCGCCATCGGAAAATCTCCGCCATCGCCGGCTCTCCCTCGACTGTGCTGTAGGAAGCGTGCCGGATGGCTCCGTGATGCAGATAAATCTCGCTGCTGCCACGGCCCGATTTAAAGGTGAAGCGCCCGGTGCGCTGTCCGAGACATGCCATCTGTAAAATTTCAGCCGCGGAAAATTGATTGAGGTTGCCGATTAATGAATGGCACGGATCGATGCCTTCAGCCGAAGTGGTGGCATGACGCTCCAGCGTCCTGACAAACGACAGCACCTCAGCGCGGAGTCGCTTCATTCGGCCGGCGCCATTTGCGAGCGCGATCTGCTGCTGCTGCGCCTGGACCGCCATCTCCGCTGAAGGCGCCTGCCAGGGCGCGCACAAAATCTTAAGCGAAGGAAAATGCTGTCGCGCCACTGTGGACATTTCCATGGCCCGCGCCGCCTCGCCTTCCACGACAAAGCCATCGAAATGCTCCGTCATCAGCACCGTCACCGCTTCGGCCACAGAGCGGACGATTCGAGCCTCAAGCTGCGGCGCCGCGTCGAAAATACCGAGCAAGCGATCTTCGAATACCGGGTCGTTATTTAAGATCAGGATGCGACTCTGCACAGGTTAGGGGAATTCTGCCGCCTTAGGAGCAGGAACCCTGCCGAAATGGCCGCTTTCCCCTGGCAACATTAACTGCTGGGCAAGTGCGCTTTCGCGCCTTTAGCTGGGCTGTTCCATGCCCGCTTCGGGGGCGGGGGGCCGAAGACCTCTGGCGCGATCTCGTGCGCCGTGCGGAAATGTACTTTCGCGACCTGCCTCAGCATTTCTGGCCCGCTCTTCTCCACGATTTGTCGCGCCGTCTCTTTGATCTCCGCCGAAACACCGCGCCCGAGTTTCATCCCCAGCTCCCTGCCCTTTCGCTCCAGCCACTCGATGAACGCCTCCCGCGCAATGATCGATGCCGCCGCCACCGCAACATCCGATTCCGCCCGGGGACGCTGTTCAATTTGGATTCCGCGCCCCCGCCGGAGCAGTGCCGTTTGGATCACCCGCGCATCGGCAAACTTGTCCGACAAAGATCGCGCACAATCCGGCACCCGCTCGAGGAGGTTCTCAATCACTCGTGCATGACCCCAGCCCAGCAGACTGTTGAGATTGCCAAACTTCTGGTAAAGCTCGTTGTAACGCGCAGGGCCAATGGTCACAACCTCCACGCCCGCTCGCGCGCTTTGCCGAATCTCTTTCCCGAGCGCGCGGATCCGCGCATCGGAGCTGATCCGTTTGCTGTCCTGAACTCCGGCTTCGAGAAATCGCCGCGCGATCTCGCCGTCCACGAATACGCCGGCGATGACAAGCGGCCCGAAAAAATCGCCCTTTCCGCTCTCATCCACGCCGAAATGCGGCGCGAACATCTCCGGCGAATGCACCTCTTCATAGCCGAGCCGCGCTTGACCGAGCACGTTCGGCTCCAGCTCGAAGGTGACGAAATCCTCCACTCCCCGCCCCTGCACAAGGACCTTCGGTCCTTTCGCGTAAACAGCGACACTCAGCTTTTCCTTTTGCGCGAAGAAAATGGTGTAAGGCCTGGCCGCGAAGGCGAATCCGCGCTCATCCAGCAGCGCCCGCAGCTTCTCCACCTGTTCGGGATTGAGCGCGGCTGTGAAACTGTTCACGCTCTTATTATATGCGTGCCGCTCACTTCCGTCATTCCGAGCGAAAATCGAGGACTCCCGCTGCGCCACGCCTCCCCGACGCTACCGGACCCGTCTATTTGCGCCGGGACGACAGAAACCAGCTGCGCCGTTCCCTGGTCAATTGGTCCCACCACAACAAACGCGAGCTTGCCTGGCGCCACACGCGCGATCCCTACCGCATCCTCGTCTCCGAGATTATGCTCCAGCAAACCACCGTCGCGGCTGTCGTATCTTACTATAATAGATGGCTCCGCCGGTTCCCCACGCTCCGCGTGCTCGCTCGCGCTTCGGAATCAGACGTGCTGCACGCCTGGCAAGGACTCGGCTACTACGCGCGCGCGCGAAACCTGCACCGCTCCGCCCAAATCAGCGTTGAGCGCTTCCGCGGGTGTCTGCCCGAGGATGTTTCGGAATTGCGCACCCTTCCCGGAGTTGGCCGCTACACCGCCAACGCCATCGGCCTTTTCGCCTTCGGGCAATCACTTCCCCTAGTCGAAGCCAACAGCGCGCGTGTTCTTGCTCGCCTCTTCAACATTCAAGACTCCATCGACTCCGCCTGGGGCCGAGAGAAATTGTGGAACGCTTCGGCGCGACTCATGCCGAAAAAGGCGGGCGCGCCTGACTTTCAATCCGCCATGATGGATCTCGGCGCGCTCATTTGCGTTCCGCGTGCTCCCCGCTGCGGCATTTGCCCGATCAAAAAGTTTTGCGCTGCGCCCGATCCCAAATCACTCCCGTTAAAACGCAGCCGTCCTCCCAGCGTTTCGCTGGTCGAATCACATGCGTTCATCCGGCGACGACGCGAAATTTTGCTTGAGCAATGCCGCAGACGCTGGCGCGGGATGTGGATGCTGCCAACGCTCGCCGCGCAAAAGGTTGATCCTCTTCACACGTTGCGCTTCCCCTTCACTCATCATGAGATCACCTTGCGCCTTTTCCAGGCAAATGCGCGCCGGGCGAAACCGCATGAGCGATGGTTCCCTCTATCCGAGCTAAGCAAGCTTCCCATTCCTTCACCGCATCGGCGCGCTCTGGCGTTGCTGCGGCCTCGACTTCGCTTGGAATGACATTAAGAATGCGGCCATGCGATCGATGACCGGTTATGGCCGCGGCGAAGCAGTATGTGACGGGGCCAAACTCAGCGTCGAGCTCAGCACGGTCAATCGCCGGCAAAGCGAAATCGCCATGACCCTCCCGCGTGACCTGGGAGAGCTCGAAGTGCGTATTCGCCAGGCCATCAACGCGCGGATTTCCCGCGGCCGCACCAACGTGCTCGTCACTCTGCACCAGAGCAGCGAAGGAGCGCGCCGCCTTGCTCTCGACGTCCCTCTCGCACGTTTTTACCATGACGCCATGCGGGCCCTGCAAAAGGAACTCGGCGCGCCGGGCGAGATCACGATCGACACGATTTTGCAAGCGCCAGGCGTGATGCGTGCACCGGAAGAAGCGATTGAGGCCGGGCAGGCCTGGCCCGCCCTGGAGCGCGCTCTTCAGGCCGCGCTCAGCGACCTTGTCAAAATGCGCGAACGCGAGGGCAAACATCTGGCGAAGGATCTCATCCATCGCTTGAAATCAATCCGGCAACTGCTGAAGGAGATCCGCGCGCAACATCCGGAGGTGATGAAGAAATTCCGCGCCGCTCTGGCGGAGCGAGTCGAAAAAGCCGGCCTGGCCATGGCCGAAAGCGACGAGCGGCTGTTGCGCGAGATTCTTCTGTTTGCCGATCGCTCCGACATTTCAGAAGAGCTCACGCGGGTGGAGAGTCACCTCGCGCAGTTCGCGCATCATTTGCGCAGGGACGAACCGGTCGGCCGCGCCCTTGAGTTCATCGTGCAGGAAATTTTTCGGGAACTGAACACGCTTGGGGCCAAGGCGAACGATGCTGCCATCGCGCAGCACGTCGTCGCCTGCAAGACCGAGCTGGAAAAAATCAGGGAGCAGGTGCAGAACCTTGAGTAATAGATTTTCCCGCTACGGAATTTTGTTCGTCGTCTCGGCTCCTTCCGGTGCGGGCAAGACCACCTTGTGCGATGGCCTGCGCCAGACACCCGATTTCGTCTATTCGGTTTCCTGCACGACGCGGCCGCCACGGGCGGGCGAGGTCGAGGACGAAGATTACCGCTTCATTTCTGAAGAGGAATTTCTCGCCCGGGTGGAAGGCGGAGAGTTTCTCGAATACGCCAAGGTGCACGAGCATTATTACGGGACGCTGCGCCAGCCTGTGCTGGAGAACTTAAAACATGGCGTGGACGTGCTCATCGATGTTGACACGCAGGGCGCGGCAACGATTCGCAATTGCGCAGATGATTTCATCACCCGCGCCACCTGCGATGTTTTCATCATGCCGCCTGATCTGGAAGAGCTGCGCCGCCGGCTGCTCAAACGCGGAACGGAAACCGCGGCGCAAATCGATGCCCGCCTGCAAACGGCCGCGCGCGAAATGCAACTCTGGCGCGAGTACCGCTACACCATCATCAGCAAATCAATGGAAGAAGATTTGCAAAAGTTCCGCCAGATCATGGGCGCGGAACGGATTTTGAGCCGGCGCTTGATTCTGCAATAGGACTCATTGCCGGGCGAAGGGGAGCCAGGTCGACGAGTCGCGCGGAAATCATTTCAAATTGCGCGGCCGGCTTCTTCCACCGTGCCCGGAATGACAAGTCGCGGAAGCGGGCGATATTGCCGCCCCATGGCGAGCAACCGAAAATCCAAAGCGCAAAAGACGGTGATTCTCGGCGTGACCGGCTCCATCGCGGCCTATAAATCGGCCGAGCTTTCCAGCTTACTGGTGAAACAAAACCACAATGTCTTCGTCGTCATGACCACCGACGCTGTCGAATTCATCGCCCCGCTGACATTGCAGACGCTTTCGAAAAATCCGGTCACGACCAACTTCTATAACGAAAAGGAAAACTGGCGGCCCGGCCACATTGAACTGGCTGATAACGCCGACCTGCTTCTGATTGCGCCCGCGACCGCGCACGTCATCGCTGAACTCGCGCACGGTCTCGCTAATCACCCGCTCACCGCAATCACCTTGGCTACCCGGGCCCCGATTCTCATCGCGCCGGCGATGAATGGAAAAATGTGGGAGCACGCCGCCACGCAGGAGAACGTGGACAAGTTAAAGTCGCGCGGGGTTGAGTTCATCGGCCCGGAAGCGGGCATGCTCGCGTGCGGCTATGAAGGTCTCGGGCGTTTGTGGAAGATCGATGACATTGCCTTTCGCGCTGAATTTCTCCTGCGCCGGCATGATCGATTGATCGCGTGAAGTTCGTCATCACGGCCGGGCCTACGCGCGAGCCGATCGATCCCGTTCGCTTCCTGAGCAATCGTTCGTCCGGAAAAATGGGATATGCGATCGCCTCGGCCGCGATTGAAGCAGGGCACGAAGTCGTTCTCATCTCTGGACCGGTCTGTCTCTCTCCTCCTGCCAGGTCGAGGCTGGTGCGCGTGAACACGAGTGATGAGATGCATGATGCCATGCAGAGCGAGGCGCCCGATTGCGATGTGCTCGTGATGTGCGCGGCGGTGGCCGATCACAAAGCGGCCAGCATCTCACCGGCGAAAATTAAAAAGCGCGAAGAGAAATTCCTGCTCGAACTCATTCCCACGCGCGACATTTTGCGATCGTTGCCGCGCGCGCGCGATTTCTTCGTCGTTGGTTTCGCAGCCGAAACGCATGAGCTGGAAAAAAACGCGCGCGCAAAACTGCGGCACAAAAATTGCAACATGATCGTGGCAAATGATGTCAGCGATTCTGCGATCGGGATGGAGAGCGATGAAAACGCCGTCACCATTTTTTTCGATGACGGCGAGCGCAAAACAATTTCGCGCGCGCAAAAAAATGTGATCGCGCGCGCGCTGGTGAAAATAATTTTGCAAACTGCCCAAAAAACTTTTGACAAAAAAAATCTGCGGATGAATGACTCGTTAACGTGAAGTTATTTTCAGTTCTTCACAGACCCACCGCGATTGCGGATGGAAAGGGGGGATAGTCAATGCCAGCGAAGAAAAAAGGAAAGAAAGCTCCCGCCAAAAAGAAAGCATCTAAGAAGAAGCACTAAAGGCGTAGTGCTTTTCACGCCCCGAGGACTTTCGGGGTAAGACCCAAATTCAACCCGGGAGGAGATGTGAATTTCTCCTCCCGGTTTTTTTTCCTGTCATCTCGGGCAGACCGCAGCGGAGTCGAGACATCTCTTATCATTCGGTGGTTCTGCCGCCGAGTACGAACGGCAGCGGCAAACCCGCGCCGACAAACCGTTGTGCACTTTGTCTTCTTTGTGCGAGCTAATCCCGATGACGCATTACCTCGATGCCGCGATCAAGGCCGCGCATTCTGCCGGCGAAATGCTGCGACACGATTTTCAAAAACCGCAGCGGGTGAGCGCGACGACGAAACACGACATCAAACTCGAGATCGATGTCCGCGCCCAGGATCGCATCACCGAATTGCTCCTCAGCGAATTTCCGCAACATGCCCTTTACGGCGAGGAAGGGCTCGTGGGCGATCAGGCGAGCGAGTTTCAATGGGTGGTTGATCCGCTCGATGGCACGGTCAACTTTTATTACGGCATCCCGCACTTCTGCGTCTCAATCGCGCTGCGCTGTGACGCGGAGATTATCGTCGGTGTGATTTACGATCCGATCCGTGATGAGCTTTGGTCGGGGCAAAAAGGCGCCACGCCGAAATTGAATGGGCGCGCATTCCGCGTAAGCGATCGTGCGGATTTAGCCGAAGCGGTGGTCTCGGTCGGTCTTTCCAAAACTGGCGTGACCATTGAAGCCGGCGTGCCGCTTCTGCAGGACATGGTGCACCGCGCACGCAAATGCCGGATGCTCGGCAGCGCCGCGCTCGACATGGCCTACGTGGCATGCGGCCGGCTCGACGCCTATCTCGAACAGGGCATCTCGTTGTGGGACGTGGCCGCGGGTTGGATTCTGGTGGAGACGGCCGGCGGCGTTGTGGACATGCGACCACGCACCGACATGAAAGATCGCTACGCCGTCGTCGCCACTAACGGCGTGATCGATTTGAAATTGTGAACGAGGTTCGCTGCGGCATCGGCTACGACGCGCATCGCCTGGCGCGCGGGCGCAAACTCATTTTAGGGGGCGTGGAGATCCCGCACGAACGCGGGCTCGAAGGACATTCCGATGCTGATGTGCTTTCCCACGCCATCGCCGATGCCGTTCTCGGCGCCCTCGGCGCCGGCGATATCGGCCAGCATTTTCCTAACACGGACGAATCGATTCGCGGGATCAGCAGCATGAAAATTCTGCGGCACGTCGCAACGATCGCGGCGGAGAAGAATGCCCGCGTAATGAACATGGACGCGACGTTACTGGCGGAAGGGCCGAAGATTTCGCCGCACATCGCAAAGATGCGCCAGAAGATCGCTGACGCGCTTTCGGTTAACGTGGAAGCGATCAGCATTAAAGCGACAACGAACGAAGGACTGGGAGCGATTGGCCGCGGCGAAGGCATGGCGGCGATGGCGGTGGCAACTGTTTTCTGTAGCGGCGGTCTGTGACCGCCGAAAGCTGCACCGTTATCCACCTTTTCCGCAGTCATAGACCGCCGCTACAATCTTTGGCATCTTGAGGGAAGCGAAACATCTCTCCACTTCCGAAGGCGCAGAAGTAGATAAGCGATTCTTCGCTTCGCTCAGAATGACATGATCAACCTTTTCAACACCTACTCGCGCGCGCTGGAGGAATTCATTCCGCGCGACCCGCCGAATGTGTCGATGTACACCTGCGGGCCGACGGTTTACAGCCACGCCCATATCGGAAATTTCCGCGCTTACGTTTTTGAGGACCTGCTCCAGCGGCATCTCGAGTCGCGCGACTTTCGCCTCCATCGCGTCATGAACCTGACCGACGTGGATGACAAAACCATCCGCGGCGCCCGCCAGGCCAATGTGCGACTCGACAAGTTCACCGCGCCTTTCAAGCAGGCCTTTTTCGAGGACCTCGAAACGCTGCGCATCAAACGCGCAGACGAGTTTCCTGCCGCCACCGATCCCCATTACATCGCGCGCATGATCGCGATGATTTCGCAGTTGATGGCGCGCGACTTGGCCTATCAGGCCGAGGACAAGTCCATCTATTTTCGGATCAAGAATTTTCCCGAATACGGAAAGCTGGCGCATTTGAACCTGGAAGAGCTGCGGCCGAGCGGGCGGGTGCGGAGCGACGAATATGAGAAGGAAAACATTGGCGACTTCGCGCTCTGGAAAGCGTGGGATGAAGCTGATGGCGAAGTGAGCTGGGATTCACCGTGGGGACGGGGGCGGCCCGGCTGGCACATCGAGTGCAGCGCGATGGCCACGGCGCTGCTGGGCGAGCAGCTCGACATTCATTGCGGGGGAGAGGACAATATCTTCCCGCACCACGAAGCTGAGATCGCGCAGAGTGAAGGCGTGACCGGAAAACAGTTTGTGCGCTATTGGCTGCATTGTGCGCATCTGCTGGTGGACAACCAGAAAATGTCCAAGTCGCTCGGGAACTTTTACACGCTGCGCGATCTGGTGACGCGCGGCTGGAGCGGGCGCGAGGTGCGCTACGCGCTCTTGCGCGTGCATTATCGCGCGCCGCTCAATTTTACGTTCGAAGGCATGGAGGACGCGCGGCAGGCGCTGGTACGAGTGGATGAATGGCGGCAGCGACTCGATGAAATCTCGAGCGGAACGTCGCAATCGCACCTCCGGCCAGGTGGGGATTTTCAGGATGCGCTGGACGATGATCTGAACATCTCCGCCGCGCTCGGGTATTTGTTCGAGTCAATTCGCAAAACGAATCGCGCCATGGACGCGGGCGAGCTGGGGGCGGAGGAGGCGCGGGCGTGGCTGCACTGGTGGGAGCAGATCAATGAAGTGCTCGCGCTGGAGGAGACCAGACCTGAGACGTTGCCAGAAGAAATCGCCGCGCTGGCCGAGCAACGGGCGCAGGCAAGGCTTGCAAAAAATTTTCGGAAAAGTGATGAATTGCGCGATGAACTCAGCGCCCAGGGCTGGGAAGTGCGCGACACAAAGGAGGGACAAAAAATCACGCGCCGTGGCGGCAAACAGTCCTGACATTCTTTTCGCGCCAGGCGAGTTCATCGCGCTCGAGCACACGGCGCATTCGAAGCTCTTCGAGAATCAGCGCTTCGTCTGGGATGCGCTCACGCAGATCGCGAGCTATCTGCAATTTCGCCTGAAGCCGGCGGTGCTCGGTCAGCTCATCGGGAAACCGTTTATCAGCAACAATGTCTTCATCGGCGCAGGCACGGTGGTGGAGCAAGGTGCGGTGTTGAAGGGGCCGGCGTGGATCGGTGAGAATTGCCAGGTGCGCAGCGGCTGCTACGTGCGCGAAAACGTGGTCGTGGGCGATGGCGTCGTGCTCGGGAATTCATGCGAGTTCAAGAACTGCATCATCTGCGACGAGGCGCAGGTGCCCCATTTCAATTACGTGGGCGATTCCATCCTGGGTTATCGCGCCCATCTCGGTGCGGGCGTGATTTTATCAAATGTACGGCTCGATCATCGCGAGATCTCAGTGACGGCGGCGGAGGCAACAATTCCAACCGGGCTAACAAAATTCGGCGCCATTGTGGGCGATCGTTCCGAGATCGGCTGCAACGCCGTGATCAATCCTGGCGTGGTCATCGGGCGCGACTGCATTATCTATCCGCACGTGAACTTTCGCGGCGTGCTGCCGCGGGGCAGCATCGTGAAGCTGCGGCAGAACCTGGTTACCCTGAACCGCCACGACATGGAGTTCTAGCTCTCCTACTCCTGCTCTTAATCTTACTCCTAATCCTGTGCTAATGGGCGGAGGGAGTAGGATTAAGATTAGGAGTAGGAATAGGAGGAAAACGGATGGGAGGGGATTCGAACCCCTGGTGCCTTGCGGCACACACGCTTTCCAGGCGTGCACAATCGACCGCTCTGTCACCCATCCATTCACACTCGTGCTCGTAAATCGTACTCGTGCTCCGGCATGATCGATTACGAGCAGGAGCACGAGTTACAATTGCAGCCGCCGAAACAATTCATCCAGCGGCAACTGAATGCCGATGAAGAACTCACCGAAATCGGCAAACTGCGCGCTCACCGGATCGAAGCGCATTTCGTAAACGATCTTCTTTACCTGGAATGTGTCGCGGGCAAAGAGCGTCACGCCCCACTCCGCGTCATCGAGACCAGTCGAACCGGTGATGAGTTGCTTCACTTTGCCGGCGAACTCGCGCCCCACTTTGGCATGGCCCTGCATGAGACGACGGCGCTCATCGTAGGGAAGCGCATACCAATTCTGCTGTTCGCCCCGCCGTTTGCTCATGTTGTAAAAGCAAACTACCGGCCAGTCGGGTAAGGTGGGATAAACCCGCTCGCGCGTGTAATGGCTCATGCGCTCGGCGAACGTTTTCATGGCCGCGTCGAACTCAGGCGTGTGGCGCCGGAGCTTCTGTTCGTGTTCGAGTGTTTCCGCGTACTGCTCGGGCGTGGTGACGTATTCGCTTTCTTCAGTGAGCGAAAGATAACTGTAAACCGGCTCGAGCACGGCAGGGCCGAGCGAGAGGCTCAGCTGTTTCTCAAAAGCGTTGGCGCGATGCAAATCCGGAGTGATGAGCATGAATCCCATATCGGCTTTTGGTGTGACGATGCTCAATGTGAGCAACTGCGTGTTCTCGGTCGCGCGGATTTCCTGGACGACTTCGGCGAGAGCGGTTTTGGCGGCGCGCTGTTCATCGGCGCTGAGCAGTTGCCACTGCGCATGATCGACACGGTAGAAAAGATGCAGGCAATGCCACCCCTGCTCTGGAATGAGCGGCGCGTTTTTATCGGCCATCACGGAGCTTCCGCTCGCGGCTGCATCCGTCAATTGGCCCGCCTAGACGGGAGCGGCCGTTTGCGTCCGCGGCAGGTGCGGGATGCAATATTCTTCGCCGTCTCGCGCGACGCGGAATTCCAGATGCGGGTTGCTGAGTTCGGTGGCGCCGCAGGTCGCGCAGTGATGCAGCGCCTCGGTCGCGACATCGCGCGACTGCATTTCAAAACGATGATGTCGAGCAGCGACGGTGCGGCGATTGCGCATTTCGCGCCAAAGATCCGGGCCGAAAAAGATGAAGTAATTGGCCATGGCACAGATGGCGGCGGCGCGAAATTGCATCGAACCGAGGACCACCTGCACCAGAAGAAGCGCGGCGGAGAACCACGCGATCCATTTCACTTTCATCGGCAGGATGTAGGCGAAATAGATGATAAGATCGGGATAGAACCGGGCGAAGGCGAAGAAGAGCGAAGCGATGAGCATGAAGTTGGAGAAAGCTGCGCCAAAGAAGAGCGCGGCAACGGTGGTGCCAATCATGCCGATGAGATAAAAGAGGGTGAGCTTGAAAGACCCCCAGGCCATCTCCAGACCATTGCCCATCCACCAAAGAAAAAGCACGTAAAAGGCGACATTGGCCCAATCCGGCAGCGGCAGCATGCTCGACATCTGCGGGATGAAAATGTAAGTGACCAGCCGCCAGACTTCGCCGCGCATGACGGCGGAGCGGTCGAGCTGAAGCAGATTGAGATAACCGGGGTTCACTTTCTCCAGCACGAAGACGAGCGCGGTGAGAAAGCCGATGTAACGCAACAGACCGGGGACGGCGAGAAAGCCGAAGCGGCGTTCCAGTTTATCGAGCCAGGTCATGTTTTGCGCAGAGATGCTAGCGAGTGTCTCGCACTCCTCAATTCATCGGGCGCGAAACGTGCGCCGGTTGCGTGCATTGAGGCGACACCTAGCTTCATCGAGTGACTGACCCGCTCAAGGCGACGCCGTTGAAGGAGGAACATCTGAAGCTCGGGGCGAAGATGGTTCCATTCGGCGGATGGCTCATGCCGGTGCAGTACAGCAGTATCGTCGAGGAACATCAGGCGGTGCGAAATGCGCTCGGAATTTTCGACATTTCACACATGGGGCAATTCGTCGTTTCGGGAAGCGGCGCGGGCGATTGGCTGAATACGATGCTGACCAACAACGTCGCCAAACTCGAAGTCAGGCAGGGGCAATACACCTTTCTTCTGAATGAGAACGGCGGAATCATTGATGACCTGATTCTCTATCGCATGGGTGAAACACAATTCCTGCTCGTCGTTAACGCCTCCAGGATCGACGAAGATTTCGCATGGCTGGAACGGCATCGCCCGGCAGGTGTGGAGCTAACGAATCGCAGCCCGCAGTTCGGCGCTGTTGCGATTCAAGGCCCGCGCGCACTCGAGTTCTTTCGTGCCTGGATCGGCGCTAATCCGGAGCCGCCAGCGCGCAATCATATCGCTGATTTTGCAATGTGCAGCAGCACGATCTCGATCGCGCGCACAGGCTACACCGGTGAAGATGGATTTGAAGTTTTCTTTCCCGCAGAAATCGCTGCGGCAGTCTGGCAAAGCGCGCTGGCTGCCGGCGCGCAGTTCGGAATCAAACCATGCGGCCTCGGCGCGCGCGACACTTTGCGGCTCGAGATGTGTTATCCGCTCAACGGCTCGGATCTTTCCAGCCAGCGCAATCCCCTCGAGGCGGGCCTCGGATTTTTCGTCGATCTGGAGAAACCCGATTTCATCGGTCGCGAAAAACTGCTTGAGACGAAGGCGAACGGCGCACGGGAACGGCTGGTCGCGCTCAGGATGAATGGCAAAGGTCCGCCGCCGCGACCACATTATCCAGTCTTCAGCAGTGGCGATCGTGTTGGCGAAATCACCAGCGGCACGTTATCGCCGAGCTTGAACATTGGCATCGGCATGGCGTATGTCTCGGCTGCGTCCGCCAGGGTTGGCACGCAGCTGGAAGTGGAAATCCGCGGGCAAAAGTTTCCCGCGACAATCGAGAGAAAACCGCTCTACAAGAAAACATCATGAACGTTCCTGAGGACCTTCTTTACACCGAATCGCACGAATGGATCAGGCGCGAAGGCGAGAACATCCGCGTCGGCATCACCGATCATGCACAGGCGGAATTGACCGATGTCGTCTTCGTGGAAGTGCCGAAGATTGGTCGCGAAGTAAACGCGAAAGAAGCAATCGCGGTGGTGGAATCGGTCAAAGCGGCGAGCGACATCTACGCGCCCGTTAAAGGCACCGTCGTCGAAACGAATGAAGCGCTTGCGCAAAATCCCGCCTTGGTGAACAGCGATCCCTTTGGGCATGGATGGTTGTTCGCCTTAAAGGTCGCAAATGCCGATGACCTCAAGAACCTGCTGGACGCCGCCGCTTACAAACAACAGATCGGCTGACGTTTTCAGACGCGGGCTCTACAGTTTGGCCAGTTCGCGAATCAAACCGGGCCCGCGATAAACGAAGCCTGTGTAAAGCTGGAGCAATGTCGCTCCCGCCTCGAGCTTCTCCTGCGCCGAGGCCAAATCGAAAACTCCGCCACAACCGATGATCGGCATTTTGGTTTTGTGCGCGAGCCGAGCAATCATAGCGGTCGATTTCTGCCGCAATGGCGCGCCGCTTAAACCGCCTTCCTCGTCCGCGCCCGGCGGAATGGCGCTGTGATCGAGGGTTGTATTGGTCGCGATGATGCCATCGACATTGTGGGTTTCACAGACATCGACCAGCTCATTCAACAAAGCCGCATCTAAATCGGGAGCGATCTTCACCAGTAACGGCGGCCTGTTTTCGCTCTTAGCCTCAATCGCACACAAAAGCCCTGCCAGCTGCTCCGGCCGTTGCAGCTCGCGCAACCCGGGCGTATTCGGCGAGCTGACATTGAGTGCGATGTAGTCCGCATGCGGTCGCAGTTTGTGATATGAATAGGTGTAATCCTCGACTGCGCGTTCCAGCGGTACGGCGCGCGATTTGCCGATGTTAATTCCAATCGGAATGCGCGGCCATTTGCCGCGCTCGCGTAGTTGCTCCAGCCGCTCCGCAATGGCGTCCGCGCCATCATTGTTGAACCCGAGCCGGTTGATCAGGGCCTGCTGCCGCGGATAACGAAAAATGCGGGGCCGCGGATTACCCGGTTGCGGTTGAGCAGTGACGGTGCCGATCTCAGCAAAAGCGAAGCCGAGCCTTTCCCACGCCGGTAAGGCAAGGCCATTCTTGTCGAACCCAGCGGCGAGGCCGATGCGATGACGAAAACGCAACCCAAAAACTGAGATACGCCCATCTTCAACCGTGGCGGTCGCCGCTGGCAGCCGGCGCAAACAAGCCAGCGCCAGGTGATGCGCTGTTTCCGGATCGAGCGCGAAGAGCAGCCGCCGCAGAAGCCGCTCGTAAATCATTTGCCGATGCAGAACTGGCTGAAAATCGCGTCGCGCACCGCTTCTTCGTCGGCCGCGCCCAGCAACTCATCGAACGCGTGTTGCGCCTCTCGCAAATCAATCGCGAACATCTCCGGCGTGGCGCCGTTGTCGAGGGCCTCGCCTGCGCGAGCGATCGCTTCGTTCGCGCGCCGCAATTGTTCGGCATGCCGCGCGTTGATCGCGCTCGGACTTTCCGTCTGTAATTTCGCGCCGCCGGTCCGCCGAAACATTTCCTCTTCCAGCTCGGCCATTCCAGCGCCCGTTTTGCATGAAGTGCGAAGGGCTTTCATTTCGCTCCAATCGCCATGTTCGGGCAAGTCGCTCTTATTTAATATGAGCAGCTCGTCGGCACCGGTTGCGAAATTCGGAGGCCGGGGCGCACTTGCATCGATCATGTGCAGGCGCAGGTCCGCGGCTTCGAGTGAACGCGCGGTGCGCGCGATGCTCTCCTTTTCGATCACGTTCTCGGGCGCTCGGATCCCGGCGGTATCGAACAAACGCACAGCCACGCCGCGAAGATCGATGCGTTCTTCGATGGTATCGCGAGTCGTGCCGTGGGTGTCGCTGACAATGGCGCGGTCAAAGCCAAGGAGCCGATTGAGCAGACTGGATTTGCCGGCGTTGGTTGCGCCGAAGATGACGGCGCGAACGCCTTCGCGCAAAACGCGCCCGGTCTGCGCTGTCGCAAGCAGTTCATCGATGCGACAGCGGAGGGACTCCAGCCGGATGCGAATGGCTGCGTCTTCGTCGGGCGAAATGCCTTCTTCGGGAAAATCCATCGCGGCTTCGACGTGTGCGATGATTTGAATCAGCGCGCGATGCAGCGCGCGGAACTCCTCGCCCAGACGGCCGGCCAGTTGCTCGGCCGCGGAGCGAAGGGCGAGATCGCTCTGTGCGCGGATCAAATCAATGACCGCTTCGGCCTGGGTGAGATCGAGTTTGCCGTTGAGATAAGCGCGCTCGGTAAATTCGCCGGGGCGCGCGGGCCGTGCGCCGGCGCGAAGACAGGCTTGCAACACCTGCGCCGTCACCAGCATTCCGCCATGGCAACTGATCTCGACCAAATCTTCACCAGTGTAACTATTGGGCGCGCGATGGACGGAAAGCATGACCTGATCAATGGTGCTGCCGTTTTCGACAATCTGGCCGAGATGCTGCGTGTGCGATGTCATCTCGGAAGCCGTTTGCTTTCCGCGGAAAATTTTCTCCGCGACATCCAACGCTTGCTTTCCGGCCACCCGCACGAGCGCGATGGCGCCCTCGCCGGCAGGAGTGGAAATTGCGGCGATCGTTTCCGCGCCCGGAGAATGGTTCACCGGGTCTTCATTACCTCTCGCATGACCTGAATGCATCTGCGGTTCTGTGCCATGGTGCCGATGGTGACGCGCACCCATTCCGGAAGATTGTAGCCCTTCATCGCGCGAACGATCACTTTGCGTTCGAGCATCGCCCGAAAAACAGCGCGGCCGTCGCCGACATTTACCAGTATGAAATTTCCTTTGCTCGGGATAAACCGCAGACCGAGCGCTGCAAATTCCCGCTCCAGAAAAACGCGGCCTTCATCCACGACTCGCTTCGTTTCACGCTCATGTTCTTCATCTCTCAAGGCCGCCAGCGCGCCGATCTGAGCAATGGAGTTGACATTGAACGGCTCGCGCGTTTTTCCCAGCACTTCGATGAGTTCCGGCCGCGCCATGCCGTAGCCGACACGCACGCCGGCGAGCCCGTGGATTTTTGAAAAGGTGCGCAGCAGGACGATGTTGCGGCCCTCGCGCACGAACGGCAGCAGGTCGGGCGGATCATCGATGAATTCGTAGTACGCTTCGTCGAAAACGACGATGAGCTGTGGCGGCACGCGATCCAAAAAGCGCGCGATCTCTGTCCGGCCGAGGAATGTTCCGGTGGGATTGTTGGGATTAGCGATGAAGATGAGCTCGGTGCGACCGGTGATCGCGCCAAGCATTGCGTCGAGATCGTGCCCGTAGTCGCGGCTGGGAGCTTCGATTGTTTCCGCCCCGAGGACCCGCCCGATGATTTTGTAAGCGACGAATGCGTGCTCGGAAGTAATGAGGGCATCGCCCGG
This sequence comes from Verrucomicrobiota bacterium, assembly GCA_046734175.1. Classification (GTDB taxonomy): domain Bacteria; phylum Verrucomicrobiota; class Verrucomicrobiia; order Chthoniobacterales; family UBA10450; genus AV69. The sequence continues at coordinate 18,795 of JBKPQR010000030.1, read as the reverse complement.
CTTGAGAAAAGCGTGAGCGAGAAATTCGATGATTTCGTTGGAGCCGTTGCCAACGATGATGTTCTCGCGGGCAAGGCCCAATTTTTCCGCCAGAGCATTGCGCAGATAAAACGTGCCCCCGTCAGGATAAAGATGGGCGTTCGTGACTGCCTCGCGCATGGCTTCGAGCGCTTGAGGGGAAGGACCGAGCGGGTTCTCGTTAGAGGCGAGCTTGACGATTTCGCGAGGGTCGCAGCCAAGTTCGCGCGCCGTTTCCTCGATTGGTTTGCCCGGCTGATAAACAGCCAGCTCGCGCAAGTGCGGATTGGCCATGTCCCAGATCGATTCCACCGGCGCAGCTTACCCGAACTTCCTCCCGGAGGAAAAGACTCGCCGCTGCGCGCATTCTTCGCGAACCTTCGCGCCATGCAGCACCTTCAATTTCTCGCCGACATGAACCCCTTCGGCGTCACGGTTAATGGCTGGAAAATCCTCGGCTGGACCGGCAATCTCGTTTTCGGCGCGCGTTTTATCATTCAATGGATCGCCTCGGAACGCGCCCGCAAAAGCATCATCCCGGTCGGCTTCTGGGAGTGCAGCGCCATCGGCTCGCTCCTGCTGCTTATTTATTTTGGCGCATACCGGCACGATTCCGTGGGCGTGCTGAGCACGCTCTTTCCGCTGCCGGTGTATTTGCGCAACTTGTATTTCCGCTACACCCATCGTCATCCGCGGCATCCGGGGAACGAGCCGCGCCCGGCGGAATGAGATTTAACCGCACGGGCGAAGATGGCATAATGCCGCAACGATGATCTCGCCGCAGGACCTCATTTATCTCGATAACAACGCCACCACCGCCATCGATCCCGCTGTGCTCGAGGCGATGCAGCCGTTCCTGGAAGAATATTTCGCCAATCCCTCGAGCGGCTATCGCTTCGCTGCGCTCGTGCGCGAAGCGATCGAGCAGGCGCGCGAGCAAGTGGCGGCATTGCTCGGTTGCGAGCCGGGCGAAATCGTGTTCACCAGCGGCGGCACGGAATCGAACAACACCGCCATTCATTCAGCGCTGGCGAGTCGCCCCGAGGCGAAACACATCGTCACTACCGCGGTGGAACACAGCGCCGTGCGCAATCCGGCGCAACACCTGCGCGAGCGCGGCTACGATGTGACCTTTCTCGGCGTCGATCGATGCGGCCGCATCAGTCTGCGCGAATTGTCCGATGCCATCAGGCTCGACACTGCCCTTGTTTCCGTGATGTGGGCGAACAACGAGACCGGCGTCATTTTCCCAATGAAAGCAGTGGCGGAAATCACGCGCGACAAAGGCGTGCCGCTTCACACCGATGCGGTGCAAGCGGCGGGAAAAGTCGCCATCAATCTGCGGCAAGTCCCAATCCAGTTCCTTTCCATCTCCGGCCACAAATTGCACGCACCGAAAGGAGTGGGCGCCCTTTATGTGAACCGGCGGGCGCGTTTTCAGCCGCTTGTGCGCGGCGGCAGCCATGAGAACAATCGCCGGGCCGGAACGGAGAACGCCGCCGCGATCGTGGCGCTGGGGAAAGCGGCGGAGCTCGCGCTCACGAGCTTGCGCGAAGAACAAACGCGCGTCCGTGCTCTGCGCGACCGTTTCGAAACAACTCTTTTGCAGCGCGTCGCTCACGCGCGAGTGAACGGGGCCGATGCGCCGCGCCTGCCCAACACCTCCAGCCTGATGTTCGATGGCATCGAATCCGAAGCAGCGTTGCTCATGTTGGACCAGGAGAATCTTTGCTGCTCGGCCGGCTCAGCCTGCCGCACCGGCTCGCTCAAACCATCGCATGTTCTCAGCGCGATGGGATTGGTGAATGAAGAAGCGCGCGCGAGCCTGCGATTCTCTTTTGGCCGTTTCAACACCGAGAGCGACCTGGACCGCGCGCTCGAAATCGTGCCGCGAGTCATCGGCAAATTGCGCGCGCTCTCGCCTGCGATGGCGGTGTAGAGACGATTGTGTGGAAGGGCGCAGTGGTTGCAGGCCTGAGACATGGCATGGCACAGCTGACCGTTGCGGTGCGCGATCTGGGTCATTCTGGTGTGGGTTTTGGCCGTCGATCTGCTTTGACGATGCGGTCGCGCCTGTGACGGCCGGTTGCCGGCCAGGCATTCCACTGCGAAAATAATTGTTTATGCCGGATCGCGCTTTCATCGACGTTGTGGACGCGGAGCTTGTGCCGGGCGCGCGCAATGCCATCCGCATTTGTCTGCGGCTAAAACCGGAAGAGCGCATCACCATCATTACCGATGAAGCGACTTCGGACATCGCCGCCGCGCTCCAGGCCGAAGTGGAGGAAGTGGGTTCGGAGTTCCGTGTTTTTTGCTTGGAACATCATGCCCGGCGGCCGCTGAAATTCATGCCTGAATCGATCTTGGAAGACCTCGCCACTTCGCAGGTCTCGATCTTCGCCGCCCAATCCCAGCCCGGCGAACTTGGCTCCCGCATTGAGATGACTTCGGTCATCAATCATCACCGCATTCGCCACGGTCACATGGTCAACATCAATCGCGAGATCATGCTCGAAGGGATGCGGGCAGATTTCATTGCTGTGGACGCGCTGAGCCAGCGGCTGATCGAACGCGTGCGTCTGGCCGAGCGCGTCCGCTGCCGCACGCCCAATGGCACCGAGTTTGAAGCGGAACTTTCGCCCAACTTGAAGTGGCTCAAAACGAGCGGACTGATCACTCCGGAGAAATGGGGCAACCTGCCGGGCGGCGAGATTTTTACCTCGCCGAAAAACAGCAACGGCATTTTTGTCGTTGATGGCGTGGTGGGCGATTACCTCTGTGAACGCTACGGCGATTTGCAGGCTTGGCCGCTGATCATCGAGGTGGAGAATAACCGCATCTGTTCTCTCAAATCGGAGAACAAGGATTTGCGCGACGATTTTCGCGCTTACACCAGCACCGACGAAAACAGCAACCGTGTGGGCGAGTTCGCCATCGGCACCAACACCGCCTGCACTCGCATCATTGGTAACATTCTGCAGGATGAAAAGATCCCCGGCATCCACATTGCCTTCGGTCATCCTTACGCGGAGCACACCGGCGCAAACTGGATTTCCAAAACACACATCGATTGCGTCGGGCGCGATTTCGACATCTGGTTCGATGGCGAGCAGGTGATGCGTGGAGGAAAGTTTTTGTTATAGTGCCGTTATGATCGATGACGTTCGCCGGCGTCTCGCTCGTGTGCCGTTCGTGCCGTTCCTCATCCGAACGTCAGACGGACATGAATATTCGGTTCCGACACTGGATCATGCGAAAATTTCCCCGCGTGGTCATCGAGTGGTCGTGTTCACCGACGAGGACTCAACGGTTATCCTGGGTCCGCTTCACATTAACAGCATCATCGATTCACAGCCGAATGGTGAGTAGAACTTGCCGGATCTGAATCGTGGATCCGCGGCTTCGCTCCGCTTTCAACGCCGATTTCACGCCTGAAAAGTACGCGACGCTCCTGCGCTGCGTAAATACGAGCACGCGCTGGCCGGCTGATTTTCGAATCGCCGAAACGCCGCTCTTTCTCACGCGCGAGCTCACCGAGGAAGTGGTGCGCGCGGCCACAGAAATCATCGCGCAAACGCGCACGCCTGAGTTCGCGCAGCATGCCGCGTCGGCCATTCCACCAGGGCTCGAAATGCCCAACGAATCGCCGCATCCTGATTTCCTCATCGTCGATCTTGGCATTTGCGCGGTCGATGGGCGGCTCTCGCCGCGGCTGATCGAACTTCAGGCGTTTCCGAGTCTCTTCGGGTTTCAGTTGCTTCTCCTCGGCTGCATCCGCAAAGCGTATCCCGTTATTCCCGCGAACTGGACCTCCGCCTTCGGCGCAATGCACGATGCCGATTATATCGAGCTGCTCCGGCGCACCATCGTGGCCGAGGCCGACCCGGAAAACGTGGTCCTGCTCGAGATCGAGCCGGAGCAACAAAAGACGCGCATCGATTTCGCCTGCACCGAATCGCTCTTCCGCACTCCTATTGTTTCCCTGGCCACGGTCAGGAAGCGCGGCCGCGAATTATTCTATTCGCGCGACGGTCGAGAAGTTCGAATTGAACGCATCTACAATCGCGTGATTTTTGACGAGCTGGAGCGGCGCGCCGATTTGCAAGTGCAGTTTAGTTTTCAGGACGACCTTGACGTCACCTGGGTCACTCATCCCAACTGGTACTACCGCATCAGCAAACATTCGCTGCCATTCCTTAGGACCGAACATACTTCACCGGCATTTTTCGCTGATGATTTTCCCGCCCACGAATCGTTGGCCGATTACGTCTTGAAACCGCTTTACTCCTTCGCCGGACTCGGGGTTGACATGGACCCGACAGGCGAGAAGCTCACGGCTTTGAAAAATCCGCGACAATGGATTTTGCAGAAGAAAGTCGAGTACGGCCCTATCGTGCAAACCGTCGACGGTCAGAAATCAAAAGCGGAGCTGCGCATGATGTTTGTCTGGCCGCAGACTGATCCCAACCCGACGCTGCTGAATAATCTGGTCCGCATGAGCCAGGGCAGGATGATGGGCGTCGATTTCAATAGAGAGAAAACTTGGGTGGGCTCGAGCATTGCCCTGCACGAGCGAGAGAGCTAACGAGAATTATGCAAACGGAACATCCCTGGATTGAGATTTGTCCCGGCATCCGCCGCCGCACCCACGCCCATGGCCGCACGATGTATCAAATGATCGCGCAACTCGAGGCTGGCAGCCGCATGCCTGCCCATTCTCATCCGCAAGAGCAAATCGTGCACATCCTCTCTGGCCGGATGAAACTGATTGCCGATAACGTCGCGCATGAGCTGAAGACCGGCGATTCCTTCTATCTGGCCAGCAATGTCCCGCACAGCGTCGAAACCATGGAAGAGACGCGCGTGCTTGATACTTTCAGTCCGCCGCGGGACGATTATCTGGACCAGGATCAGTCCTCGTCCTGAACGAAGTCGAAGGAGCTCCGGGCCTAACCTTAAAGCCACTTCCACGGGATCCTTCGGTCCCGGCGGACTGGCCTTCCGCTGCCGTCCGCTCAGGATATACAAAGTTTCGCTCAGGAAGACTTGAGTTCTTCGTTCGTTTCCGCAAACGCGTTGACGGCAAACTCCAGGTCTTCGCGCGAATGCGCGGCGCTAACCTGTGTCCGGACGCGGGCGGTGCCATGCGGCACCACCGGGTAAAAGAAGCCGATCACATAAACGCCTTTCTCCAGCATGCGTGCGGCGAAGCGCTGCGACCTGGCCGCCTCGCCGATCATGATCGGCACGATCGGATGCGTGCCGGGCTTGATTGTCAGTCCACGTCTCGTTAGTTCGCCCCGAAAATAGTTCGTGTTTTTCTCGAGCTTGTCGCGCAGCTCAGTTGACGCGCTGAGCAGCTCGAGAGCTTTCAACGTCGCCGCCACGATGTGCGGAGCGACACTGTTGGAAAACAGATAAGGGCGCGAGCGCTGCCGCAACAGCTCGACAATGTGTCTGCGCGCGCTGGTGAAACCGCCGCTGGCCCCGCCGAGAGCTTTGCCCAGCGTGCCGGTGATGATGTCGATTCTTCCCATTACCTCGCGGTACTCGTGCGTGCCGCGACCGCGTTTGCCGAGAAAACCGGTGGCATGCGCGTCATCGATCATGACCAGCGCGTTGTATTTATCGGCCAGATCGCAAATCGATTGCAGGTCGGCGATCGTTCCATCCATGGAGAAGCAGCCGTCGGTGGCGATGAGCTTTACCCGCGCGTCCGCCGCCTCGCGCAACTTCACTTCCAGATCGGCCATGTCGTTGTGCTTATAGCGGAAGCGCTGCGCTTTGCAGAGCCGGATGCCATCGATGATGGAAGCGTGATTGAGTTCATCTGAAATGACGGCGTCTTTTTCAGTGAGCAGCGTCTCGAAAAGCCCGCCATTTGCGTCAAACGCGCTCGGATAAAGAATGGTCTCCTCGGTGCCGAGGAATTCCGTCAGCGCGCGCTCCAGCTCTTTGTGAATGTCCTGAGTGCCGCAAATGAAGCGCACACTGGCCATGCCGAAGCCGTGGGTGTCGAGCGCTTCCTTGGCCGCGGCGATGAGCGCGGGGTGATCGGCCAGCCCGAGGTAGTTGTTCGCGCACATGTTAAGGACGCGTTTGCCATCGGCCACGCTGATGTGCGCGTCCTGGGGCGTCGTGATGATGCGCTCCGTTTTGTATAATCCCTGAGCTTTGATTTCGTCGAGCGTACGCGTGAGTTGCTGATCGAATTCCGCAAGCATGCAGCAATGATGGCCGCGAAGCGCGCAGCCCGCAAAGGCGAGAACGAGCCAGTCATACAGGCCGGCAAAAAATGCTGTCTTGCCATGTGTGAATAAGTAGTGAATAACTTCCGGCGTTCATGATTCAGCGCGCGCAGTCCGAGCTGCTCGTTACAGTTGCGCTGGCCAGCGCGGGGACGCTTCTTTTCTCCGCCTGTAGCACGACTTCGACGCGGGCTTTGCCGGCTTACGAACCGCCTCTGGCTAAAGTTGATTTCCAGACGGTGCGCACCACCGCCTACACCCACACCGAGGCCGACCATCTGGTATACACCAATCACAATGCGCTCGGCGGTGAACTTCACGCCGCCGGTCCGCCCATTCATCGCGCCGAGAATAGACGCGCGACAATGGCGTTCGAAGAACGAAACGATTACGAGCGTGTCTCCTACTCGAGCGGTCCGCAGCCCTTTTCCATGGAGGAAAATCCGGCGCGAAGGCGTGTAGCGCGCGCCCAACCTGTCAGGGTGAAAACAGTGCACGGCCGCAGAGTTGTCATGGGCAAAGCGGAGCCGCTGAAAATTGGCAGCGCCGCGGCGGACTGGTCGCGGTGGCCTGTAGGCACGACTTTCCGGTTGCTATCCACGGGGCAAACGTATCGGGTCGATGATTACGGCTGGGCGCTCGCCGGCCGCAATACGATTGACCTCTATATGGCGAGCGCGAGCGAGATGAACAGTTGGGGCGCGCGCGCTGAGCCGATCCAGATTTTGCGCTGGGGTGATCCGGAAGTGAGTCTGCGCTTGTTGCAGCCGCACGAAGAGCACAAGCACATCAAGCGCATGGTGCTGGAGCTGGAAGGTCGCGAAACCGAGGCGGCCGAGCTTCGGTAAAATTTGCCGGAACCGAGCCGGCTCAATGCCAGTAGAGCCAGCCGAGCATTCGCACTGCACGATACGCTGCGATGCTGCGCCATGCTTCCACTCCTTCGGCGTCCATGATTTGTTTAAAGAGAAGATCAGTTTCAGCGCGGGAGAATTGATGTGGAGGGGCGACCGCGTTTGGCGGCAAGCTGCCGCGATAATGATAAATAAAGTCGTGCACGAGCGGCGCCACGATGGATAGCTCGAACGGCGCGACGATGGGCCAGATCGGCCGCGGGATCGAGGAAAGGTCGAACTCGAAGAGTGCGGGAACCGTGATGACAAAATTGCCGTTATCGTAGTGATACGATTCTTCCAGAATCCAGATACGCCGGCCGGTATCATAGGTGATCTTCGCCGGCGGCAGCGGAGAGTTCGCCCCGGCGACAAGACGCAAACCTGAAGCGTAGCGATCCATTCGCAGAGCCATTACTCCATTAACTGCCGAAGAGAAACAAGCGGCCCCCGGTTTCGCAAGGAGCACGGCACTGCTATTGAAAAATCCCGGCCGCGGATTAATGGAAAAAGATCATTCTTGCGGCGATGGAGAAACCGAATGCGCGCGGACCAAGCCCTTCACGTAAAGCGCATCGTGCGCTCGGCCCGAAACTGAACCGACCAGCGAAACCGCCGCCGCCGCTGCGCACGCCCATCAATTCGCGCGGCCGAAAGCGTCACCGCTAATGCCGCCGAACCTGGGCGCGCTGGAAAAGAAGATCGCCGCCGTTCTGTCCGTGCGCCCGGAATGTTTTGTCACCCACCCGAGCGAGCTTGCCATTTTGAAGCAGCTGTCACCCGAGCAACTGGAAAACTTCGCTCTCGATCACGGCTGGCGCATTGTTTCACGCATCGGCGGAAGGCAGATTGAATTCTACAACGACGCCTTCGCGCGCACTTCAACTCTCGGGTAGGGTGGGCATCCTGCCCGCCGGTAAAGGCATCTTGCCTTTACGAACTTTCCCGGAGGCAAATCGGTGATGAGACTCCAACCATGTAATCAGCAAAAGTTCGTTTTCGCGAGGACGCGAAAAACGGCGGGCGAGACGCCCACCCTACCCGGGATTTGCAAAAAACGCGCTCACCGGACTTGTCGCCGAAGCGCTCGTTTGCTTTTCCGCGAGTCCGATTTCGCGCGCTTCGCGTCCGGCTTCCACAGCCAGCCGAAAGGCGCGTGCCATTCGGTTCGGGTCCGACGCGATTGCGATCGCGGTATTCACAAGTACCGCGTCCGCGCCCATCTCCATCGCCTCGGCGGCCTGGCTTGGCGCGCCCAGACCCGCATCCACCACCACGGGCACAGTGGCCTGCTCGATGATGATCTCGATCTGCGCCCGCGTCTCGATTCCGCGATTGCTCCCAATGGGCGAACCGAGTGGCATCACCGTCGCCGTGCCCACATCTTGCAATCGTTTCGCCAGCACCGGATCGGCATTGATGTAGGGCAGCACGGTGAACCCTTCCTGCACCAGCATTTCAGCCGCGCGCAACGTCTCCACCGCGTCGGGCAGGAGGTAATGCGGATCGGGATGAATCTCGAGCTTGACCCATTTCGGCAAACCAGCAGCCGCCGCCAGCCGCGCCAGCCGCACCGCGTCATTGGCATCGCGCGCGCCGCTGGTATTCGGCAGAAGTAGAAACTTTTCGGGATCGATGAAATCGAGAATATTCGCGAATGGATCGTGTTTGCCCGAGAGATCAGCACGCCGCAGCGCCACGGTCACTATCTCGGTCCCGCTCGCATTGAGCGCGTCTCGCATCGCTTCGTTCGAGGAAAACTTGCCGGTGCCAACAAGCAGCCGGGAAGTGAACTCGCGGCCGGCAATTTTTAACTTCGACGGCTTGTCCGACATCGGGAGAACATATATCGCCTCCGCCCCTGAATCGAGTTGTACGCGCGCGGCGTTTCGCTACCGTCATCCTGAGCGAAGCCGGCGGGATGACCTTCGATTTTCACCATCAGGATTGCGTTCGCGGCATGCAAGGTCTGCCTGCGGAATCGGTCGATCTCGTGGTGACTTCGCCGCCGTATAATCTTGGCGTCCGCTATTCGAGGTTCAGCGACAGCGCCCGCCGGGCCGAGTATCTGCGCTGGTGTAAGTCATGGGCGAAAGAGATCGCGCGGCTCCTCAAAAGCGACGGTTCCTTTTTCCTCAACATCGGCGGCTCCCCCTCCAATCCAATGTTCCCGCACGAGCTCCTTCTGGAAATCCGCGATCTTTTCATCCTGCAAAACACCATCCATTGGATCAAATCGATCAGCATCGAAAGAGGCGCGTCCTCGCCTGTGCGTCCGGTGAACGCCAGTCGGCCCGGTTCGCCGGTCGAATCCTTCGGCCATTTCAAACCGATCAGCTCCCGGCGTTTCCTGAACGATTGTCACGAGTACATCTTCCATTTGACCAAAACGGGCAGAGTTGAACTCGATCGCCTCGCCCTCGGCGTTCCTTATCAGGATAAGAGCAACATCGCCCGTTGGTCGCACACACACGGGCGTGACCTGCGATGCCGCGGCAACACCTGGTTCATTCCTTACCAGACGATCAAGAGCCGCTCCAAACAGCGGCCGCATCCGGCGACATTTCCGGTCGAACTGGTGGAGAACTGCATCAGACTGCACGGCTTTTCCCGTGTGAAGACTATGCTCGATCCCTTTCTCGGCATCGGGAACTCCGCCGTCGCGGCGCAAAGGCGCGGCCTGGAAAAATTTATTGGTTTCGAGATCGACGAAACTTATTTGGCGGAAGCGAAGCGACGAATAGCCGCGACCAGGCCGTGAGGATCGTCAGTGCCGAAGCAAAGCCTGCGGCCGGCTCGTAAGGTGATCGCGACCGCGTCCCAGCCGGAGATGTTATAGAGCCAGCGATAGGGCGTAAGATGAATTCCCCAGCCATACCACCAGCGAATCCGAATGGGTTCGCAGGCGATGATCTCATCGGTCGAAATCGTTTTCCGAAATAAGCCGATGCCAAACGACGCGCGCAAAATTTTATCGTCCATCTGGATGGTCAATTTGTAGAACGCCGCGACTGTTAGGAGCAGCGCGGCCGCGATAAGGACAGCTATCCACCACCCTCCCACCATCGCGCCCAAACCTGCCACCAGGACCGCGGCCAGAAGCAATCCGCCGGTCATGAAGTAGCCGATTTGCGTGTGTTCGTAGCGCGTCACCAGAGGTCGTCTTTTGCCGGGGCTGAATTCGAAAACTTCTCCAACGGTTTCACCAGATTTCCGGGCAACGGCCGCACCCGATCGAAGATGCGTTCGGCGATCGGCCTGGCGGTGAGGTAACCCGCGGCAAACATTTCCAGACGCGCATCGAGATTATCAATGTAATGCAACGCCATCGCTTCGGGTGTTTTCGGATTAACGGGCGAGCCAAATTCCATTTCGCCGTGATGGGCGCCGATCAAATGCAACAGGTGCAAGCGGCAATCTTCCGATGGCGGCCGCAGCGAATGCCAGGCGCCGGTGTTCTCTTCCGTCTGCAATTTGCGCCAGAGCGAATTCACCAGCTCCAGTCCGATGGCGATGTGACCGACGAGCTCGCCGCGTTCATCAAAATCCATGCTGAATCCGTCTTCGCGGAGGTGATTTTCCCAAAGTTTCCCCGAATCGTGAAAGAGAATGCCGGCGAAAAGAAGATCGGCGTTGAGCTGCGGATAGATCGGCGCGACCGCGGTGGCGATGCGCATCATTTGCGCGGTGTGCTCGACCAGGCCACCCCGGCGGGCATGATGATAATTGCGTGCCGCCGCCGTGCGCCGGAAACGCTCGCTGAATTCGCTCAGAAACAACCGGCAGAGCTGGCCCAGCCGAGGGTCACCGATCGCACCGACCGTCGCGGTAATGAATTCGAAATCGGCTTTTTGCTTTTCGCGCAACTCCGGCGGGCCCGCCAGCAACTCCGCGATCTCCTGCGGTGAAAGAGCGCGCGCGTTCCACTTGCGTGCCTCGAGACCGAATTGCTGATGTTGGCCGAACTCGCCGCTCACTTCCACGAAGTCGCCAGCGGCAAGCGCGCCGCAGGTTTTGTAATCGGGATGATCGCTCCAGACCCGCAGCGTCATCCGATCGCAAGCATCCGCGACATTGACTTCGCAGAATGGCTTGCCTTCACGTGTCATCTTCGCGGACGCGCTCTCCACCTGCGCATGGACTCGCGCGTTGACAAAGCCATCTTGCGCGCGACGGCGAATTTGGCTGATGGAGAGCAGCTCGGTCATTCTTTCGCCAAGCCGATAACTCCGCACGCGAGCCGGCCGCCGGCATCACCGGTCGGCGGTGTTTTCAAATCATCGGCTTTCTCGTGCACGATGACGGCACGACCAATGATCGAGTCGCTGCCGCTCAATTTGATGACGGTGTCAGTCAATTCCAGGTGCGCTTTGCCCGAAGCATCCGCTTCAATATTGCCGAGATCGCCGGCGTGACGCTCGCTCGCGTCGGGCGCGCCGTGCTGCTTGTGCCCGGGATTGAAATGTCCACCGGCCGATGCCGCTTTCGGATCGGAACAATCGCCGAATTCGTGGATGTGGAAACCGTGTTTGCCGGGAGTAAGGCCGGTGATGTCGGCCGCGACTTTCACTGCCTCGGCCGTCGCGGTGAAGGTGACAGTCCCGCTGACATTGCTCCCGGCGGTGGGATGCAGGACCGCGATCGCCTTCGTCGCGTCACCGGCGAATGCAAGACCCGCAAAGACAAAAAGGAGCAGCGGAGCCGGAAGAATTGCTTTCATGCACAACGCTACAACCACCAGCGCGTGAATGTAAAATGCCTGCCAGCCCGAGATGCGCAGCGAAATGCCAGTCCGATCAGGCCTAGCCTTGTCTTCGCGCTCGGCCACTCCTCGACTGCGGCTCGCAATGAAGTGCTGATTAAGGATCAATCAATTAGCCGTTCTTGAATTCCCGCGTAAGCATCAATGCGCCGGTCGCGCAGAAATGGCCAGTGCGTGCGATGCTCATTCACGCGCGCCCAGTCGATCTCAGCGGTGACAATTTCTTGGCCGCCAACCGAGCCTTGCGCGATGATTTCGCCGCTGGGAGCGCAGACGAAACTCTGTCCCCAAAACTCGATGCCATCGCCCCCCGCCGGCGCTTCATGGCCCACGCGATTCACCGCCGCGACAAAGCAGCCATTCGCGATGGCGTGACTGCGCTGCATGGTTTGCCAGGCCGAAAACTGCGCGGCGCCATACTTCTCCTTCTCCCGCGGATGCCAGCCAATTGCCGTGGGGTAAAACAGAATCTCGGCTCCGCGCAAGGCGGTCAGCCGCGCCGCCTCCGGATACCATTGATCCCAGCAGACGCAGACGCCGAGATTCCCGCGCTGAGTGGTCCAACTCTGAAATCCGAGATCGCCGGGCGTGAAATAAAACTTCTCGTAAAACCCCGGGTCGTCCGGGATGTGCATCTTGCGGTATTTGCCGAGAAATTTTCCATCGGCATCGATCACCACCGCGGTGTTGTGATAAACGCCAGCCGCGCGTTTTTCGAAAAGCGAAGCGACGATAACAATCTGCTCCTCACGCGCGGCTGCGCTCAGCGCTTCAGTGGACGGTCCGGGAATTGTCTCGGCCAGGGCGAAGTTCGCGTGATCTTCGCTCTGGCAAAAATACTGCGAGCGGAACAGCTCCGGCAGACAAACGATCTGCGCGCCCTGTTTCGCCGCATCGCGAATAAAGTCGACCGCCCGCGCGAGGTTCACTTTCGGCTCAGGAGCGCAGCGCATCTGCACAAGCGCCACCTTTGTTTGGGAAACAGCCACGCCAGAAATTAACCGCAGAGCACGCAGAGTTCGCAGAGAATTTTTTATTCCTCCGCGATCTCTGCGTCCTCGGCGTTGAAATTATTTGACCGAGCTCGCCGGCACGATGGAGACCCGCTCGATTGTGATCCGCTTGACCGGTTTGCTTTTCGCCCCGTCCGAGCCCATGACCGTTTCGGTCTCGCCGATCTTGTCGAGCACGTCATCGCCTTTGATCACTTTGCCGAAGGTCGTGTATTTATGATCGAGCCGGTGCGTGGGCGCCAGGCAGATGAAAAATTGGCAGCTCGCCGTGTCCGGCGCCGCTTCGCGCGCCATCGAGATGACACCGCGATCGTGCGGATGATCGTTGAATTCCGCCTTGATGTTGTATCCGGCCGTGCCCGTGCCGTAACTGCTTTCCTTGGCTGGATCTTTCGTGTTCGGATCGCCCCCTTGAATCATGAATCCTTTCACGATGCGATGGAAGGTCGTGCCGTTGTAGAATCCAGCGCGCGCCAGCTTCTTGAAATTCGCGATCGTTTCGGGCGCGGCATCATTCCAAAACTTCACCGTCATTTCGCCTTCGCTCGTTTTGATCACGGCGACTTCGTTCGCGCCATTTACAGGTTTGTTCTCATCGGCGCGCAAGCTGAGTAGCCCAAAGGCAAACGCCAGCGCACAGCTAAAAGTTCTCAGTTTCATGTCCGAGGACAGTTCACGGGAGCGCAGCTAAATCCAATCGGAAACTGCATTCGCTCACAGCGCGGCGGTCGCGTGATATTCCGCATGATATTCCTGGAGGGAACGCACCCTCAGCTTTGTTTTCTGCAAGGAACGAATTCCGTGGACGCTTGCCTGGGCCGCCCGCAGCGTCGTCATGATGGGGATCTTTTGTGCGATAGCGGCGTTGCGAATCGTCACTTCATCCTCGCGCGGAATTTTTCCGCTCGGCGTATTGATGATGAAACTGATGTCGCCATTCTTGACACGGTCGAGGACGTTGGGGCGGCCCTCGCGCAATTTGAATACTCGCGTCACGGGCACGCGCGCTGCCTCCAGGGTCGCGGCCGTTCCCGCTGTCGCGATGATGCCAAAGCCGAGCGTGACAAATTCACGCGCAACTGACACCACCGAGGCCTTATCGGAATCTTTCACGCTCACGAAGATGTTGCCCGAGCGCGGCAACGGCGGCGGCGCCGCCATTTGTGATTTGGCGTAGGAAAGACCGAGATCGGCGTCGATGCCCATCACTTCGCCGGTGGATTTCATCTCCGGCCCGAGCGCAATGTCGACCCCTTGGTAACGAAGGAAGGGAAAGACCGCTTCTTTGACCGAGAAATGTTTCGGCACAATCTCGCGCGTGAAGCCAAGCTCGCTCAGCTTTTTTCCCACCATCACTTTCGCCGCCAGTTTCGCTAGCGGCACACCGATCGCTTTGCTCACGAACGGGACCGTCCGCGAAGCGCGCGGATTCACTTCCAGCACATAAACGTCTTTACCTTTGACCGCGAATTGCACATTCATCAGGCCGCGCACATCGAGCTCGCGCGCCATTGCTTTGGTCGCGCGCGAGATTTCGGCGAGAATATCTCTCGTTAGCGAAAAGGTGGGAATGACGCAGGCGCTGTCTCCGCTGTGGATGCCCGCCTCTTCAATGTGCTCCATGATTGCAGCGATGACGGTGGTCTCGCCATCGGAAATGCAATCGACATCCACTTCCATGGCGTCTTCCAGGAAACGATCGATCAGCACCGGGCGGGGTGAGGAGCGGACCGGGAACCGGAGCAGGGCCGTCCCGGCTGCGGCCACGGCCAGTTCGGCCTTCTCGTCCGCGGTTGCATCGTGAGCAACATCGCTTAATGCGAAGCTCACATACCGCTGCAAATCATCGGCATTATAAACCAGCTCCATCCCGCGTCCGCCCAGGACGAAGCTCGGCCTGACGAGAACCGGATAACCAATTCGCTCCGCGATTTTTACCGCCTCATCGACAGTCGTGGCCGAGCCACTCGGCGTCTGCCGCAGCCCAAGCTTGTCGAGCATGGCGGCGAAGAGCTTGCGGTCCTCAGCGATTTCGATGCTCTGAGGTTGTGTTCCGAGGATCGGCACCCCGGCCGCCCTCAATCCGTCCGCCAGGTTAAGCGGCGTCTGTCCCCCGAACTGAACGACCACGCCTTCGGGTTTCTCCTGCTCGAAGATGTTGAGCACGTCTTCCAGAGTAAGCGGCTCGAAATAGAGTTTATCGCTGGTGTCGTAATCAGTGGAAACCGTCTCCGGGTTCGAGTTGACCATGATGGTCTCAAAGCCGAGTTCGCGCAGCGCGAAGGCCGCATGCACACAACAGTAATCGAACTCGATCCCCTGTCCGATGCGATTAGGGCCGCCGCCCAGGATCATGATTTTACGCTTGCCGCTCTCCCGCCGCTCGTTCTCGCTACCGTAGGTCGAGTAATAATAAGGCGTGTAAGCTTCGAACTCAGCCGCGCAGGTATCGACCAGGCGATAGGTGGGTGTGATGCCGAGCGATTTGCGATGCGCGCGCACTTTGTCCTCGCTTGCAGCGGACGCGATAGAGAGCTGCCGGTCTGAGAAGCCAAGTTTCTTTGCCCGGCGAAGAGACGCTATCTCCATTTGCGCTGGTTCACTGCGCTCTTTTCCCGGCGCGGGCTGAAGCACAGGCGTCCCGGCTGCGCTCCGCCCGCGGAGCGCCTCGGCTTCCTGCACGATCTCCGCCACATTGCGCAGGAACCAGCGATCGATCTTGGTCAGCGCGAAGACTTCATCGATGGAGAGACCGCTGGCTAGCGCTTGCGCGATGTAGAAAATTCGTTCCGCGTTTGGAATGGCCAGTTTTTGCCGCAACGTTTGCTCGTCCACGCGGTGCTCATTGCCGTCGCCGAGCAATCCGAAGCGTTTGATTTCCAGACTGCGCAACGCCTTTTGCAGCGCTTCCTTGAACGTTCGCCCGATCGCCATCGCTTCGCCCACGCTCTTCATTTGCGTGGTCAGCGTCGCGTCAGCCTGGGGAAATTTCTCGAAGGTGAACCGCGGCACCTTAACGACGCAATAGTCAATGGTGGGCTCGAAGCTTGCCGGTGTTTCCCGCGTGATGTCGTTAGGAATTTCGTCCAGGGTGTAACCGACCGCGAGCTTCGCTGCGATTTTCGCAATCGGGAATCCGGTCGCTTTCGAGGCCAGAGCGCTCGAGCGCGAAACGCGGGGATTCATCTCGATCACGACCATGCGTCCGTTCTCCGGGTCAACGGCAAACTGAATGTTTGAGCCGCCCGTCTCGACCCCGATCTCGCGAATGACGGCGAACGCTGCGTCCCGCATCATCTGGTATTCCTTGTCTGTCAAAGTCTGCACCGGCGCGACTGTGATGGAGTCGCCCGTGTGCACGCCCATGGGATCGAGATTTTCGATCGAGCAAACGACAACGCAGTTGTCGGCGCGGTCGCGCATGACCTCCATCTCAAATTCCTTCCAGCCGACTAACGACTCTTCGATCAGCGCCTCATTCACGGGCGACATGGCCAGGCCGCGCGCCGCGATCTCCGCCAGCTCATCGTAGTTGTAGGCGATGCCGCCACCGCTGCCGCCGAGCGTAAACGCGGGCCGGATGATGAGTGGGAACGTGCCGATGTTCTGCGCAATCTTCTCCGCTTCTTCGATTGACGTGGCGATGCCGGAGCGCGGCACATCGAGCCCGATGCGCAACATTGCTTCCTTGAAAAGCTGACGGTCTTCGCCTTTCGCGATCGCTTGCGCATTCGCCCCGATCAATTTCACGTTGTGTCGCGCGAGCGCGCCATGGCGATTCAACTCCATGGCGGCGTTGAGCGCGGTCTGGCCGCCCATCGTCGGCAAAATCGCGTCCGGATTTTCCCGCTCCATGATGGCCTCGATCACTTCGGGAGTGATCGGCTCAATGTAAGTGCGATCGGCGAACTCCGGGTCCGTCATGATGGTGGCGGGATTGGAATTCACCAGCACCACCGTGTAACCCTCTTCGCGCAACGCCTTGCACGCCTGCACCCCGGAATAATCAAATTCGCAGCCTTGCCCGATCACGATTGGACCGGAACCGATGAGCAAAATTTTCTTCAGCTCGTTATTCCGCGGCATTTGCGCGGCGAATTGTATTTGAAATCAGAGAGACTTCACGCGCGAACGCTCAGTTTGTCCTCCTGAGCGGAGCGTAGCGGAAACGCCGGCCTGCCCGGACTGAAGGATGCGCGGTCGTGGGAGCTTGAAAGGGACTAGGCGACCTGAGCCATGCGCTGCCGGTCGAGCCAGACTTTGCAAATCCCTTTGATCCGTTGCAGCACATAATAGGTCGTCTGGCTGCGCACTCGCACCAGCTCCGCGCCTACGATGCGAGTGACGAAATCCGCCGGCACCTCAAGAATCTCCTGCGGCGTGGCGCCCTCGAGACCTTTGCAAAGAATGGAGGTCATGGCCCGCGTCAGCGTCTGCACTTCCGGCCCCAGCGCCATGCGAATGTGCGCCTTGCCGTTTTGA
Organism: Verrucomicrobiota bacterium; assembly: GCA_046734175.1. Lineage (GTDB taxonomy): Bacteria > Verrucomicrobiota > Verrucomicrobiia > Chthoniobacterales > UBA10450 > AV69. Next base: position 1,379 of record JBKPQR010000030.1, on the reverse strand, counting down.
TCCACATGCAAATAGACGCCCACGGTGTCGGCGCATTCTTCGTCTTTGCGCACATCTTCGAGATCGAATTGTTCGCCCGGCCGCGGCTGCTGCTTGCCCGCGTTGTCAGCGTAAGAGACGAGTGTTTCGCGCCTCTCGTCTTCGGGTAAATGCTCGAAGAGATTAATGATGTTGTTCAGCTTCGGCGGGTAGCTGCTCATCGTGCCCTAATGTGCCACAACTGATTCCACTTTACAGCGCCCGGAAGGATCCCCGGGGGGAACGCAAAAAAAAAGCGATGAACGTCCGCGGCTAACGGATCACCATCCGGCTGGCTGCCTCGCTTCGAAGCCACCCGTATCACGTCCCTCCACATACCAACGGGGGCCGACATCCCCGCCGGAACGCAGATCAGTGGTGTCGAGCCGAAGTCCCGCGATCATCGCGAAAGTATGACCCGGCCGGGAGTAAATCGTAATCCACCGGCCACGGCCGCGACTTCCGTAGCGGCACAAATCGCTCGAGGGCAGAGGCGTTCCCAGCAAGCCGGCGTAATGGAGTGCATATGACACTGTGCCGGAGCAATCGTAGCCGCGGTCATTGAACGAGCCGTGGCCGCCGCCCCAAATGTAAGGTTTGCGACACAAGGTGTTCACCGCCCAGATCGCGTTCTTCACATTCTGCGGCGCACGTGACGGCGCATAGGCCACACCATTGCGCAAGAGGGCGCGGTTGCCGGTTACGACAGGATGGGACGCGTCCGGCGCTGGCAAAACATCTTCATCATCACGCCTCGGCTGCTCATCCAGCGGCTCCGCACGAAACGGGAGCGCCGCCCGTGTTGTTGGAGAAGCGTAATACGCCACCCGGATCGCTTCCGCCCGCGGCGTTACCAGGGCGGCAAATGGCTGCAGTTGCACTCCAAACGCACCGCGGCTTTTCTCTCTGTTCTTTTCCTCCGCGCCCGCAACTGTGGCCCCCGACGTCATCAGCGTCAGGAGCAACACCGCGCTCTGCGAAAACTTGGGCACGCCGAGGAAAAAAGCTGGTCTTACGCCAAAGCCGCATTCTTTTGCAACACAAAGCCGCAGCATTTTGCTGAAACAGCGCACCTCTGGGAAGGCAAGCCGCGGCTCTTTTCGATTCGACACATTTCCGCGTCGCGGCTAAGTGCAGCACATGTCCATCATTCTTCAGCGCGCCTTGGACGACGCCATTGCGACATTCCGCTCGCTCGAACATTTCTCGCGCGAGATCGCGCGCGCCGCCGATCTGATCACTAACTCGCTCACGAACAGAGGTCAGCTTCTCGCCTGCGGAAATGGCGGCAGTGCGGCCGATGTGGCCGATTTTACAACTGAGTTCGCCTGTCGTTTCGTCGGTGATCGCAGGCCTTACCC
>JBKPQR010000029.1:0-41101 GCA_046734175.1 Verrucomicrobiota bacterium | reverse complement strand
TGCTGAAACAGGTCCGAACCGAAAATTCCGATGGCCGCCGCCTCCTCATCTACGAGCACGCGCATAACGGCGATGTCTTCATCGTGCCCGATCCGCAACTGCGCCTGGCCGACCTGGAGCGGGTGCAGGCCGAAGTGATGGAATTGCTGCTGCAACCGGCCGTCGCTGCTTGAGCCGTGAAAACTCTGCCCTTCACTGAGGAAAGGTTTCCGCTTTATCTCGCGCCCATGGCGGGCGTGACGGACAAAGTTTTCCGGCAAATCTGCAAACGCTTTGGCGCTGATGTTCTCGTCACCGAATTCGTTTCATCTGAAGGCGTCTTTCGCCGCAACCAGCGCACCCGCGAGTATCTCGATTTTGACGAGATTGAGCGGCCGCTCGGCGTGCAGCTTTTCGGCGGTGACCCAGCGCACATGGCGGAAGCGGCGCGGCAGGTGGTGGATTGGGTCGCGCCCGATTTCATCGACCTGAACTTCGGTTGTCCGGTCAACAAAGTCGTCGCGAAGAACGGCGGCTCCGCTTTGCTTAAAGACTGCCCCACGCTGGCGAGCGTCGCGCGCGCCGTCGTGCGTGCGGTGGCGCCGCTGCCAGTTACGGCGAAGATTCGCATCGGCTGGGATGCCGATTCCATCAACGCGGTTCGCGTCGCGCACATTTTGCAGGACTGCGGCATTGCGGCGCTGGCCGTGCATGGGCGAACACGCGCGCAAGGTTATTCCGGTGAAGCGGATTGGCGCGTTATTGCTGAGGTTGCGCAATCGATTGCCCTGCCCGTTATCGGGAACGGCGATTTATTTTCCGCCGAAGAGGTGGCGCGCCGTCGCTCGGAAGCGGATATCGCCGGGGTGATGATTGGTCGCGCGGCCATGAGCGCGCCGTGGATTTTTGAGCAGATAAAAAGCTACCTCGCTTCCGGCGAAGTGTTGCCGCCTCCCCTGTTTGACGAGCGGTGGCAGATCATGCTCGAGCATTGTCGAGCTCAGGTGGAATGCTGGGGCGCGGAAGAGCCGGCCATGCGCGCGATGCGGGCGCGGCTGATGGCCTATTCCAAGAGCCTGCCCGAAGCCAGGTCGCTGCGAGAAAAACTTCAGCACGTTTGCAGCCTGGCCGATGTGGAGCGCATCGCCCGCGAACACGTTGCCAGGAACGTGGAACAGCTCGGCGGTCATAGACCGCCGCTACAGCGTAGCGCTCTATGAGCGCCGACTGCCCATGAACCTAGCGATTGCCAACGGAATCAAGATCGGCAACGAACGGCTGATCAAGGTGACGGAAAATGCATCGCGCCGGCTCAACTCGCTCCTGGAAAAACAAGGCCGGACAGACGGCGCACTACGCGTCGCCGTCATCGGCGGCGGCTGCTCGGGTCTGCAATACAAGATGGACCTCGTTGACGGACCGATGCCGCGCGACATCCTCGTTCATTCAGCCAACGTGCGCGTCGTTATCGATCCCAAGAGCGCGCTCTTTGTCAGCGGTTCGCTTCTCGATTTCAGCGACGACCTGCAAAAAGGCGGATTCAAAGTGACCAATCCTAATGCCGTCGCGCATTGCTCCTGCGGCGAAAGCTTCGCGGCGTGACCGATTACTTCGCGCTTCTCGGCCAGCCGAAGCGCCCCTGGCTCGATCTTGAGCAGCTCGAGAAAAAGTATCACGAGCTCGCGCGCACTACACATCCGGATCAATCGGCACGTTCAGCTGATGAGTTCGCCGAGTTAAATAAGGCGTATCGCACCTTGTGCGACCCGAAGTCGCGGATGGAGCATTTGCTCGTGCTGGCAGGAAAACCTCCCTTGGCAGCAATGACCGACGTTCCTGCGGACCTGGTTGAACTGTTTATGAAAATCGCACCTGGGATGCGAGGCAGCGAAACCGAGTCAGTCCGCGAATCACTGATGCAAGTGAGCCAATCCTTCGACGCTGCCTTGCATGATCTGCAGCATTTGGACGCGGCTTGGGCTGTCGATGAAGGATGCCTTTCCGCGGCAGAGAAGTTGTACTGCCGCCTCTCGTTTCTCGGCCGATGGAAAGACCTGCTCACGGAGCGCGGCATGTTCATTTGAACTTGCGTGATGGCAGAGCGAAGATGATGATAGAAGAAAAATGCTAACTGAACGGCAACGGAGCGTTCTCGATTTCATCCAGAGCCAGCAGCGCGAGAAAGGTGTGACGCCGAGCACGCGCGAGATTCAGCAGCACTTCGGGCTGGCGAGCCAGACCTCAGTGATGCAATACATCGCGACGCTCGAGCGCAAAGGCTTTCTGGATCGCCAGGCACGGAAAGCGCGCGCTCTCGTCACGCCGGTGCAGAAGGTGCGCATCACGGACATTCCGATCTATGGCCAAATTCCCGCAGGCATGGCGACGTTGACCGAGCAGACGGTGCTCGGCCACGTCTCGCTGGATGCGCGCTCGGCTAATGTTTCTCGAAGCAGCCGCACCTTTGCCTTGAGGGTGCGTGGTGATTCCATGATCGGCGCGCACATTGTTGATGGCGATATCGTGATTCTGGAAGACCGCAAGGAAGCGAAGAACGGCGATATCGTGGCCGCGCTGATTGATGGAGAGACAACATTGAAGCGATTCGTCCTCGAGCGTGAGCGGGCGTACCTGAAAGCTGAGAACCCGCGTTATCCGAATTTGCGGCCGGCGCATGATCTACGAGTCCAGGGGGTGATGGTTTCGCTCGTTCGGCGGCAGGAGAACGCGAACCGGAAACGAGCATAATGTTCATTTGAACATATTGCGCGGCCATGTCACTGTTTTGGCATGGCAGTCAACGGCAAGATTGTTCAACTGCGCAATCTTCTGGCCGAGCGCTTTCACGCTGCAAGCAGCTCCGCAGCCGCGGGCGAGCTCATTACCGGCATCGATCTTCTCGATCGAATCGGCGGATTAGGCAAAGGGGCCATCACCGAATTAACGAGCCCGCGCCCGAGTGCCGGCTCCGCCTCGCTCATCCATTGTTTGCTCCAGGCCTCACAGCAAAAACAATTTTTTCTCGCGCTCATTGATGGCGCTGATTCCTTCGATCCACAATCAGCGAGCCAAGCTGCCCTGGACCATTTGTTCTGGATTCGATGCGAGACGGCGGCGCATGCGATCAAGGCCGCGGACTTGCTTTTGCGCGATGGCAATTTGCCGCTCGTGATTCTCGACCTCATTCTGAATACCGCGGAAGAGCTGCGACACATTCCGGCGACGAGCTGGTATCGTTTGCAACGTTTGGTCGAAGGATCGCCGGCCGCTTTTCTGGTCATGAGCCGGCATAATCTCGTGCCGAGCGCCCGCACGAAACTGGTCCTCGAGAATCAGTGGCATCTCGGCGATTTAGAGAAGGACAACAGGCTGGCGGAAGCGCGGCTGCGCGTTCAGCGCTCGCACGTTATCACGAGCCCTTCGGCTTTGCGCAGGACAGGCTCCGTCGAGGGATGCGGAGGAAGGCACCTTTAGGTATGCCAATGTTTGCTACGATTCTGCTGCCAAATTTTTATTTGCAAGCGATCGCTCGTCATCAGCCTGCCTTGCGCGAGGAGCCGCTTGCTGTTCTCGATAACACCGCCAGCAAAGCCATTCTTCTGCAAATCAATGCGGCGGCGGAAGCTGCCGGTGTCCGCCCCGGGATGGCGCCGAGCCAGGCACTCGCGCGCTGCCTTCATCTTGTCATCAAAGCTCGCGCCCGCGAGCGCGAGCAGCAGGTGAACGAAATCCTGCTGCATCACGCTTTCACGCTTTCCCCCTTTGTGGAAGCGACTGCGCCGGGCGTTTGCACTGTTGAGTTCAAGCAGGCGCGGCAGCTTTGTGAAAGACTGGAGCGAACAATCCATTCGCTTGCCCATTGCCATCTCGTCGCACGCGCGGGCATCGCCGAAAATCCGGACGCGAGTCTTCTCGCGGCGCATTTGGCGCGACCAGTTTTGCAGATCGAAAGGGCCGGCGATTTTCTCGCACCGCTGCCCATTGAAACTCTCGCGCTCGATGCCGCGAGCTAACTCGCAAGCGTTCGTTCGAGACTCGCGGTCACAGACCGCTGCGAGAGCAGAACACTCAACCTCCGGCGTAGTTCGGATAGCGGTCGCGCAATTGTTTTGCTACCCGGTCCGCCTCTTCGGTTTTGCCGGCGCGACGATAGGCATCAGCCGCCTTGTCGAGCGCACGCGGCGTTATGGCCGGGTCGTCATAAAGCAAGGCCACACCGGCGTAGGCCTTCCCCGCCTCCTCGAAATGCTGGCGCTCCAATTGCACGTCACCGGCAAGTAAACGCGCTTCCGCATTCACTTTCCCTTCCGGTTGGAGGGTCATGATCTCAGCGGCAATTTTCTCGGCCTCATCCGCTTTGTGCACAGCGATCTTCGTCGCGCCGAGAGCGAGAAGCGTTTTGGCTTTTCCAGCGGCATCGCTCGAGGTCTGAAGATAACGCTCGAAAGCTCCTTCCGCTTCCTCAAACTTCTTCATCTTGCTCGCCGCATCGCCCAGATAAAACCAGTAATCCGGCTTCACCCGCGCTGAATTGCCCAGCCGCGACAGCGCGCTGAGGTATTTCTCGGCGAGGGCGAAATTCTTATCATTGTAGTATTCAAGGCCGAGCCACTCCAGCACTTCGGCCGGGACAGCGTTGCGGGACGCGCTCGCGAGCAAACCATCCGTCTCGTTCGTGACCGCTTTGCGATCGTGCAGATAATACTGGGCAAGAACAATTCGGACGGTGGCGAGTTCGTAATATTGTTCGCGATTCAATCGGCGCGCAGCGTCGAGCGAACCGATGGCCCGTTTGTAATCCCTGCCATCGAAGGCCGCTTTGCCGATGTAATAGTTCGCCTGCGCGGCAGCGGCCGTTTTCGGAAACTCCCTCAGCAACTGCGCGAAGGTCCTGGCCATTTCAGCGGGCTGATTTTTTTCGCCAAGAAGCAACGCCTTTTGCTGAAGCGCGCCCTCGCGTTCTTTTGCTTTTGGAAACTTTGAAAGCATCCCGTCAAGATCGGCGATCGCGGCATCGGCATTTCCGCTTTGTTGGTAAGCCATCGCGCGCTGCATCAGTGCGGCCGGGGCTTGCGCCGCATCAGGGAATGCCTTGAGAAAATAGCTGAAGGCCTCGATCACGTGCGAGGTGTCCTTCGTCTGCACAAAGCACCAGGCAAGTTTGTAGGCAGCTTCCGCCCGCAAGTTGGCCGCCAGATTCGACGAGCGCAATTGCTCGTATATCGGCGCGGCCTCGCCAAATTTTTGTTGTTTGTAAAGCGCCTCCGCTTTCAACAGCCGCGCCTGATCGGCCCGTTCCGGACTGGGATTCGTTTTGAGGAACGCCTCCACTTCACCGATGACCGCCTCCGGCTCGGAGTTGTAAAGATTGATCAGACGCTGATAACGGGCTTCTTTTGCCTCTTCGCGCGCGGGAAATTTGTCGATGATCTGGCGGTATGTTTCCTCCGCGTCATGCGCGCGGCCAAGCTGCCGTTGGGCATTGCCAACCAGCAGCATCGATTCGGGTTTCGCTTCATCCGGAAGCTGGTCGCCTGATTTTTTAAAGTCAGCGATTAATTGAGTAAAGAGGCCGGTCTGGTACTCGAGACGCAACAAGCCGGCCTGCGCGATGCCCTTCCACTTTCCGGCCTCGGGCATGGTGCGCCCCCGCTCAAAAAAGGCGCGCGCTTTGTCCAGCAGCTCCTTGTAAACCTTACCGCGATCTGCCGTGGCCAGATCACTGGCGATGAGCCCGGCGCGAACCGCAGCCTCTGCTCTCGTCGCCGGCTTTTCCGCTTCGTTCGAGAGCGCTTCGTATTGCTTCAGGGCATCCGCCTGGCGGCCGCGCGCGAGCAACATCGCGCCCGCAGTCGCCCGCGCGTCTTCACGATACTGGCTCTTCGTCTCCGCGACCTGAAGGTAAAGAGAAAGCGCTTCGTCCCCCCTTTTTATGTTTTCGAGGCAACGCGCCTCGAAATATTTCGCTGACAACGCCACCGCATCTTTCGATTTTGCCGCCGCCTTGTGAAAGAGTGACTGCGCCGTGCCGTAGTCCTTTTGCGAGAACGCCATCACTCCCAGCGCATAAGCAGACGGTCCGGCAAACTCGCTCTCGCCGTAATCATCGAGCACCTTTTGGAAATTAATTCGCGCCGAACCGGTTTTGCCGACTGACCGATAGCTTTCGCCCAGACCGAAGCAGGCATTCGCCCGCCCAGAGGCGGAGGGATAATCCGCCAGATATTTCTCGTATTCGGGAATCGCCAGGTCATACATTTTGCGGGCGAAAAGCGCGTTGGCGTATTCGAGCTGGCGTTTATCGCTCGGCTGCTCTTCGCCTTTGTTCGACTCGGCATCGACTGGCGCTTTGCGCGGCGGCGCCGTCTCGTCCTCAGCGGGCAGGGCTCGGGCGACGGGCGGTCCTTCCACTGGCTGGGCGCGGCGAACATCCTGAGCCAGGCTCTGGCGCGCACAGAGCAGGGCGAGCAAAAGCAGCCCGGCCACGCGCCGGAGCCTCTTCATTTCGCCGTGGCGAAGGCGACGTTCGTCACCCCGGCTTCGCTGCAAATATTCAAGACGTTGACCACGTTTTTGTACGCACCTCCCTCGTCGCCGCGAATCACTACGGCCTGATCAGGATAGAGCTTGACCAGGTTTTGCAGCAGATCAGTCAATTCCGCAGGGGTTAACGGCCGACGATTCACTACCATTGCACCGTCAGTCCGCACATTCACCACGACGTCGCCCGGCGGAGCGGCTTTCTCTTTCGCCGCGGACGCTTTCGGGACTTTGACGTCGAGCTCGTTCTCGTTGCGCGCGGCGTTCCAGGTCAGCAAAAAGAAGATGAGCAACAACATGAGCACATCGACGAGCGGCGCCAGTTGAATGCCTGGATGCTGCATCGCGACGCGAGCACGGAAGTTCATCGGGACCGAAACGCGTTTAGAATTCGGATTCGAGCAAAGCGGGAGCCCGCTCCGGCCGTTTGCTGAATTGCACCGAGAGCAGCGCCAGAATGTGAGTGACTGCCGACTCCAATTCCGAGATGAGCCGCTGCGCGCGTCCGCGGAAAAAAGCGTAAAAGATCATGGCCGGAATACCGATAGCGAGACCGGCCGCGGTATTGAACAACGCCTGGCTGATGCCGCGCGATAGCGCGACGTAACGTGCGCTGCCGACATCCGCGCCGAGCGCGGCGAAAGAGGAAATGATGCCGATGACGGTGCCGAGCAGTCCAAGCAGCGGCGCGATCATCCCGATATCGGCGAGGTATGTGACGCGGTTGTTAAGATTAGTCGCGACGCGCGTTCCTTCCGTCTCCGCGATTTCCCGTACCTGCGCAAAGTCGGCGTTTGGATTTTTGGTGGTGAAATCGAGCACGTGCTGGACGACGCGAGCGACGGCTTCCCCGTGACGATTCGAGACGGCGAGGAGCCCGAGGTAATCGCGTTTGCGCAGAAGAGCGTCAGCCGTGGCCATGAAGCCGCGGGAAACAATCGCCCCGCGGCGAATGGTGAGCAAATAGACGATGATCAACATCAGCGAAACGATGGAGAGCAGAATGAGAAAGATCATCACCGGACCGGAAGCGCGCATGGCTTCGAAGACCGTTTGTGCATGCGGCATATCGGGCACAAGCGGCGGCGTCGGCGACTGCCCGAGCAGCGGCGTGGCCGCGGCCAGCGCGAGAAGCAACCAGAGAATTTTCTTCATGCCCAAGCTGGCGCTTACGATAAACGGAGCCGCTGGCTTCGCAACGGCTCATCTAGCTCCGGTCGAGCTTGGGCATGTGATCGATCCAGTGACGAATAGTAGCGGCCATTGACATCGCCATCGGCGGTCCGCTGTTTGAGAGGACAACACGCGTGTAACGGCCGCTAGGATCGACAGCCAGTGTCGCGCTCACTCCGGGTGCGCCGCCTGAAATGCCGTAGCCGAAGAGCTTGCCGTTGTCGGCCGGCGCTGCCGCATCAGGCGGCCGCGGGACGAGGTCGCGTAACAGCGCGATCGTGTCCCGCTTGATTAAGTTGCCGCGATTAACAGCCTCGAGTAATCGGAACAGATCTTCGGCTGAAGCCTGCAGGCCGCCGGCCGGACAACCGCGCCGCGGATGCACACCCGTGACATCTTTCCCATCCTCGTAGCTGTGTGCGACGAAAGACGGCAGCTCGGTACGGTCAAAAAAGCCCGAGTGAGTCATTCTCGTCGGCTCGAGAATATGCCGCTGCACATAAGTGTAATAGTTTTCCCCGCTCACTGCTTCGATGATAAGTCCGAGGACAATGTAGCCCGAGCTGGAATACCGCTGCGCCGAGCCCGGGGCGAACTCGAGTGGCTTGTGGGCGAACAGTGGCAGGAAATCCTTAACCTCTGTCATTGCCCCCAATGGCGTTTGCGCCGTGATGTTGTTGAAAACGTCCGGGATCCCGCTCTTGTGAAGGAGCAGTTGCCGCACAGTGACCTTCTGCGCAACCTCCGGATCCGGGTAATCGCGAAGGTACCTGGCGAGAGGTTCGTCCAGAGTCAGTTTACCTTCATCCACAAGCTGGAGAATGCCGATCTGCGTGAACAGCTTCCCAATTGAACCCAGGTCGTAAGCTGTCGCAGGGGTCGCAGCAACATTCGCTTGCTTATCTGCGTCGCCCCAGGCGTTGTTCAGTAGCGGTCTGCCGTCAGCCGCTAGGAATATGCTGCCCGAGAACCGCCCCGACTTTACTAACTCATCCGCGAGTTTTGTAATCGCAGCGACTAACTCTTCGTCGTTTCGCGGCTGAGATATAGCTTTCGCTTCCGGGAACGGTTGAGGCGCTTCGCCCGGGCCGACGATGCGCCGCCCTGAAAGACTCGAACTGGGCGTTTGTGCGAACAGAGAGCAGCTGCCCGAGTAAATCGACAAAAATGACAGCACAAACCATCCACGAACTGCGATCGTGCGCATACGGATGAAACGTCGCCGACCTCATTTTTTGTTTAGGGATTGAAACAAGGGCCGAGCAGCTCGGCAATGCTCCCCCGCGCCACAGTTTTAACGGACCGCGAGGGAAACGTCTCGCCTGCTACAGCTCCGGCGCCGGCCCGCCCGACACTTGCCCGACTGGGTTCAGAAAGTTGAGGCCGGCGGTTTCGGTGAGGCTGATTTCACGAGGGCGAGTTTTGTCACTCTTAAACAGCTTTGTTTGTTGAGCGGCAAAGCGCGGACTCAGCACATTCATGTGCGCCTGCTCGAACTGAGTTCAATCCACTCGGCGCATGCGAAAAATGTGCGCCGGGCGGGTGGCCGGATCGAGCTCAACGTAATTGCGGCGGCCGCGCCAGAGATAACGCGAGTCATCGAGCAGGTCGTGCATTTCGTAGGGCTCGCCTTCCTTTATACCGAAGAGCTCGAGCGGCATGTCTATCATTGAGTTGTGCGACTGGAATGGATCGAGGTTCACCACGACGAAAATGATGCTGTCGCGCGCGGGAGTCGCTTTGCCGTAAAAAAGGATGGCGTCGTGATCGGCGTGATAAAAGCGCAGGTTGTCGTAAAGATGCAGGGCGCGATGATGGCTGCGGATTTGGTTTAAACGAGTGATGAGATCTTTGATGTTGCCCGGCGCGTTCCAGTCGCGCGCTTTGAACTGGTATTTCTCCGAATCGAGATACTCCTCGCGTCCAGGCAGCGCTTCGTTCTCACACAGCTCGAACCCGCTGTAAATGCCGTAGAGACTCGAGAGCGTGGCCGCCAGAATAGCGCGAATCATAAATGCCGGACGGCCGCCTTCCTGCAGGACAAAAGGCAAAATATCGGGCGTATTAGTAAAGAGATTCCCGCGAAAGTATTCGCGCATTTCCGTCTGGGTGAGCTCCGTGAAGTAGTCGATGAGCTCCTGCTTATAGTTGCGCCAGGTGAAATAGGTGTAGCTCTGGGTGAAGCCGGCCTTGGCCAGCACCTTCATCATCTTGGGTTTGGTAAAGGCCTCGGAGAGGAAAATGACATCGGGGAATTTTTCGCGCACGCCGCCGATCAGATACTCCCAAAACGGCACTGGTTTAGTGTGCGGATTGTCCACCCGGAAAACACGGACACCGCGCTCCGCCCAGAACAGAATGATGCTCTTCATCTCGTCCCAAAGCGCCTGCCAGTTCGCGCAGTGGAAGTTCAGCGGATAGATGTCCTCGTATTTCTTCGGCGGATTCTCTGCGAACTTGATCGTGCCATCCGGGCGCGCGTAAAACCATTCCGGATGCTCCGCCACGTAGGGATGATCGGGCGAGCAGTTGATGGCGAAATCGAGCGCAATCTCCAGCCCGCGTTTGCGCACTTCTTTTTCAAGCCAGGCGAAATCTTCCAGCGTGCCGAGCGCTGGCTCGATGTCTTTGTGGCCGCCACCGTTGGGCAGATGCAAGTGTCGATTGCCAATGGCATAAGGGACCCCCGGATCGGCCGGCTCCGAACTGATCGAATTGTTCCGGCCTTTCCGATTTGTGGTGCCGATGGGATGAATCGGCGGGAAGTAGATGACATTGAATCCCATCGCTTTCGCATCGTCGATTCGCCCAAGACAATCCCGCAGTGTGGAACCGCGGTCAGGCAAACCTTCGGCTGAGCGCGGAAAAAATTCGTACCAAGCGGCCGTCCGCGCTTCCCGCCGATCAACAATTACCCGCGGCGGCGGCGCCCATTGCGTGGCTGCCGCGCGATCGGGATAGCTCGCAATCAAAACCTCGAGTTCTCCGGAATGAATCAAGTCATCGACCTCGGCCGGCGCGCTCGTGCGCACCGCCTGCGCGATCTCGCGCAAACGCGCCGCATCTTCATCGTTGTGCGCGCGCTGTGCCGTCTGCTCGATCAAAGCCGCGCCCTCGAGCGCCTCGCTTCGCAGGGGCGTCACACCGGCTTTGAACTTGGCGGAAAATTCGTGCTGCCAGCCGCCGAAAGTATCGCTCCACGCTTCGACTGTGTATTCATAAGTCGCGTTTTGGTAGAATGTGCACGCGCCGCGCCAGCGATCGTTGTCGACGAGCGTCATTGCCGTCTCGTGCCAGCGTGTCTCGCCGAGTAGTCGCCATTTTAGGACGGCAGCGACGATATCATGCCCATCCTTGAAAATGTCGGCTTCGACCACGAGATCCTCGCCAATAACGCGCTTGATCGGGTAGCGGCCGCCGTCGATTAACGGCTGCAAATTTTCAATGACCGCGGTGGGAAACGCCCGGGGCATGGGCGTTTCATTCAAACGATTTTCCGGCAAAGGCAAATCGCCAGCTTCAGCGGGACGCGCTCAGGCAGCGAAGTAAAACGCGCACTCGTAAAGACCCGAGTTGCGAGTCTCCTGCCGGCGCACCGGCGTGCCGAGCACAGCTTCAAACATCTCCTGCTCGAGCCGGCCGATGATAGCGTATTTGTCGAGCACGTTTTGCAACGGCGTGTGGCACTCCAGAATCTGCGGTCCCTGATCGTCGATTCGAAACTCCGACATGTAACCTTCGGCGTCGCGGATCTTGGCCAGCGATTTCGCGCGGTCGGTCACGGTGTCGCCTTTGACCTTCAGTTTGAGAGCGGCGCGTTTACGTTCGTATAAATTATAGAGCAACTTTTCCGGCGCATTCGGGCCGTAGATTTCGTGGATCGATTGCAGCAGTTCCAGGGTGAAGCGATTGCTGTCGGCCTGGAAAAGATCGTGGGCCCGGCGGGTGAGCCGGTAAACCATCTCGGGGCGGCCCATTTTTTGCGGGCGCCGCCAGGTATCGAGATAGCCGTCGCGCTCGAGAGTGAGACAATGCTGCTTGATACCCATGTAACTCATGCCCATACGGTCTACGAGCTCGTTGACGGACAAGCCGCGGCTGCGCTTGAGGGCGTTCAATATTCCCAGCCGCTGAGTGCGACCGATTTCTTCCAACAGTCTTTGATTCATAAGAGGATGGAGCGAAGACCAGCCTACCGACAAAAGGCAAGCCGGCGCAACTCAAATCGGGCAGGGCCGCGGCGCAAAGCGCGTTATCTCACACGATTCGCTGCGTCGTCTCAGGATCGAAAAGATGCACCTTGCTCATTTTGAGCTCGAACTGAAGACGGCGCCCGGCTTCGCGATGGTCGAGGGCTTGTTGGCTGCGGCAGACAATGGTATGCGCGCCGGTTTGCAGGTGAAGAATTGTCCCGGCGCCCATCGGCTCGACGACGTCCACAATGGCGGGAAAGCTCGGCACCGCGCCCGCCGGTTTCGCGGATTGCGCAATTTCGATCTCTTCGGGACGAATGCCGAGCAGCAATCGCTTCCCGGCGAATTGTTGCAAATCCGACCATTCATCGAGCGTTACTTGGAGCGTTCCATCGTCGATTTCTTTGAAAATGATACCGTCGCGCCCCTGCCGTAGCTCACCCTGGATGAAATTCATCGGCGGGCAGCCCAGGAATCCCGCGACAAACAGGTTCTCCGGCTCGTGGTAGAGCTTCCAGGGGGTGCCGTTCTGCTGCGCCCGCCCATCGTTCATGGCCACGATGCGATCAGCCATCGTCATCGCTTCGATTTGATCGCGCGTAGCGTAGATCGTCGTCGTCGTCTGCAAACGCTGGTGTAGTCTGGCGATCTCAGTGCGCATTTCCAGGCGCGCCCTGGCGCCAAGGTTCGAGAGCGGCTCGTCGAACAAAAGAAGCTTTGGCTGTCGCACGATGGCGCGTCCCAGGGCCACGCGTTGCCGTTCCAGACCCGAGAGCGCCCTCGGTTTGCGATCGAGCAGATCTCCGATGCCCAAAATGTCCGCGGCATCGCTTACGCGTTTCCTCACTTCCGGCTTGGAGAACTTTCGCAGCTTCAATGCGAAAGCCATATTCTGATAGACGCTCATATGCGGGTAGAGCGCGTAATTTGGGAAGATCATCGCGATATCGCGGTCCTTCGGGGGCACGTCGGTGACGCGACGATCATCAATGAAAACGTCCCCGCGCGAAATGTCCTCCAGGCCGGCAATCATTCGCAGGGTGGTGGATTTGCCGCAGTCTGCCGGTCCGAGCAGCACCACGAATTCGCCGTCAGCGATGTCCAAATTCAGGTCCTCGACGGCGGGACTCTCTTTGTCGCCGGAATAAATTTTGGACAGGTGACTGAGTGTGACTTTCGGCATCAGTTTCCGAAGGGAAGTGCCGTGACACGCACATTGAGCACGCGACCGTGGGACACCGCCGTCAGCTCCGTGCCCGGCTCGGTAAAGCCGCGCCTGATCATCGCGAGCGCCATATGTGCGTGAAGCCGCGGCGAAAACGTCGCGCTGGTGATTTTGCCTACAGCTTTTTCCGCCGAACGCAGTTCCAAACCTGGCGCGAGATCCTCGGAAGCAATCACTCCAGACAAGAGCTGGCGCGTTTGCCCGCTCATTTTCATTCGCGAAATGACTTCCTGGCCGATATAGCAGCCTTTGTCGTAGTCGATCGCGCGATTTTCCAGGCGCGCTTCCGGAGGAATGATTTCGGGAGTCAACTCCCGGCCCCAGCGTGGAACTCCGTTCTCGATGCGCAACGTCTCAAGCGCGTTCGGTTGCAGAAATTGGAACTGCGCCTCGAGCATCGCCCTGACCCGCGGCGCATCAGCTGGCCCGCTCCACAAGTCCCAGCCGGCAGCCCAAAAGCGGCGCGAGTTCAGGCAAAACTCTGTGCCAGGAATCTGCGGCTGCGTCGGGCCTAGAACATGAAACAACGCGAACTCGTCGGTCGCATCATCAATGATGACGTCATCGGCGATGATGTAACGCGCCAGTCTCGCCGGGAGAGCTTTGCGCTGTTCTTCATCTGTGTCGATCCAGATCGCGTCCGGCGTGGCAAAGACAAAGAGATGCGCGTCGAGATGGCCTTTCGAGTTCAGAACACATGATTCCTGTGTGGTGTTCACGTTCAGCTTGCGCACGTCGGTGGTGGTTTGGCCATTCATGAACCGGACACGGTCTGCGCCGCTCACGCGCAACTTTGTGCGGGTGGACAAATCGAAACAGGACGGCGCCATTCAAGCGCTCTCAGTAATCGGCTGTGCGTCCAAGCAGCCGACTGAGAAAACCGCGCTTTTCTTCGCCTTGATCGGAATCGTTCCTGGCCTTTTCGCGGGGCCTTTCCGGCAGCGGTTGCGCGCGCGCAGGTACAGGGTCGGGTGGAAGCGTGATCTCGGCCTCGGCCATGAGAGGCGGCGGCGGCGGTTGCGGTTCTGGTGGTGCCAGTTGGAGTTCCACTTCCGGTTCCATCTCGGGCTCCATCTCCGGCTCCATCTCTGGTTCCCTTTCCAGTTCCATTTCTGGTTCCAGCTCCGGTTCCAGTTCTGGTTGCACTTCCGGCTGCACTTGTTCTGGTTCCGGTTCTGCCTTTGCTTCTGTCGTGCTCATGGGCAGCACAATCTCGGGCTCGGGTCCGAGCTCCACCGCAGCGTAGCTATGCGGCTTCGCCAGCGTCACCCCGGCCGACTCCAGCTCGGCCCGTTGTTCCTCAAGAAAATCCGGCTCCTCGGTCAAATCCGGCTCCTCGACCGGCTCGATCGCTGCCGGTTGCGAAAAGAGATCGGGTTGCTCCTGGTCCACTGCGGTAGTTTGCGCAAAAGGCAGGAATTTGCGCGCGATCGAAGCGTAATCCTCTTCGCCGTGACCTTGGCGCGCTTCTTCGAGCAGACGATCACGCGCGACGCCGGCGACGCCAAGATCAAGATCGAAATCACGACCGAGCCGATTCGCGATTTGCATGTCCTTGAGCATGTGCTTGACCGAAAAATGCGGCTCGAATACGCCTGAGAGGAGCGCAGGCATTTTCATCTCGAGAGTCGCTGAGTTGCTCCCGTTGTACTTCATCGCCTCGGCAAATTTTTCGAGGGGAATGCCAGAGTAATGGACCAGCGCCATTCCCTCCGCTGCGGCCTGCACGGTTGCCGCCGTCACCAGGTTGGTCGCCACCTTGATGGTGCTGGCATGGCCGATTTCGCCGATGAAAAGAATCGATTTGCTGCTGGCTTCCAGGAGCGGCCGCACCTCGGCGAAGGCCGCGTCGTCCCCGCCGACGTAGTAAACGAGCTCACCTTTCTCCGCCGCCAACTTGCTCCCCGTGAACGGCGCTTCCACCAGACGCGCGCCCCGACGCGCCACCAGTGCCGCAGCTTCGCGCATCGTATCGGGCGAGACGGTGGCGTGCGCGATGATAATGTGCCATGGCGTAAGCGATGGCGTGATCACCTGGATCATGCGCATGAGCGCGTCGTCGTCGGAAACAAAAAGCTGGAGGTAATTGCAGGTCTGCGCCAGCTCCGCGGGTGAGCCCACAAAGTTCGGCACCGGGCGCGGTGTTCGGTTCCAAACGAAGACGGCCAGGCCTCGATGGCGCAGATGGTCGGCGATGCGCCGCCCGATTATGCCGAGGCCGAGGACACCGACATTTTTGCGAAAGATGCGCGGCATGGGAGTATTTATCCAGAATGCGTTTAACGTCTGGTGAGGGGAATATCAACTTCCTTCATCGACTTCCCAAGACCGCTTGCCGCGCCAGCTGCTCGCGTACTCGGTTTACGGCTGCTTGTCGCTTTTCTCCGGCCACGGCCTCTTCGATCTCCGGCCGGGCTTCTTCCAAGCTCATCAGCCGCGGCGGGCGCGCTTCCAGAACCTGCACGGCATGAAATCCAAGATGTGACTGCACCAGCGCGACCGGTCCGTTCACCGGCAGCGTCTCGATCGCGCTCCAGAATTCCGCAGGAACCCGGTTGCTTGCGACAAATCCCAGATCGCCCCCGCGCGACTTGCTCGCTTCGTCTTCGGAGACGGCAGCGGCGAGCGAAGCAAAATCTTCGCCTCGTTGCAGCCGCGCCACGATCTGCTCCATCGCCGCTCGCTGTGTCTCGACTTTTTCGCTGCCGGCCGGCGCGGCCAGAAAAATATGGCGCGCTCGAAGGCGCAGCGGCTGGGTGAACTCCGGCCGATGCTCATCGAAATAACGCTGCGCCTCATCGCGAGTCACCATCGTTTCACCCCTTGTTTGCGCGGCAAGCCACTCGGCGCCACGCAACGCGTCAGCAAGCATTTGGCGCAGCCGCCAGCGCCAGGTTCCGTTGCGATGTAAAGCCGCCGCGAACGTCCGCTCATCTCCAAACTGTCCGCGCAAGGCAAACATGGCCCGATCCACAGCGCTCCTCTCGATCGTGGTGTTCGCCGCGGCGACGCGCAGCACTTCATCAGGAATGGAATCCCCTTCGAAAACACCGCGATGACCGACCAGCGCCACAAGCTCGCCCCGGCCAAACAGCCGGCCCAGCAAACGATGGGCAGCAGGCGTTTTGGACAGAAACTCACCGGCAACAGCTCCTCCAGCCAGCGCGATCACGCTCAAGCCGATGGTTATGACGCGCGTCATTTTACTTCTAGTTGCGCCAGATCATACAACGCCACGCGACCAGCAATCTCGAGACTCTCGGCGCTGATTTTGTCGAGCGTGTCTTCCGGCGTGTGCCAGGGGGGATAATCAAAATCGATTAAATCAATCACCGGAATTCCCGCGGCATTCAGCGGAGTATGATCATCGGTGACACTGTTTTGGAAATAGGTGAAGTGCTCGCGCAATTTCAGCTCATCAGCAGCGGCGAAAATGTTGCTAGCGAGCCTTGCGGGCGAATCCGGCGGCAATGTTACCACGAGCGATTTATCTCCGATCATGTCGAAGAGTATTCCGCCGCGAAACTGTTTCGCCTTGCCCGAAGCTTTTAGCTCTCCGGCGAAATGACGGCTGCCATAAAGGCCATCCGTAGCGGTGAAATTCTCGAATGCTTCTTCGCCATCAAAGAAGACAAGCTCGATTTTGTTGGTAAGCGCCGGATCGGTCGCGAGGACCCGCGCTAGCTCGATGAGCAAGGCCGTGCTCGAGCCGCCATCGTTCGCACCGACGAAACGAACAGTGTCGAAAGTCTTCGTATCGTAATGGGAGCAGAGCAGAAACGAAGGCGCTGCGTGATCGCCAAAGGTGGCGATGAGATTGACGAATGTGATCACGCCGCGGGGCGTCGCATCTGTGAAAGTCTGCGCCAGGACATGCCAGCCCGCCCTTTCCAGCTCGGCTCTGATGTAGCTGCGCGATTTCCCAAGCGCCTCAGAGCCGGCCGGGCGAGGCCCAAGCTCCACCAGCTTTTGCACATGACCGAACGCTCTCTCACCGGAAAATTGATCCCAAAGCTCGCCCGCCCTGGAAACGCCCGTCGCCGCTAACAGGAAGAGCAACCAGACAATGAGTCGAGCGAAACCCAAGTAGCGTCAGCTTTCGGCAGCTAATCCCATCACCTGCATGATGCGCTGCAAATCGGCCGAGCCGTAGTATTCAATCTCGATTCGACCCTGTTTCTCGCCGTGGTGCAAAATCACGCGCGTGCCGAGATGTTCCTGCAATTGATCCTGGACGTGCTGCACCGAAGCGGCATTCATGGATAAGGATGGCGCGCGGCGGCGGCGCGGCCGATCCGTCCCGAGCTGGCGCGCCACCAGCCGTTCCGTTGCACGCACAGTTGCGCTCCGGCGCAGAATCGTTTCCGCCACCGCCAGCTGTTCCTCCTGCGCCTTCAGCGCAAGCAGGACCTTGGCATGGCCGACGGAGACGAGATTTTGCGTCAACCAGGTTTGCACCTGCGGATGCAGATCAAGGAGGCGCATCGCGTTTGCGACCGCGGCCCGGCTCCGCCCAACCTTCTGCGCGATTTGCTCCTGGCGCAGTCCGAATTCGCTGGCCAGACGGGCGTACCCGTGCGCTTCTTCGATCGGATTAAGATCGGCACGTTGCAGGTTTTCGATGAGCGAAAGTTCGAGCACATCGCGATCGCTCGCGCTGCGAACAATCACCGGCACGTGCGTCAAGCCGGCCTGCTGGGCCGCGCGCCAGCGTCGCTCCCCCGCGATCAGCTCGTGCCGGCCATTGACCGACCGCACGATGAGCGGCTGGACGATGCCGTGCTGCCGGATTGATTCGACCAATTCCTGCAACGTATCGGCCGCGAATTCCTTTCGCGGTTGCAACGGACTAGGTGTGATTGTTTGGAGCGGCACTTCGCGCACGCCTCCGGCGTCATCGGTCTCCAGCGCCGCGGGCCGACGTGTTGGCGGCGGTTGCGCGGCAATGAGCGCGCCAAGACCTTTGCCGAGCGGCGATTTTGCCATTGCCGGTGAGGGTATCGGATTCCGGGAGCGATGCAACGCGCGGGTGCCGAATAAACATGCTTGGCGCAAACGACGGCCGGGGGGCCGCCACGCAGAAACGGGCGCCCATTATGCGAAACATACGTGCGCTGGCTGCTCAGCGATGTCTGGCCCTGCGCGCCACCTTCAGCATCGGCCGCAAAATCTCCAGAAACGCTGAAGCGACCGCGAGTCGTTGTCGCGCTGCCAGGCGAGCGACAGATGCAATGTGGGCGTGCCCGCGCGCCACGTCGCCAACGATAATTATTGTACGTTCTACTGTGTGCCGTTAGCCTGGCCACGAGCCCGCTTAATCAGTGAACATTGAATTTGCGCTGGAGGCGAGAGGGCATTTGGTAGTTTCAGCTCAAAGCAGCTGTTAACGCCCGCTGCTTTTGCGCGATGCCTCGCCAACCGATACCATGGTGAGAATGCATCAGGACACCACTTTCACGATCGGCCACTCGCCCGATCCGGACGATGCCTTCATGTTTTATGCAATCGCGGCGGAGAAAATTGATCTACGCGGCTACAAATTCCGGCATCAACTCGAGGATATCCAGACGCTGAATGAACGCGCGATGCGCGGTGAGCTGCACATCTCGGCCATCTCCATTCACGGCTACGCTTATGTGACAGACAAATACGCATTGCTGCCTTGCGGCGCGAGCATGGGAGATGGTTACGGACCGTTGCTGGTTACTTCTAACGAGGTGCAGATCGATGATCCCCGCCAATGGCTGCGCAATAAAACAATCGCCGTCCCGGGCAAAATGACGAGCGCCTTCCTGGCCTTGCAGCTTTACCTCGGCCGCCCGTCTCCTAGTGCGCTCGGCGGTCATAGACCGCCGCTACAGGAGGGTGCGTTTCGGCAGTTCATCGTTCCATTCGACCAGATTTTCGCCGCGGTGAAGAGCGGTCGCGCCGATGCCGGACTCATCATTCATGAAGGTCAGCTTACTTATGCGCGCAGCGGTTTTCACAAGATCATCGACCTGGGCGAATGGTGGAAAACCAGAACGGGCCTGCCGCTGCCGCTGGGTGGCAACGTTCTGCGCAAGGACATTCCTAACGAGGTGCAGCACGATCTCGTTGCCATTCTGCGCGAAAGTATTGACTTTGGCCTGACTCATCGCGCTGAGGCCGTGCGGCACGCAATGCCTTACGCGCGCGATATGGATGCGGCGCTGGCCTCCAAGTTTATCGGCATGTACGTGAATGATTACACACGCGACTATGGCGAGCGCGGACGGGAAGCCATCGGCCGTTTCCTTGGAGAAGCGCGCGCGGCCGGTCACATTCCGCGCGAGGTCGCGATCGAGTTCGTCGAGTAACTACTTCTTCTTCTCGCCCGACTTCGTCGTCTTGCTTTTGCCGATCGCCTCAGTGACGAAGTTCTTTACGCGTTCGCCTTCCTTTTTGAATCCAGTGGTGAAATCGTGCGGCCCATATTGGAAAAGCACAATGAAACAGAAGGTGAAGAAGACGAAAAGGACGAGCCAGAAAAGCCCGCGAATGAGAGACATCGGCCGAAAGTAGAGCAGGGGCTATGCCGGGTCAACGCTGGCAGCTTAGTTGAAGGCCTGGACGAAACTGCGATTCTGCTCGCGATGCGCGTGCCGCTTCTCGATCTCAGCGAGCAATATCGCGCGCTGGTTGATCCTATCCGTGAGCAAATCGACGAGGTGCTGGCCACGCAGCGTTTTATCCTGGGGCCGAAGGTAGAGCAATTCGAGAGCGCGCTTTGCCAATACACTCGCGCGGAGTTCGCCATCGGCACCTCCTCCGGAACGGACGCTCTCCTGGCGGTCCTCATGGCGCTAGGAATCGGAAGCGGCGATGCCGTCATCACGACACCGTTTTCTTTCTTCGCGACCGCAGCCTGTATCGCACGCACCGGCGCCAAGCCCGTTTTTGTGGACATAGATCGAGACACTTTCAACCTCTCACCGGAGAAGCTGCGACAATTCGTTGAGAAGGAGTGTCGTCGTCAAAATGGCGCTTTGCTGGGGCGAGATGGAACAGTCGTTCGCGCGATCGTTCCGGTGCATCTCTACGGTCTCTGTTGCGACATGGACGGCATCATGTCGGTGGCGCGCGAGTATGATCTGCTCGTAATCGAAGACGCAGCCCAGGCGATCGGCGCACAATATCCGCGCCCAGGCGAAAGCGCGCTTGCCGGGACGATGGGCGACGCGGGTTGCTTCAGTTTTTATCCTTCCAAAAATCTGGGCGCTGCGGGCGACGCTGGAGCCATTGTCTGCCACGATGCGCACTTGGCCGAGCGAGCTCGCCGGTGCCGCCAGCACGGAATGGAGCCACGCTACCACCATGAGTTCATCGGCGGAAATTTCCGTCTCGACGAGTTACAGGCGGCGATCCTCAACGTGAAACTGCCACATCTCACCCGATGGTCTGCCGCCCGGCGCGCCGCCGCTGATTTTTATCGGGAGGAATTTTCACGCTGCAATCTGCACGCGCACATTGTTGCTCCGGCAGAGCCGTACCGTGACCGCGTCGCTGAACATCACATCTATCATCAGTTCGTCATCCGGGCTAAGGCACGCGACGAATTGAAAGCGCACCTGACCTCGAGAGAAATCGGCAGCGAAATTTATTACCCGATCCCGCTGCATTTGCAGGAATGTTTTTCCTATCTCGGATATAAACGGGGTGACTTTCCAGAAGCAGAACGGGCTGCCAGCGAGACGCTCGCGCTGCCTATTTACCCGGAACTAAAGAGAGACGCACAGCGTTTTGTGGTTGAGAGCATCGCTCAATTCTACCGAGCGTGACCCATCACTTGCGAGCGCTCATCCCTGAGCCTATATCATCGGTCGCGCAACGGGTAGGTTCCGGAGTGGCCAAACGGGGCAGACTGTAAATCTGCTGGCTTTACGCCTTCGCTGGTTCGAATCCAGCCCTGCCCACTTCAGCGCCTTGAACGGGAACGCCCACGACCACGTGACCGCGCGACTCCGCCGCTTTTCGAGCCGCGAGACGCGCCGCCACGTGCCTTTCTCTTTGCCTGCCTCGGCGTACTCCTGCCACGGCGGGCGCGGCTGCCGCCGCTTTTGCGGGAGGAACCGCCGCCCTTCCGCGCTGCGCCCCGAGCCGAGGATCTGCCGCCGCGCGATCTCGCCGCCGCTCCGCGACGTGAGGACCCGCTACTTTTCCGTCGTCTCGACGATGACGCGCTCTTGCCACGACTTGATGGCTTTCCGCGTTTCTTCTTGCCAGCCGTTTTCGCTCTTGCGCTGGAACGACTGCGGGCCGTTCCGCCTTTTTTCCTGGTCCGGGATTTGGCCGATTTCGCAGAACGGGAAGGCTTTGCTGCGCCTTCCGTTTTGGAGCTGCCCCCACGGATTCCGAGCGTCTCTCTCGCTGTCGTGGTCAGCGGTTTCCCAGTAGCAACCGACTTCCCTGCGAGCGCCCCTACCATTCCCCCGACGACTGCTCCCACCGGACCCGCTACGCTGCCTAACACTGCTCCGGTGGCTGCTCCGGCCGCCGGTTTGGAGATCGGCGGGATTTCTATGTTCTCGTTCGATTGCTGTTCAGGTAGCTGCGCGGTTTCGTCCTGTTCGTCTGGCATAAGCGGTTTGGGTTGCAAAAGTACATCGGATGATCAGCGCGCCGCAGCCGCTTCCGGCGCGTGATTTCTTCGGCAACAAAAAAGCGCCGCACAGGCGAACGGCAGCATCCGCCTCTGCCGCAATATCGGACGGCAGCTACAATATCAAAGCTTTTGCCAAATGCGGCTGCTTAGCGGGATCCGCGATCGCCGCGGCCGTAACCGCCGCCACCACCGCCGCCGTAACCGCCCCCGCCGCGCCCGTAACCTCCGCCGCCACCGCCACGGCCGCCGCCACCGCCGCCGCCCCCGTAACCGCCGCCACCTTGCGGACGAGCCTCGCGCGGCCGCGCTTCATTTACAGTCAGCGCGCGTCCCTCCACGGTTTTGCCGTTGAACTGCTGGATGGCGTTCTGCGCGTCCTGTTCCGAGCCCATCGTCACGAAAGCGAAGCCGCGCGACTTGCCCGTGAATTTATCCTGCATAAGCATGACGTCCTGCACAGTGCCAGCCTGGGCAAAGAGGTCCTGAAGGTCGGTTTCCGTCGTATTGAACGAAAGATTTCCAACGTATAACTTGGTTCCCATTTCTCTGAGTTTATTCTGAGAAACGCGGCCGGGTCACTGTTCCCGGGAATCGGATTTCAAACTGCCACTGAATAAACTCAACTGACAATTCACCAACTGCCCCAGCGCTGTTTCTTCAGCGGCCTTTTAGGTGCTTTTGCGGGGGAACGCAACAACAAAGAGAAGCGGGCACCCGCCATCTTCTGTAGCGGCGCGCTATGAGCGTCGCTCGAATAGATCGCAATCGCCGCCCGCGAAGCACACAATTCATAGACCGCCGCTACAATCCTATTCCTTCGTCGTGTTCTTTACCTGCTTCGTGGTGTTTCATTTTTATCAATGAATTTGCAGCCTCCCCACCGCGTCGCGATTGTCGGCGCCGGCATCGTTAGCCCGCTCGGCTTTGGTTTAACCGAGACGCTGCATTCGTTGCGCAGCGCGCGTGATTGCGTCACGCCGGTCTCCACGTTCGATGTCGCAAACACGCGCTGCAAAGCGGCCGCGCAAATTGATGATTCACGGCTGCTCCACGTTGGCAGCAGACGCGATCGCCGCTTGCATCGCGCCTCCCACATGGTCATCGCGGCGCTCGATGAATTGCTCCAGCAAACGGTGGATTTTCAGCCGGAGATCGCCATCGTCGGGACCACCAGCGGCGGCATGACCTTCGGCGAGCATTTCTATCGCTCGCTCGGAAACTCTGAGCGCTTTCGCGTGCCTGGCGGTCGGGTCTGCGCGGCCTCGTGGATAGCCAATTATCCGCCGCAAAAACAGATCGGCGATGCGCTCGACCGCTTCGGACTTGATGCGCCGGCGCAGGTCATCGCCAATGCCTGTGCTTCCGGCACGAACGCCATCGGCCATGCCTTTAGCGCCGTTCGCGCCGGTCGTTACCAGCAGGTTCTGGCCGGCGGCTACGACGCACTTTCCGAGCTGGTCTTTGTCGGTTTCGATTCGCTTCAGGCATCCACGCCCGACAAGTGCCGGCCGTTTGACGCTCATCGATCGGGGATGGTTTTGGGTGAAGGCGCGGCGCTGCTGGCTCTGGAAGAGTTCGATTCAGCGCAGAGACGTGGCGCCCGGATCCTGGGCGAAGTCGCGGGTTACGGTATCTCCACGGATAATCATCACCTCACGCAACCGAACCCGGACGGGAGCGGCCCGCGCAGCGCCATGGAGGAAGCGATCGCGGATGTAACGCCTGGGCAGGTGGGCTATATCAACGCGCACGGCACCGCCACCGTTTTTAACGATGCGGCCGAAGGCAAAGCAATCGGGGAGATCTTCGGACACAATGTGCCGGTCAGTTCGACTAAAAGCATGATGGGACATTCGCTCGGCGCCGCGGGGGCGATTGAGGCTGTCGTCACTTTGCTTGGTCTGCGGCACGCGTTTTTACCGCCCAACATTAACTTTCAGGGGATCGATCCAGCGCTCCAGTTGAACATTGTTGCCAACGCAGCACGCGACGCAGATTTCGACTACGCGCTTTCCAATTCCTTCGGATTCGGCGGCGCGAACGCCTCGATTCTCCTGCGCAAGGCGATCGGATGACTGTCGCGGCAACAAGCTGGGTGACACCGCTCGGGAGCGATGTCGCCGAAGTCTGGCAGCGTTTGCTGGAGGGAGAAACCGCGCCAACGGAAATTCTGACCAATGAGCAAACCGGCGGGCAGTGTTTGGTGCGGCGTGTTCCGGCTGAAGCAACAGCCACGCTGCCGCCGCATCCGCGCCTTCGCCGAGCCAGCGCCATCTCGCGTTTTGCTGCCGCCGCTGGACTGGCCGCGCTGAAGGGTACGGCGTTTGACCCGGCGCGGACCGCGCTCGTTTTTGCCATTTCAAATGGCGGCGTCATCTACACGCGGCGCTTCTATGCTGAAATCGTTAGCTCCGGCGCGCAATCAGCGAGCCCGCTTCTTTTTCCGGAAACTGTCTTCAACGCGCCAGCCAGCCATCTTGCCGCGATCCTGGGGAGCACCGGCGCTTCATACACGGTGGTCGGAGACGGCGCCGTCGGCATTCTCGCTCTCAAACTGGCCGAGGACGTGCTTGCTTCTACGAAGGTGGACGCCTGCCTGGTCGTCGGCGCGGAGGAAATCGACCCTCTTGTTTGCGAAGCATATCGTCAATGGCGCTTGCTGCGAGACCCAAAGAGGCCGCAAAGCAACTGCGGCATGATTCTCAGCGAAGGGGCCGGCGCCGTTCTCCTGACCAAATCCAGCGGCGACATGGTCGTTGACAGGATCGATCCAGGCGCGAATTTTTTCCGGCGCAGGCAAGCGGCGAAGAAATTGCGGCAGGTCATCACGCGTCTCGGCAACGGAATCAGCTTTTGCATCGGCAGCGGCAACGGGACGTTCATCGATGAAGCGGAACGCTTCGCCCTTGCTCGCAAAGTTCCGCTCTATTCGCCGAAGAATGCCCTGGGCGAGAGCGTAGGAGCATCGGTGATGTGGCAACTGATTGCGGCGGCGCAGGCATTACTCACGAACCGGCTTCCGGATTTGCCGGGCGTCCATTGCGGTCGCGCGCTTGTTCTGGCCTGCGGGTTGAATCAGCAGCTCGGCGGGCTGGTTTTGCGGCGCGGCGAAAAAGGTCAGGCCTCATGCTGACGCCTGAGCCGTCGCGGGCAATTCCCTTTGCAACAATTCCCCGCTGCGATAGCTTCGGGCGCGCGATGCGAATGCGGGCGGCGACCCTCTTTTTCCTTCTATTTTCCCTCGCGCCTTTGACAAATGGGGCCGAGTTGGAGACTCCGCAAAATCAGCCAATCGAAATCACCTCCAGCGGCGAAACGCGCTATGAAAACGGCGTTGCCATCGCTCACGGCGATGTTGCTGTGCATTTCGGTGATACGGACATTTATGCCGACTCGGCCCGTTACGATTCCCAGAAGCACGAGGTTTCGGCCGAGGGCCACGTTCGCATTTATCGCGAGCACAAGCTCTACATCGCCGAGCGCGGCACCTACAATCTGGAAACCAAGGAAATCCACGCCGAAACCCTGCGGACCTCCTCCAATCCATACCTCGTGGCGGGTAACACATTGCAGCTCTTTCCCGACGGGCATTACGAAGTGGTAAATGGCAATTTCACCACGGACGACTCTAGCGAGCCCGATTTTCACATTCACGCGAACAAGGTTCGTATCTACGAAAACGACCGCGTCATTTTCCAGAACGTCACCTTCTACGTGGGCAAAGTGCCGATTTTCTGGTGGCCCTATCTTTACCAATCGCTTAATGACGCTTTCTCATTCAGCATTTCGCCGGCCTATTTGAGTGAGTGGGGCCCATCGTTGCTGACGCAGGTGACGTTTCCCATCTATGAAGACATCAAGGGGCGAGTGCGCCTCGATTATCGGCAGCGGCGTGGCGTCGCTTTTGGGTTCGAGCCCGAAATCACTTATGGCCAGGACGACAACAGCTTCGCCCGCCTCACCACTTACTTCATCGAGGATCAAAACCCGCAGCTGAACCGCACCACTTTGCCGCGACGCGGGATTGGCACCAGCCGTTATCGCGTTAGCCTCCAGGACAAGACGCAATTCACCAGCGACATCTACGGCATCGTCGACATCACGAAATTAAGCGACGCCTTTGTCATGCAGGATTTTTATCAGAACGAGTTCCGCCTTAATCCGGTGCCGGATAACGTCGTCGCCATCACCAAGACGGACCCGATCTATACGCTGACGGGAATCGCCCGTTTTCAGGCGAACGCCTTTTTTCAGCAGACCGAGCGCCTGCCTGAGGTTGTGCTCGATGTGAAACGCACACCAGTTTTCGGCAGCCCGATCTTCTACGAAGGCGAGACCGGTGCGGCCGATCTCATCCGCAACTTCCCGAGCGGCTCAGGTCTGGCCGACTACGAATCCTGGCGGCTCGACACCTTCCATCAACTTTTGTACCCGAACACCTACTTCGGCTGGCTTAGCATTGTCCCCCGCGTCGGGTTCCGCGCCACCTACTACACTCAGACGCGCGACCTGGGCAAAACCATGTTCACCCCGAGCAACGATCCGTTCACCCCGGATTTTCTCGTGCCAGACAATACCAAGCTCTATCTCGATGGGGACAAGACCCGCACGGTCGTCAATGCGGGCGTGGAAGCTTCTTTCAAAATCTCGCGCGCCTGGGAGGAGGCACAGAGCCGCGCCTTCGGTCTCGATGGACTGCGCCATGTCATCCAGCCATTCACGAATTTTTCCTGGGTCTCGAATGGCGGCGCCAACCCGGCCGAAATTTTGCAATTCGACCGCTACGAACCCTCGACCAAGCTGCGCCCGATCGATTTCCCGCAATTTACTTCGATCGATTCCATTGATCGCTGGACGGTGTGGCGGCTCGGTATCCGCAACCGGCTCGAGACCCGCCGCGACGACAGCAATATCACCTGGCTCGAGCTGGAAAATTATTTCGACGTCAACTTCGATAATCCCTACGACCGCACCCCCTACTCAAATCTGTTCACCAAGCTGCGTTTCACACCCTTACCCTGGGCCTCGCTCGTAGTGGATTCGCAGGTGCCGGTATTCGATAAAGGATTCAGCGAAGTCAACACCACCATCGCCTTCCAGCCGATCTCGAATCTTCAGTTGAACTTTGCCCACCGTTACCTGAACGACAATCCGGCCTTCCAGGACAGCAGCCTGTTCAGCGTCGGCGGTTATTATCGCATTAACGACAACTGGGGCGTGGCCATTCAGGAACAGTATGAAGGAGCCACCGGTATACTGGAGCAACAGCGATATGCAGTTTACCGCGACCTTTCCAGCTGGGTCGCCTCCCTCGGCGCGGTGATCCGCGACAACGCCGGGGTAAAGGAGTACGGCGTCTTACTCACATTCACGCTCAAGGCGTTCCCGAAATTCGGGTTCGACCTGAATTTCGATCCCGGCGGCGCGGGACAAAATTAATCGCCCCCGGCCCAAATTCGGGTAGCATTTTCGCCGCTCCGCTCATGCAACACGGGATGGATTTAGCGATTATCGGCTCAGGATACGTTGGCCTCGTCACCGGCGCTTGCTTCGCCGACGTAGGTCACAACGTGATTTGCGTGGATAACGATCCACGAAAAATCGAATTACTGCGCGCGGGCAAGGTGCCGATCTATGAGCCGGGACTGGAAGAACTCATTCATCGCAATGTCGCAGCCCAGAGGCTGCGTTTCACCGGCAGCATCAGGGAAGGAGTCGAAGGTTCGCAAATCGTCTTCATCGCGGTGCCCACTCCGCCGCAAGCCGATGGCAGCGTTGACTTGAGCTTCATCGAGAAAGTGGCGCGTGAGATCGCCGGCGTGCTGATCGATTACCGTGTCATCGTCGACAAAAGCACAGTCCCGGTGAAGACGGGCGAGAAAGTCGCGGAATCCATCCGCCGCTACAATCGTCACGGAGCAAAGTTCGACGTGGTGAGCAACCCGGAGTTCCTGCGCGAAGGCTGCGCGGTAAGCGATTTGATGCAACCCGACCGCATCGTCATCGGGGCACAAAGCGAACATGCCGTCGATTTGATGAAAAAAGTGTACGAGCCGTTCATGGCGCCGATTTTAGTGACCGACGTGAACAGCGCCGAGCTGATCAAGCATGCCGCGAATTCATTTCTCGCGCTCAAGATTTCCTACATCAACGCCGTTTCCGCCATCTGCGAAGCGAGCGGCGCCGACGTCGAAAAAGTGGCGGACGGCATCGGGATGGACCGCCGCATCGGGCGCAATTTCCTCAACGCCGGGATCGGGTACGGCGGCTCCTGTTTTCCGAAAGACATCGCTGCGTTCATCACCATCAGCGAACAGTTAGGCGTGCCTTTCACGCTGTTGAAAGAGGTGCAGCGCATTAACGCGGCGCAGAAGGAGCGCTTCCTCAAGATCATTCGCGACACGCTCTGGGTCTTGCGGGAAAAGAAGATCGCCGTTTGGGGATTAACATTTAAGCCGGACACCGATGACATCCGCTCCTCTGTCGCGATCGATCTCGTGGCTGAGATGCTGCGCGAAGGAGCGCTGGTTTCCGTTTACGATCCCAAGGGCATGGAACGGGCCTGCGAAGTGGAGGCAATCAAAGGCGCACGTTTTTGCCAAAGCACCCTGGAGGCAGCGGAAGGCGCAGAAGCACTCATCATCGCCACGGAATGGTCGGAGTTTGCCAATGTCGATTTTGCGGTCGTGAAAGAGAAGATGACAACACCGATCATTTTCGACGGTCGCAACCTCTTCGATCCGGCGACGATGGCGAAAGTCGGTTTCCGCTATCATTCCATCGGGCGCGCGCCGGTCACGCCAGCCTAGGCGGTGCGCTCTTCCGCTCGCGCGGTGGCCGCGGACGCGCTGCAACATTGGCGCACGAGCACCGAGTTCGCGCACTCCATCATTCAAAGGATGCTGGCGAGAAGCCAGCTCAGCGATCGCGACCGGGGCTTCGCCCAGGAGCTGTTCTATGGGGTTCTGCGCAATCTTACTCTGCTGGACTTTTGGATCGATTCTTTGCGGCAAGGTAAACTCGAGGCCGCGCTTCGCGACATCCTCCGTCTCGGATTTTATCAACTCTTCTTTCTCGAAACCGCCGGGCACGCCGCCGTTTTTGAAACGGTCGCGCTCGCGCGCCAGCCCCAGCGCTCGCTCATCAACGCTTTGTTGCGCGCGGCTCTTAGGCAAGAGGGAGAGTTGCGCGAGCGAGCGCAGACTCAACCGCTCTCAGTCCAGTGGTCGCATCCGCAGTTTCTGCTCGCGCGCTGGCAGGAGCAATTTGGAGGTGAGGCCACGATTGATCTCTGTCGCTGGAATAATCGTCCCGCACCGCTCTATGTCAGAGTGAACAGAACAAAAAAAAGCGTTTCCGATTTTATCCAGGAAAACCGCGGCAGTTCCGCAGTTCCGAGCCATGACCACTTTGTCCAGTTGCCGAGCCTCCCGCGTGAAGCGCTGGCCCGGGGCGACTGTTACATGCAAGACCCAAGCACGGGCCTGGCGGCGCGCCTCCTTCATCCGCAGCCGGGCGAACGTGTTCTGGATGCCTGCGCCGCGCCTGGCGGGAAAACGGGCCACATCGCTGAGCTGATGCAGATGAGCGGCGAGATCCTGGCCTGCGATCGTGATCGCCCCCGCCTGGAGCTATTGCGACAAAATGTGGAGCGGCTCGGGTGCGCCAACGTTCGCATCGTGCGACATGATTGGCGCTCTGGCGGAATCGAAACGCCGCTGTTCGACAAAATCCTGCTCGACGCTCCGTGCACAAACACAGGGGTGATGCGGCGTCGCGTCGATGTGCGATGGCGACTGCAGCCGCCGGATTTCGAACGCATGCACGACCATCAACTGGCAATCGCGCGTGCGGTCATCCCATTGCTGAAACCAGGCGGCGTTTTCGTGTACAGCACGTGCAGTCTTGAAGCGGAAGAGAACGAAAGGGTCGTCGAGGGACTCATCCGGGAATTTTCAAGCTTGCGCCTGGAGGCGGCGGAGTCAGTGCTGCCATTCCGCGACGGCTTCGATGGAGCTTTCGTGGCCCGGTTTGTTTCTCGTTAGTTGCAACGCGGCGACGCGATGGAATCATAGCGACCTATGCAAGATCCCCGCTTTGATAAGCTCGCTCAAGTGCTCGTCGGTTATTCGACCGAGCTAAAGCGAAACGAAAAAGTGCTGATCGATGCCTTCGATGTGCCTGATGAGATGACGATTGCGCTCGTGCGAGCGGCAAGAAAACGCGGCGCGGTCCCCTTGGTCCAAATTCATCATGCGCCGGTTAGTCGCGAGCTCGCGCGCCACGCGGATGAGGCTCAACTCAACTTCCTTGCGCGGCACGAGCTCGCGCGCATGAAGCAGATCAATGCCTACATCGCACTCCGCGGCAGCCACAACATTACCGAAATGTCCGACGTCCCGCTCGATCGCCTGAAACTGGTCGCCAAAAAAATGCGGGCTGTCATGGATCAGCGAGTGAAGAAGACCAAATGGGTGGTGCTGCGATGGCCCACTCCGGCGATGGCACAGCTGGCGGGCAAAAGTACCGAAGCGTTCGAAGACTTTTTCTTTGAAGTCTGCACACTGGATTACCGCAAGCTTCAGCCCGGGATGAATGCGCTGAAAAAGCTGATGGAGAAAACTGATCGGGTGGAGATCACCGGGCCCGGCACTGACCTACACTTCAGCATCAAAAATATCCCAGCGGTGATTTGCGGCGGCGACCGCAACATCCCGGATGGCGAAGTCTTCACCGCGCCGGTACGTGATTCAGTCAATGGCTTCGTCACTTTCAACGCGCCATCGGTCTACCAGGGCACAAGTTTCGATAATATCCGGCTGGAACTTGAGAATGGAAAAGTGGTGAAGGCAACGAGCAACGAGACCAAGAAACTGAATGCCATTCTCGATTCCGACGCCGGAGCGCGTTACGTGGGCGAG
Source organism: Verrucomicrobiota bacterium (assembly GCA_046734175.1). Lineage (GTDB taxonomy): Bacteria > Verrucomicrobiota > Verrucomicrobiia > Chthoniobacterales > UBA10450 > AV69. The sequence goes on along the minus strand of JBKPQR010000029.1, from coordinate 10,447 downwards.
TTTTCCATCGCTTTCAATCCTCACATCCTCCATCCCATCCGCGATATCTTGTTCGATGAAAAAATCGCGGGCTCATTCCACTTCACGCCCGGTCAAGCCTATGAGACGGCCGACAACGGCAACCGCAGCCAGGTCCATTGGGACATGGTGAATATCCAGCGACGGGAGTATGGCGGCGGTGAAATCTACTTCGATGGCAAGCTTGTCCGCAAAGACGGCGAGTTCATCTTGCCGCCATTGCGCTCGCTCAATCGCGCGCAACTTCTAAAGCGCCGCTAACCCTGTCAGCTCCTGCGCGTCGCCGCCGGATTGAGTTGCAGCATACCAATGTCCCCATTGGCCGTGAGCTGCACATTGGCAACTTCAAACAGTGGCCCGCTGTCGCCCGGCCCGCCGGCGACTGCGGGAAGCTGCACCGAGACGGTTTTCGAGCTCGAATTCAAAATCATCGCGGCGATTTCAAAGGTGGGTGAAAATTCCACCGTTGTAATCTGGAATGCGGCCGTGAGATGCACGGACGCCTGGCCTTGCTGCGAGGGGGTGAGCTGCAACGGCGCTGCCTCGAAGCCGGAGACCACCTGAAGGCCCGAAATATTAAACGATGGACTGTTAAGCGTCGCCGGCTTTTGCTGCTGCGACGGGCTCAGGCGAATCTGCCCCAGACTGCCTGGAGCAGGCTGCACTTTCGCGATTTCAAAGTTCACCTGGAAATTCATTCCGTTCTGCTGCTGTTGGGAACCGGCAAGGCGCATCGTCACCACTTTGGAGATGGGGCGCAGTTGCAACGCGCCCATTTTAAAGGTGGGCGTCAGTTGCATCGATGCGATCTCGCACGAGAGCGTGATGTGCACCGCTGTGTGAACGCCGGCAGCAGTCGCGTGCGGCGCGGATGGAGCTGGCGACGGCTGAGTGGAACCGGCAGGGGTGCGAATGACAGGAGCAGTTTGTGTTTCAGGCATGGCTTGGATGGTGGTTTGTTGTGAAGGAAATTCCTCTTCCGATGATGGCATGGCGCCACGTAATGCGCCAAGTCCCGCGATGGCGCCACTGACCCGGCGAAGTTCCGCCTCCTCTGCAGGCTGCGGCGGCTCGGGTGGCAGTTCTTCCGCTGTTTCAACCACGGTCTGGTATGGCACCGGCTGGCCTTGGGCCACTGGTTCGGGCAATGGCGCGGGCTCATCGATCACGTCGGATGGTATTTCTGGCGGCATCACAGCGGGACTTTCCGGGACGACAGAAGCAATCACTCTCGCTGGTTCAGCCACAGATTCAATGTCCGATGCCGGCTCAACTGCGGAAACGAAAGGCTCAGGAACATCGATTTCTTCTTCGACCGTCGCGCTCTCTTCCGCTTCCGGGGCTTCCACTACCTCGTCGCTAGCCCCCAAGGCGCCGAGCACCGCTTCTTCTTCGCCGTTGTTCTCGCCAGCCGTCTCCAGGTTCGCGGGCAGATTCTCAGTCTCTTCGACGGCAAAGCTCGGCGGCACTTCTTCCGTCTCCGGAGCAGCGGACTCTGCAAGCTCCGAAGTCTCTTGCTCGTCCGGTGTCATCGCTTCCGCAGGCTCGTACTTGAACTCAGGCGCCGAAGTTTCACCGGGCAGGTTTGTCTGCAGATCAGTTTCTGCTGAAGTGGCTTCGGCCACTGACGGCTCAGCGGCCGAAAGGCTGCTTGCCTGTTCAATCACAGGTCCGACGAAAGATTCCTCAATGTCGAAATCAGAGGCCGGCATCTTTCCAGTCTCAATTTCAGGCTCCCTCTTCTGAGCAGGCTCTGCCTCAGCGGCAGCAGGAGCAACGCTCGCCCGGCGCATCGAAGAGGGCTCGGATGCTTTCAATTGCACCGAGACCTGCCGGGGTCCGCCAGTAAAACGTTTGCTCGCCTGCACGAGCGCACCGTTACCTTCCTCGTCTGTGGAACGCAGGCGGGGCCCTGCGACGGCAGGCTCGCGGCCGACATAAGTTGCGCGGATGCGGCGTCGAATTTCCGCAATACCTACCCAGGCGATAATGCCGAGGCCCGCGATCAAGAACGCAAAGGAGATGAGAGTGCGTGGATCGGTCAGTTGATCGAGCCGTTCTCCCAAAGTCGGCTGAGCGAGCGTTGGAACTTTCGCAGGAGCCAGAGCAGTAGCCGGGCTTGTCTGCGCCACCGCTGCGGGCGAGCTGGAGGGCGCGGGCACCGCACTGGCTTGCGTCGCGGCGGCAGCGTTCTCAGGAACGCTCTGCGCCGGAGAGGCACTCGCTTGCGCAGCCACAGGCGCTTGGCTCGGCTGCAACGAAGCCGTCGCGGCGGCGCTCGCTGAGGGCATTTCGACCACCGGCGAAATAGCAGCGGACTGTGCCGCGGGCACATCCTCCGGTCGCGCAGGACTTCCTGCGGCAACAGTGGCTGCCGCGACCGCACTTGGATTGACGCTGGCTTCGCTTGCTTTGGGAGCAGCAGGCGAAGCCGCCGTCGTGGCTTCCATTCCGGCAACCGGCGCCGGTTGCGTTTGTGCGGCGACGAAAGTGTTTTCTTCGCTCTTGGCTTCAGCGCCGGGAATCGGGCTCGGTTCGATGGCCGCCGGCGCAGGAGATTCGTTCTGGGCCGAAGCGACTGCGGCTGCCTCGACCGCGACGCTCGGAGCCGGCGATGCCGCGCTCGCGCCACTCTTGAGCCATCCCAAATCGTAAAACCCGGAGTCGTAAGCGGCATTCGAAGCGAGCGGATAAATTTTTCGCGCTGACGCGATCCAGTCATTTGCTGCGTCAGCCTTGTCATGCTTAAAAGCCCAAGCCGCTTGAGCGTAGTAAAGCGCAGGCGTATCTCCGCTGAACTGGAACTGTTCCATCATGTTCTGAGCGCGATTGTCTTTGCCCTCGAGCAGATAAGTCATGAAAATCTTGAAATTGATGAGCTGAGCGGCCTGGTTCTTGTCGCCTCCGGGTGTCTGCTTCAAGAGCGCCTGAAAACGTTCTCGCGCCGTGGCGTAATCCTTCTGCCGGAACGGAACGTCTGCGAGGTTGAACTGCGCCTCGCGGAACTTCCCGTCCACCTTCACCGCTTTGCGAAAGTATTCCTCCGCTTCTTTAAACTTCCCCTGCTCGAGCAGAATCTCGCCGCGCAGATTCAAAACCGGCGCCTGGTCCGGCTGGGCCGTGTCCGCTTGCGTCACCAGTTTCAAAGCGCGATCGAAATCGCGGTGTTCATAGGCCTGCTGCGCTTGCTCGAGGGCCGATTGCGCGGCCGCTTTGGTTCCGCTGGCGCGTTCCTCCGGGCTGAGTAATTGCAGCGCGGTGCGTTGCTGCCCCGGCTGTTGTTTCAGCCAGCCCACTTCGAACAACGATTCCGCGAAGAGCTTGTTGAGCTGCGCCGAGAAATTCTTCTCCGCCGTCATCATCCATTTCCGCGCTTCAGGGCTGTTTTGCTTTTGCAGCGCGATCGCGGCATTCGCGTAATGCACCGCCGGGGTGTCTGGAGAAACCTCGAATTTCGCCAGGATCGAATCGACCATGGCGTCATTTCCCTCCAGCAAATAGGTCAGCAGGATTTTATATTGGATGAGCTGCGTCGCCTCCCCCTGGAGATCGGCCGCGTTGTTACTGAGCAATTCCTGGAACCGCTTCCGCGCCTGCGGCCAGTCCTTCTTTAAAAATGGAATCTCCGCAAGATTGAAGCGCGCGTTCCAAAACTTCTGATCGAGCCGCAGCGATTCTGACAATGCTGCCTCGGCCTTGTCGAAAAGTCCCTGCCGCATGTAAATCACGCCGCGCAGGTTTTGCGAGGCGGCCAAGTCGGGCTTGCGGGCGTCGATCGCGTCCAGTTCTTTCAACGCCTGGTCGTAATTGGCTGCGTCAAAAGCACGGAAGGCCCGGTCGTACATCGCTTCCAGCTCAGTATTGGAAGGAGCGACATCGTTGGCCGCGATCGTGCCCAAAAGGAGCAACGACATCGCGGCCACTTTTCTCATGGTCATGCTGGGACGCATAGAAACCCTCGCAGCTACAACTGACAAGTTAAATTCTCAGCTTTTTGCTTCGGTCGTTCCGGGCGAAGCGCAGCAGAGTCGAGCGGATGGCGATCACTGCAACAGACTTGTCCGGGATGCTTCGACTTCCGCTCCACTCAGGCTAACGAGCCATTCGAATTCAAACATCCGACGATCCGCAAACCCTCCAGCGTGAGGTTGGCGTGCACAGCCTGGATTTCCGCTACCTTGCTCGCGATCAGCTTAGCATAGCCACCGGTGGCAACGATCTGGACGGCCTTTCGCGCAAAGCGTTCCGCGATAATCCGCCGCAAAATCTCCTGCACCAGCCCGCGATAGCCTAAGACCGCGCCGGCCAGCATGGCATCGCGCGTCGTCCTGCCGATGCTGCTTCGGGGTTCCCGCAATGAAATGCGCGGGAGCAAGGCCGTGCGCTGATAAAGAAAATAGGTCATCGCTTCCAGGCCGGGCGCGATCACTCCGCCGATGTAGGCAGGCTCCTCCGAAACGATGTCAAATGTCACCGCTGTGCCGAAGTCGATAACGATAGCGGGAGCGCCGTAAAGCTCGGTGACGGCGACCGAATTGGCCAGACGGTCAGCGCCGATTGTTTTCGGCCGCGGATAATCAATGCGCACGTTCAGCCGGGATTGGGCATTGAGCCGGATCACTTCGATTTTTTGGGAGGCCTTATCAATGAGGCGATTTTTCGCCGGAACGACTGACGAGACCACGATTTTCTCCACAGGGGCTTTCTCCAGAAGCTTCCGGATTTGACCGGCATTTAATTGCCGAGTCGAAACTCTGTGCACCTCGCCCAGCCGCGCCCGCGAAGCCAAAGCCATTTTCGTAAATGAGTTGCTGACATCAATCAGCAGAAAGTCACGCGCTCTCATCGATTCTTGCGAGCGCGAAATGCCGCGCGTAGCCTCGGGCTGTGCTCCTTCATCGTCCCCGCCGTTTACGCCGCAGCGCTGCCATTCGCAATCTCATTCGCGAAACAAATATGAGCCGGCACGATTTCGTCCTGCCGCTTTTCGTGAGCGAAAAAATACAAACTGCGCGTGCCATTGCCAGCATGCCGGGCGTTTATCAGTACGCGTCTGCTGAGATCGCCGATGTCGCCGCGGCGGCGCACCGGGCCGGGGTGCAGGCGGTGCTGCTTTTCGGCATCCCGAAAACGAAAGATGAAAACGCGAGCGGAGCGTGGGCCGAGGATGGCGTGGTTCAAAAGGCGGTGCGCGCCATCAAAGAGGCCGCCCGAGAGCTGACAGTGATGACGGATGTTTGCCTCTGTGAATATACCGACCACGGCCATTGTGGCGTGGTCCGACGCGACGGCGATCACTTTGACGTGCTAAACGATGAAAGCGTGGAGCTCATCGCGCGCGCAGCCGTCTCCCAGGCCAGGGCCGGCGCTGACATGGTGGCGCCGAGCGACATGATGGACGGCCGCATCGGCGCCGTGCGTCGTGCGTTGGACGAGGCTGGCCTGGAACAGACTGGCATCATGAGTTACGCCGCCAAATTTGCGTCGGCATTTTACGGGCCCTTCCGTGAAGCGGCGGAAAGCCCGCCGCAATTTGGGGACCGAAGCTCCTACCAGATGGATTCGGCAAATGCGGAGGAAGCGCTGCGCGAAGTAGAGCTGGATCTGAGCGAAGGCGCCGACATCGTCCTGATCAAACCGGCTTTACCTTATCTGGACGTTTTATGGCGGGTTCGTGAACGCTTCGGCCGAGCCACAGCGGTTTACCACGTGAGCGGCGAGTTCGCGATGGTGAAAGCGGCCGCAGAGAAAGGATTGATCGATGAACGCGCCGCCGTGCTCGAAATCATGACTTCGTTAAAACGGGCCGGCGCTGATTTCATTGTCACTTATTGGGCGCTGGAGTTAATGGAATGGCTGAAGAGCTAACGAGACACCGCTGCGAAACAGCGGCGCACGCCCGGCTGAAACGGCTGGCGTGTATCTGGGCGCAGGCGCATGGTTATTCTGCCTGTGCGGTTGAAGTATCGCTGCCGCATTGCCGCTACCGGGCCGATGTGACGGCTTATTGTCCTTCCCGCGATGGTGATCGGGCCGCGATTTTCGAATGCAAACAAGCGCTGCCGGATTTGCGGCGGGACAATTGCGACAGCGCGCGGGCGCGCGAACACCTCGATGTCATAGAAGCACGCCGGCGCGCGATTGAGCGAAATCTGCGTGTCCATTATCCAACATTGCGCACGGGCCAAACGCTCTTCCCCGACTATGATGTTTGGGATTTTAGCCCGCTCCAACACCGCGGCTACGCCTATGTGCGGCGAAACGGCGCCGCGCTGGAACACCGGCTGATCGATTGCACAAAGTTTGAAAAGCTTGCCCGTTACCACTGCGCGAATTTGTTTTATCTCGTCATCGCGGAGCCTCTGCAAAGCGTCGCCTTCGAGATGCCGCACGGTTGGGGCTTGCTTGTCCAGCGCGGCAATGCGTTGGAACTTGTGAAAAAGCCGCAATGGCATGAGATCGCCACAGAGGCCCGCCAACGTTTTCTTCGCCGGGTGGCTGCGGCGGCAACGCGAGCCTTGAATCGCGAGCTCCAAATCACACGCGAAGAGATCGAGGGCGCTCGCGCCTCTACTCTTTCGTAGAAAGAAGATTCTTGCCGGTCATCTCCGCCGGCGCCGGCATTCCCAACAGAAACAGCAATGTCGGGGCGACATCAGCAAGAATGCCATCGCGACACTGAAACTTATCCGCATCGTGAGCCACATAGATAAGGTGCACGAGATTGGTGGTGTGGGCGGTGTTCGGTGAACCGTCCGGGTTGCGCATCAGTTCGCAATTACCGTGGTCGGCCGTGATGAGAGCTTTGCCGCCGAGGGCGAGGAGCTGCGGGATAATTCGCGCGATGCAGGCATCGACGGTCTCCACCGCTTTGATTCCGGCCTCGACCACTCCGGTATGACCTACCATGTCGGGATTGGCGAAGTTCAAAATGATAAGGTCGTAGTTGGCCATGCGCGCGCAGACTTCATCAGTGACTTGCACCGCGCTCATCTCGGGTTGCAAATCGTAGGTGGCCACTTTTGGCGACGGGATGATCTTGCGGTCCTCGCCCGGAAATGCGCGCTCGATTCCGCCGTTAAAGAAATAGGTGACGTGCGGATATTTTTCCGTCTCGGCGATGCGCAGCTGCGTCTTGCCCGCCGCGCTTACGACCTCGCCCAGAATGTGCGCGAGGTTTTCTGGAGCGAAGATGTAGGGAGACGGGTAAGTGACGTCGTATTGCGTGAGGGTGACGTAATGCACCCGCGGCCAGACCGTGCGATCGAAGCCGTCGAATTTTTCGAAGAGAAACGCCTGCGAAAGCTGACGCGCGCGATCGGCGCGGAAGTTGAAAAACAAGACGCAATCGCCGTCGCGCACGCGCTGCTCACCGGCATATCCAAAGATCAGCGGGGGCATGAACTCATCGGTCTTGCCCTCCTCGTATTTCGCCGTGACGGCGTCTGAAGGCGACGCATTCATCTGCTCGCCCTGGCCAAGCACGATCGCGTCCCAGGCCTTTTTCGTGCGGTCCCAACGGCGATCGCGATCCATGGCGAAATAGCGCCCGACCACGGTAACAATCGGCGCGCCGATCTTCCCGAGCACCACTTCGCACTGGCGCAAAATTTCCGCGCCCCCGGTCGGCGATGCATCTCGGCCGTCGGTGAAGGCATGCACAAAAATGTCTCGCACCTGCGCCGCATGCGCGGCTTGCGCGATCGCAAGCAAATGTTCGTAATGGCTGTGCACTCCGCCTTCGGAGACAAGCCCGAGCAAGTGCAACCTGTGACCGCGCGCGCGAGCAAATGTCTCTTGCAACACAGCATTCCGCGCCAGTTCGCCGTCAGCTATCGCTTTGTTGATGCGCGTCAGGTCTTGGTAAACAATGCGGCCGGCGCCGAGATTCAGATGCCCGACCTCGGAATTGCCCATCTGACCCTCTGGAAGCCCGACATCGAGTCCGCTCGCACTCAACTTCGCGCCCGGATATTTTCCGTAGAGCTCGTCGTGAAACGGAGTGCGAGCGAGCAAAGTGGCGTCGCCACAGGCGGCCGCGCCGGCCCGACCAGCGGGGTTGATTCCCCACCCGTCGCGAATGATTAACATCACCGGGGCGCTCATGGCGCGCAATCTGCCGGGGGCATCCAGGGAGGACAAGCGGTTCTTTCGTTGACAACTGCGCCGCCGCTCTGTCCCATCGCGCCGTGAAGTGGAGGAACCAGCTCCTGGCGCTGATTTGCCTCGCTCTCTTCGCCGGGCTCGGGGTGCTCTACTTTCAAAACTGGGTGGTGCAAAAGCCGTTCGCGATCATCGTCTTCGTCGGCGAGGGACTCACGGCACAGCGGCTCGCGGCGACACGGGTCTATAGTGGCGGAGCTGACACGCCGCTCGCGATCGATGGGTTGGAACGGAGCGCGCGCTTGCGCAATCACTCAGCGGATTTCGCTGTGCCCGACTCCGCGGCGGCGGCCTCCTCCATCGCGACGGGCGTGAAGGTGCGAAATGGCGTTCTTTCGCTGGACGAGTCGGGTGCGGCCCTGCGCACGATCCTGGAGATCGCCCACGAGCAAGGCCGCGCCATTGGGGTCGTGACGGACGGCGAATTAACCAACCCGACGCTGGCGGCGTTCTATGCCCATTCGACAAACTCGAAATCGGCTGGGCAACTAGCCCGCGAACTTGTGGACCGCGCGACGGTTGACGTCGCCTTTGGTGGGGGAGCTGCTCATTTCCAAGACAAAACCGAGGGGCAGTCCGAACACGTCCACTTTGTACGCACGTTACCGCAGATGGAGGAAATCACCGGTTGGCAGCACGGGCGCGTGCTCGGAATTTTCGCCCACGACGATCTCGCTTTTGCTGATGACCTGCCAGCGCGGGCCGAGCAGCCGTCGCTCGCGGACATGGTGCGGCGAGCGATTCAACTGCTCGAGTTCAGCCGTCGCGGATATTTGCTCGTCGTGGACGCGCATCTGATGGCCTCGGCAGCGTGGCAAAACCTGGGCGAGCGCACGCTACGTGAAACGACCGAGCTCGACCGCGCCATAAGGACAGCTCGGGAGTACGCCGGCGCGAGTTCGACGATCATTGTCGCCGGGGACGTAGCCATTGGGGGAATGAGCGTGAATGGATATCCCTTTCGTCATGACAATGGCGTGGCAATTCTCGGCCTGAATTCGGCCGGGGAACCGTGGATCACATGGGCGACTGGACCAAATGGTCGCCGTAACCCGGAAACGACGAACCCCGCAGCTGCTACCCCGCCGGAGCCGGCCGCCTTGCAAGCGCCATCCGCTCTCAATTCGGTCGAAGACCCAATCGCAAGCGCGACTGGTCTGGGCACCGAAAAAATACAGGGCACGCTGGAGAGTACCGCGCTGTTTTCCATCCTGCGAGATGCTCTCTAAACGGCAACCCGCCGTCCGCTCGCGCGAACGACGGGTGAACCGGAGGAGAACTAATCCGCTACGGGCTCGTAGATTCGATGTGAGGAATGAAAACGAAAGGCGGCGGCTGGGGCAACTCAGGAGCAGGACCTTCCGCTGGCGCTTCTGGCCCTTCGGCGGGAATGTCTTTAAAGTCTTTCACGTCCTTGGCGTCCTTTGCGTCTTTGCCGTCACCTGCATTCTTGGAATCGACCACGCGATTTGCCGCGAACAGCATATTCGAAGCAGCACGGCCGAATGCCGCGATTTCCGCTACTACGAAACTCGCGCCTCTTGCTGGCGACCATTTTGCCAGGATGTAGCGGCCAGCAGTCTCGGGGAAATCGACCGCGACCCGTCCGCTTCCATCGTCCTTGGCAGTGCCAACTGATTTCAGCCCCGCGACCATTGTGGCGTCGAGACGCAGCACCTCCTCATTCGCAGCAGTTGGCAGCGCGCTGAGGAGATAGAAATTTACCGTCGCCCCAGGACTGGATGCTGCTGCCATGCGCCGCAGAGTCATTTCCTGGCCGAGATCTACCAAAGCGGCCGGCGAATTGTCGTTGCCGTCGAAGACGTAGCTAGTTGCCGGCTGGTCGTCGATCATCCTGTTGGCGAGCTTGGGATCGGCGCCTGAACTTACGTAAACGACACGCGCTTTCGTGTGAAGATCGGCAAGATTGTAATTCACCTGCGCGATCTCTCCCGCGATCGCGCGGCGCGGACGCGGCGTTGTAAAGTCGGAAACAGCAGGCGTGCCATAAACGCCGAGACTGCTGATGCGGCCAGGCTCGCTCACATTGAATGTCAGCCGCACATATTTCGCTTCGGCTGGGCCGATGTTCGCGCTACGAACACCATCAGCAAGATCCACCTTCCCGGCATCATGCCACTGTGGACTACTCGGATCAATGTTGGCGTTGGCCACCGCCATCGCCACTGATCCTTTTGTACTGGCATTTACAAACTGAACCGTGTCCACCTGCTCGATCCTGCTGAGGGAAATGAGGACGGTGTGC
>JBKPQR010000028.1:0-33403 GCA_046734175.1 Verrucomicrobiota bacterium | reverse complement strand
GGTGTTCCAGTTGTCGTGTCAACGGCAGTGCTGGGTAGCTATGTTCGGAAAGGATAAGCGCTGAAAGCATCTAAGCGCCAAGCCTATCCCAAGATGAGTTCTCCCTGAAGGGTCGTGGTAGACCACCACGTTGATAGGCTCTGGGTGTAAGTGCAGCAATGTATTGAGCTCAAGAGTACTAATAACCCGTCCGGCTTGATCTTTTTCTTTTCTGTTAACCCTTCATTCGCGCAAGCGAATGAAGGCCAACAGAGAAGATCGAAAGATCGAACAATAAAACGAAGCCTTAGACGCGACTTTCGCTTCCTGTATGTAGATATCAGAAAACAGCGGAAATGCTGATTTCCGATTTCTGAATGCTGATTGGAAATCGGTTTCTTTGACAATTCTGACCGTTAGGTTACCCGAGATGCCCTCAGGATGCTGCTGACTACAAATCAGCAATCAGCATTCAGAAATCAGCATTACACCAGAAGATTGCGGCGAAGCATTCGCCGCAATCTTCTGGTGACAGTAGCGCAGTGGTCCCACCCGTTCCCATTCCGAACACGGCAGTGAAACGCTGCAGCCCCGATGGTAGTGCGACGACAGGTCGTGCGAGAGTAGGACGTCGCCAGAACTAAACGCCCGCTGGGAAACTCAGCGGGCGTTTTGCTTCCAAGAACACTCAACGCGCTGGATCCGGGCATAGTCACCCTTTGTCTTAGCGCAGAACGCTCCCGCAGACTCAGCTGCAAGTAAATCACCCTAAATTCGCGCCGGCTACCTGCGATAACTATCGCCATTGCGAGATTCGGCCGCGCGGTTCATCGCGATTATTGTCACTGAGCCTTCGACAAGTACAACGCTGCGCTATTATCAAACTTTCGTGAACAAGCGATTCGAGTAACCGATCAGGATACCAACGAGCTTTACACGAAGTGAAATGCGGTCAGACAAGCTCACGATAGATTATCAGCTTCGTCTAGTCAGGCGCGATTCGTTCCACGTGAGAATAAACATTGAATGTTGGTGGCCGGAGGAAACCTACCAGTGTTTGCCTGGTTTCCCGCGCGAAATTGACTGCCAGAGTTGAGGGCGCAGAGACTGAGGCCACAATTGCTAGTCCAGCAGCCAGTGCCTTCTGTAGGATTTCGAAGGAGGTGCGCCCGCTTACTAACAACACGTGCTCGGATAACGGCAGATCATGGTCCAAAAAGGCGCGACCAATTGCTTTATCGACAGCATTGTGGCGGCCAATATCCTCGCGCAAAATCAGGAGTTCGCCATCCAAGTTGAAGATGCCGGCGGCATGGATACCTCCAGTGCGCGTGAAGTTGTCTTGAGCGGCTCGCAGTTTATCCGGCATTGCGAGTAAGGCCCGTGCCGACAGGCAGCCCACTAACATCTCAGGCAGAGGTGGGAACTCCTGTCGAACAAACTTGATGCTTGCCTTGCCGCAAAGGCCACAACTTGCAGAGATCGCGCCGAATCGCTGCGCCGCAGTCATGTTTAACTCGAGGCCTGACGCCAGGACCACATTGATCACATTTTCAAACGCGGTTGCCGGCGTGCTCGTCTCGAGATCGCGAATATCGCAGCGATGCCGCACCATACCTTCCGACAACAAAAACCCCGCTGCTAATTCCGCATCATAACCAGGAGTTCGCATGGTTACGGCGATTGGCTTGTTCCTGATGCGAATCTCGAGCGGCTCCTCCACCGCGAGTTCGTCCTTGCCGCACTCGTAGGAGCCGTCAGCCTTGTGCCGAGCTATGCTGCCGGACGCTACGTCGCGAAGATCGCCTCTGTTCATTGTGCGCTCTATTGCCTCCTGTGTTAGATTACGCCGTGGAGATCGTGCATCTCTATATTTCGCCAGGCCATAACTACTTTGGCCATTATGGCAAGTTACCCGACAAATATCCAGCTATCGAGGTGCCGTTTGTTGAGTGCGTGGCCGGACATGGCATCCGGGGCGACAGGTTCTTTGATTACAGAGATTGCTACAAGGGACAAGTGACCCTCTTCGCCCTCGAAGTTTACGATGAGCTTTGCCAAACCTTCCAGGTCAAAGATAAATCTCTATCAGTGCTGAGGCGCAATGTGATCACCCGCGGAGCGGACCTGAGCGATTTAATCGGAGCTAGCTTCGAAGTACAAGGTTTGCGTTTTGCTGGAGTCGAAGAATGCCGTCCTTGTTTCTGGATGGACCAGGCGTTCGCGCCGGGGGCAGAGAAATTCCTGCGTGGCCGTGGTGGATTACGCGCGAGAATCCTAACCGATGGTGTAATCCGTGTGACCAATCCCGCAGTGGCCCTCGCATGAACATATCCGCCGTGCTGCTTGCGGGAGGCAACTCTAGGCGGATGGGTAAGGACAAAGCATCGCTTCTACTCGAGGGCGAGCCGCTTTGGCAGCGGCAACTCCGCACGATCCGGCAACTCGACCCCGCGGAGATATTCCTTTCCGCGCGCGCGAAGCCAGACTGGCTGCCACCAGAGACGCGGCTCGTTTTAGACGAATCCCCATCCCGCGGAGCAATGAGCGGCATTGCAGCAGCGCTAAAGCGGGCGAAAACATCACACGTGCTGGTGCTGGCCATCGACATGCCCTTTGTCACTGCCGTCCATCTTCGAGCGCTCAGGCAGGGTATCAATCGTGGACAAGGCGTCGTTCCCTTCTTCAACGGACGTGCGGAGCCGCTGGCTGCGCTTTACCCGGTTGAGACGCAATTGGACTTCGCCGTCGCTTTGCGCAACCGTGAGTTTTCGCTGCAACCGCTGATACGAAGACTAGTAGCTGACGGGAGATTGCGAATGCTGGAACTTAGCCAAGCGGAAGCAACGTATTATCGAAGCTTGAATACGCCCGCCGATCTTATCGCTAATGGAGCTTTGTGAACGCCGGGCACTTCAATGGTTACCGACCGGCCGCTCTCGACCGGCCTTTACGAAGTTGCGGCGAATCTCTTCGACGGCTTCCGCCGTTTCGCCGGATGGCGTCACCCGGATGATAATACTTTTGCTTGTCGGAGTGTTGCTCCTGTCGGCGGTACTGTTGATCGGCACGAGCACGTTGGCTTCTGGAAAATAAGTGGCGGCGCAGCCCCGGGGAATATTGAAAGGCGCGACCATAAAGCGGCGAGCCAGACGCTCCTGGCCTTGGTAGTAGCTTGTCAGGTTGACTATCTGTCCCTGCTGTAGTCCAGCTTGCCGCACATCTTCCGGGTTCATGAAAATCACACGGCGGCCATTGTAAACGCCGCGATAACGATCGCTCAAGCCATAGATAGTAGTATTAAACTGGTCATGGCTTCTGATGGAGGTCATGAGGTATTCGCCCGAGTTCAGTTTTCTGACTTGGAGCTTAGACACGATGAATTTCGCCTTGCCTTCCCGAGTATTAAACTTTCGGCTATCCCTCGCCTCGTTAGGCAAATAGAAAATGTTGTTGCGAACCCGCGCATTGTAGTTCTCGAAACCCGGAATAACGTGCTCGATGTGCTGGCGGATTCTGTCGTAGTTAGCGACAAGCTCATCCCAGGCCACCGTACTGCGCCCGCCCAGAGTAGCCTTAGCTAGTCCGCCAACAATTGCCGGCTCACTGCGCAAATGTGCGTTGGCCGGCTCGAGGTGACCGCGAGATGGATTAATGACGCCCATTGAGTCTTCGACTGTGACAAATTGCTCACCGGCCTCTTGACGATCGATCTCCGAGCGGCCGAGGCATGGAAGGATGAAGGCGATCTCACCCGTGATGAGATGGGAGCGGTTCAGCTTCGTTGAGACGTGCGCGGTGAGTCGACAGTTTTGCAACGCGATCGCGGTGTATTCCGTATCGGGAGAAGCGGCCAGGAAGTTACCGCCCATGGCAAAGAAGGCGCGAATACTCCTCTCGTGCATTTGCTTGATCGCATTGACGGTGTCGACGCCGTGCTCGCGCGGTGGAATGAAACCGAATTCGGCGCCCAGCCGATCGAGGAACTGATCGTTCATTCGTTCCCAGATGCCGACGGTGCGATCGCCCTGCACATTGGAGTGTCCGCGCACCGGGCACGGTCCGGCGCCCGCTCTACCGATGTGACCACCGAGCAGGAGAAAATTCATAATTTCCTGGATGGTGGCGACGGCATTCTTGTGCTGAGTCAGTCCCATGGCCCAGCAGCAGATGATGCGTTTGCTCCGCATCGCGATCTCAGCCGCAGCGCGAATCTGCTCACGAGTTAATCCGCTGCCGGCGATTATCTCCTCCCAGCTGGTTGCGCGGAGGTTGTTGAGCATCTCGGGGTAGCCGGTCGTGTATTGCTCGATGAAAGAATGGTCGAAAACCGATCCGGGCGAGCGCTCTTCTTCCGCCAGCATCTCTTTGATGATTCCGCGGATCGCAGCCATGTCGCCGTTGATGCGCACAGGCAGCCAGACGTCGCTCAGCGGCGTGCCGCGGTTGAGTAGCATCTTGAGCGGGTACTCAAAAATATTGTGATACTCCTGCGGATTGGGATTAACTACTTCCATTAACCCAGGTTCTGGGAGCGGGTTGATGGCGACTATCCTGGCGCCGTTGTTCTTGGCCCGCTCCAGAGTCGTCAGCATGCGAGGATGGTTAGTCCCGGGATTCTGGCCGATGATAAAGATCGCGTCGCACTTTTCGAAGTCTTCCAGCTTCACGCAACCTTTGCCGATGCCGATACTTTCATTGAGCGCGGCGCCGCTCGATTCGTGACACATATTAGAACAATCGGGGAGGTTATTAGTTCCGAATTGGCGCACGAAGAGCTGGTAGAGAAACGCAGCTTCGTTACTCGTGCGTCCGCTGGTATAAAACACCGCCTCGTTAGGACTGGTCAGCGCATTCAGCTCGCGAGCGATCAGGTCAAATGCTTCATCCCATGTGATTGGCGAGTAGTGCGTGGCGCCGGCGTGTTTTACCATGGGGTGAGTTAGCCTCCCCTGCTGTTCCAGCCAGTGGTCACTCCGCTGTTGCAGCTCAGCAATGGAATGCTTGCGAAAAAATTCCGGCGTGATGTGCTTTTTCGTCGCTTCACTGGCCAGCGCTTTCGCACCGCTCTCGCAAAACTCGAAGAGCTTGCGCTCCTCATCCGGATTTGGCCAGGCACAGCTCTGGCAATCGAAGCCATCTTTCTTGTTTACCTTCGTCCACGTGCCGAGTGCCCGAGTGGGACCCGTTTCCCGCAGAGCGAATTTCAAACTTTGCACGACGGCGGGGATCCCCCCCGCCACGTGATGCGGCTCCTTAAGCTCGATTTCATCAGCATCCGAGGGTGATTGGGCGCCAGGAATCGGATGCCTGTTATCCAACTGAGCATTTGAATCCGTGGCGACGTTCTGTACACCCGACCCCGGATGCGCCGGTTTTTGCTCGACGCTTTTCAGCTTGTCCCCCTCGCCTGGTGCACCCGCAGACCTGTTCACAGACGACAATAGTCCAATTCGCCAATTTCAACAGGCGCGGCGCTTGCCCTAGCGCCCGCTTAATCCAGGAACTCCATCGCGCGGTCCATTTTTCTAATCATGAGCAGCTTCGAATACCGCGCCATCTTCACCAAGAGCACGTGCGCGATTTGGCGCCTGCCGCTTTGACGCCTTCAAACGAAGCGCGAAACTGAGAAATGCCGCCGCTAACTTACGCGAACTATCTCGATCTGGAGAAACTGCTGACACTGCAACGTCCGCGCTCCAGTCCACCGGAGCACGATGAGATGCTTTTCATCATCATTCATCAAACCTACGAGCTCTGGTTCAAGCAATTGCTGCATGAGTTTGAGAAGCTAAAGCGCGACTTCTCCGCCGGGGATCTCTTCGGCGCAATTCATTCCTTCAAACGCACCCGCACCATTATGAAAACACTCGTGGGTCAACTCGATATCCTCGAGACAATGACACCATCCTCTTTCTCCAGCTTCCGCGACCGCCTGGAAACAGCTTCCGGTTTTCAATCGGTGCAATTCCGCGAACTGGAATTCCTCCTCGGCTACAAACGAGCATCCGCGCTGGCGCACGTTAAGCCTGATTTTCCCGGAGCGGAAAGGTTGAAGGCACGCATCAGCGAACGCACCGTCATCGACCACTTTTACGAGTTCCTCCAGACGCGCGGCGCACAGATTCCGGCGGAACTAAGAAACCGTGATGTGAGTCAACCCAATGAGCCGAACGAGCAAGCGCAGCGCGAGATTCTGCGCCTCTATAAGAGCTCGCCTGAAGCTTCCATCCTCTTTGAGCTTATGACCGATTTCGATGAAGGCCTGCAGGAATGGCGTTACCGCCACATCAAACTTGTCGAGCGCACCATCGGCGCCAAGAAAGGCACCGGCGGCTCGCTCGGCGTGCCATTTCTAAAAGAGTCATTGTTCAGACCGATCTTTGCCGATCTCTGGGCGATTCGGCACCAGATGTAGCGCGCGCCAAGGTTGAACTACTTTGCCGCCACTTCCTTATCCAGGCGCAAGAACTCGCGCGCGGTACCGGACAGCAAGAACTTCTTCTGCTCTGACGTAAGCTCAGCTACGTTTTCAATCAAATCACCGGCGCGGCTTTCTCCCAAGGGAAAGGGATAGTCCGAGCCTAATGCGACGCGCTGGGCGCCGAAGAGTTTCAACAACATTCGAAGTGCGTCAGCATCATGCACGAGAGAGTCAACATAGAAACGGGCTGGAAGGCCGCCGTCTGCGAGATAAGTCCGCGGCTGGATCTTGTTGTCGATAGCGACGAGGTCGGGGCGAACCTGAAATGCGCGTTCGATTCGGCCGACCGTAAAGGGGAATGCGCCGCCGCCATGAGCGAAAGCGACGCGCAGTTTTGGAAACCGCTCGAAAACGCCGCTGAAAATCATCGAGCAAATGGCGAGCGACGTCTCAGCTGGCATGCCCACAAGCCACGGGAGCCAGTACTTCGGCATTCGTTTTTTGCCCATCATGTCCCAAGGGTGGACGAAGATTGCGGCATCGAGCTTCTCGGCCGTTTTCCAGACCACGTGGAGTGAAGCGTGGTCAAGGTTGCGACAATCTTCGCCCTGACAGTACTCGTTAGCATCTACATGCGAGCCAATTTCCACGCCGCGCAGGCCTAAGTCGCGGACACAGCGCTCCAATTCCCCTGCGGCGAGCTCGGCGTCCTGCAGTGGAACGGTGCCGAGCCCCGCAAACTGGGTGGGATACGCCCGCACGACTTCAGCGATGTGATCATTGAGGTAGCGCGAGAGATCGAGAGCGTCGGCCGGCCTGGCCCAGTAGCTGAACATAACAGGAACAGTTGAAAGCACCTGCATGGAAACGCCGGCCGCATCCATTTCTTCAAGGCGGCGCATCGGTTCCCAGACATTGTCCGTGATCTCACGAAAGACGCGCCCCCCGATCATCATTCGCGCACAACATGGTTTGTAGTGGTCGAGTCTAACGAAACCAGAGTAGCCGTATTTCCGGTCCAAGTCTGGCCACTCGCGGGGAAGAATGTGCGTGTGAAGATCGATCTTCAAAGGAATGAGAAATCAATGCAATAAAGCCGTCATGCCGAAGTCAGTCGCGGGAACCCGACACACAAGGTAGAGCTCACACCGCGGGATCCTTCGACTCCGCTGCGCTCCGCTCAGAATGACACTGGCTCGTTGCCTCACTGCCCGAATGGTCTGACTGGTTCGGGCTTTTCCACTTTTGCGCCGCAGTTTTTGCATCTGCGCCGGGCGTCATCAGCCCAAAAATCGAGCATGGCCTGGCTAAAGTGCTGGACGATGTCGCCACAATCGAAATCAATATCTTCGACCAGCGCTTCGCACTTCGGACAATAGAAGATCACGTGCTCGTGTTCGCCCGGGGGACGCCGCCGCTCCACCACCAGGCCGAGCGTATCCGGCGGGCGCACCGGCGCGTGCGGCACATTGGGCGGAATGAAAAACGTTTCGCCTTCGCGCACGAGGTGGTCAACGATGCGATCGCCTTCGCGGATGCGCACCTTGATGTCGCCTTGCAGCTGATAAAAAAATTCCTCTGAATCGACCTGATGAAAATCGTTTCGTGCATTGGGTCCTTTGATGATCATGACAAAAAAATCGCGCCCGTCGTAGAGGTAGCGATTACTGACCGGCGGTTTGAAGAGGTGCGAGTTAGTCTCGATCCACCGGGTGAGATCGATTGGAGCTTGCACGGGGGATGACGCTTGGCTGGGAGGTGGCGCGGTCGAGTTTGAGGGCGAAACGCTAGGCATAGAACGAGGGTATTTCCCCTCTTTCATCGCGTCAAACAGCTAACCTCAGCCTAAGCTGCTGGCAGGCGAAGCTTAGCCCGGCGGCCAGCTCAACTGGCGCTGCCCCAGCAGGTGCACGTGTAAATGGGGCACGCTTTCTCCAGCGTCCGGTCCGCTGTTAATGACAACGCGGAACCCGCTTTTCAGTTGCAACTTCTTCGCAACTTCAGCTGCGGCCAGCAACAGCTCGCCGAGCAGCTCGCGATCCGCCGGTGTCGCTTCAGCCAGCCGTGGCAGGACCCTCTTCGGCACGATCAGCACGTGCACCGGCGCCTGCGGATTGACGTCGCGAAAAGCAATGAGCTTCTCGTTTTCGAGCACGATCTCAGCCGGGATCTCGCGGTGGATGATTTTCTCAAAGATCGTCATTCTAGCGTAACGAACAGTTTAGCCGGGCTACATCAGTGGCGGCGGAAAGTTTTTCACGAACGAAGCACACGATTTCCGTGCGCAAACTATCGCAGGCGCGCGACCACACGCGCGTCCCGCGCAAGTGCTTCACCGCCGGGTTGAGAGCGACGAACTCAACTGTGGTCACTCCCGCCTGGAGAAGGAGTTCAACGCGACGGCCGAGCGTTTCGAAATAGGCCAGTTCGTAACCGCTGCCCGCTGCCACAGCCATCTCGAATAGTGAAACGGTAACCGGCGGCGGCGCGAGGGCGAAATGCGGCCCGATTTCCTTGTAGCCGATCACCTTGAGCACATACTGCACAGTCTGCGAGAGCTGGCTGAAGGCGACGAAGTTCTCGTCGTTGCGCAGCCGTAAGTAAAAGGCAATGCTCTCCGTCACGTGATCTGTCAGCCACCAGCTGGCATAGCCGGCCTGCTGCGCCGCCCGCGTGATCGCTTCGCGCAGCCAGCGGCGGTTAAACTCAAAAAGCTGGCCCGATTCCGCCCTTAGATACGGAAACTCTTCTTTGAACGCGACCATCGTTACCGTTTTTCCACTGGAAAAAGTTCACGCTGCTGCGAGCTGGTGCGGACCCGGCGGCCGAGCGCTTTGATGGCATCGACAAATTCGTCCGCGTGCTCGAAGCGTTGATGAATCGAGGCGTAGCGAACATAGGCCACGTCATCGATATCGCGCAATTTCGCCAGCACGTGCAGCCCTATCTGGCTCGACGGCACCTCGCGCCCGCTGGTTTCCAGTTCATGAACGATCTCGTCCACCGCCTGCTCCAGCACCACGAGGCTAATGGGGCGCTTCTCGCATGCCTTGGCCATGCTGCTCACCAGTTTGCGGCGATCGAAAGGCTCATGGGACCGGTCGCGCTTGACGACCCGCAAATCGGTGCGCTCGATCTCCTCGTAGGTGGTGTAGCGGTAAGCGCATTTTAGGCACTGGCGACGACGGCGAATGCTTTGGCCCTGCCGCGATTGGCGCGAATCGATGACCTTATCGCTTCGCGAGCCGCATTTGGGACAACGCATAGTATCTTTGTCACACCTACCACACCAGCTATTGCGTCGTCAATGCCGTCTCTCCGCAGAAAACGGTTTCGGTTGCTGCTCTTTACCGCCTCTGCGGCTCAGTCGCGACAAAAGGCTCTTCGCCCGGGAGTGCACATGGCATTTGTCTCATGTCCGCATTAGGCCCAATAACGTGCCACTATTCGGCTGCGCCTGGCGGCTGCTCGTAACACACGCCGCTACACGCGATTTTGAGCATGATCTCTTTGCAGGGATATTCGCGCAATGAGCGACTCCTTCCCGAGGGCCATTATTCATCTCGATATGGATTGCTTCTATGCCGCGATCGAAATGCGCGACAAGCCGGCCCTTCGCGGCAAACCGATCGGCGTCGGCGGCTCACCAGCCCAGCGCGGCGTGCTCACCACTTGCAACTACGAAGCTCGCGTCTTCGGCATTCACTCAGCCATGCCCACGTTCATGGCACTGCGGCGCTGCCCGAAGCTCATTGTGCTGCCGCCGCGCTTCGATGTTTATCACAGAGAGTCCCTGGTTATTCGCGAGATTATGCATCGGTTCACACCCATGGTCGAGACGCTCTCCCTCGATGAGGCTTACCTCGATGTTACGCCACATGCGACCGCGCCGAGCGCACTCGCCCTAACAATTCGTGAGCTGATTTTCGATGCCACCCAACTTACAGCTTCTGCTGGCATCGGACCGAACAAGCTCGTCGCCAAAATCGCCAGCGAGATGAAAAAACCGAACGGCCAGGTCGAAGTGAAACCGGAAAACGTGCCGGAGTTCATGGCGCCGCTGCCAGTGCGCAAATTGTGGGGCATTGGCCAGGTAGCAGAGGAAAAACTGGAGCGGGCTGGCGTCAGGACGTGCGGGGACATGCAGCGTTTTTCCCGCGCCGAATTGCATCAGCTATTCGGCAGGTTCGGCGGTGAGCTTTATGAGCTTTGCCGCGGCATCGATCATCGCCCGGTCGAGCCGAACCGGGAACGCAAGTCGTTAAGCACTGAGCAAACATTTAACAAAGACCTGCAAACGCTCGAAGAATGTGAAGAAAAACTGGACGAGTTATTCGGCGAGCTGGCGGCAGAGCTCGCCCACAAAGCCTCATCCAAAATGCTGACGAAAATCTTTGTCAAGCTTAAGCTGGCCGATTTTACCCGTACAATGGTAGAACGCTCGGGACTGGAGCCGAGTCTCGTTAACTACCGGCAACTACTCGAAGAAGCGTTTAATCGCACCGGAAAAAAGGTGCGGCTAATCGGGCTCGGTGTCCGCTTTGCTGAAGCGCAACGCGAACCGGCCCAGCTGCCACTGTTCTAGGTCCGTTATCGAGGTTTGATCCATTTGGCGTACCAGTCAAGGTAGCGCCGGTAACGATCGATAATGTAGCTCGGTTTTTTCAAGCGGTGAAATTGCTCCGGATAGATGACGAGCTCGGTCGGAACTCCGAGGCTGCGAAGGGCCTGATACATCTGCTCGCTGTTGAGTAGTGGGACATTGAAATCACTCTCGCCGCAGAGAAAAAGCGTCGGCGTTTTAATCCGGTCGGCATGCAGGAATGGATAAGAGAGGCGCATCCATGTCTCAGCGTTGCTCCAGGGGGCGCCCAGCTCGGCTTCGTAGTCACGAATGTACTCATCGGTTCCGTAGCCTGCGAGCACGTTGGAGATGGATGCGCCACTTGTGGCCGCTTTGAAGCGGGAGGTACTGGCAATAATGTAGTTGGTGGAAATACCGCCGTAACTCCAACCACCCACGCCCAGCCGCTCAGGATCAGCCATCCCGCGACCTACCGCATCGTCCACGGCGGCGAGATCGTCTTCTACGTCGCGATGACCCCAATCCGCGTAAATGCCCATGGCAAATTTTTCCCCGCGACCAGTCGAACCGCGCGGATTCGGCAGGATGACGGCATAGCCATTGGCCGCGAAAAGCTGGTGCTCGAAATCAAACTCGCTGGCGTACTGAGATTGCGGGCCGCCGTGAAGTCGGAGAAGCGCCGGAGTCTTACCACCTGGCGCCTTCACTGGCCGCACCACAAAGCCGTGCACTTCGGTTCCATCACCGCTTTTGAACTTTGTTTCCTCCGTCGCCGCCAGGGTCAGCTGCGAGAGCCACGCGTCATTCTGTTTCGACAGACAACGGAGATCGTCTCCTTCGGCAGCGAAAATCTCGTACGGACGCTGAGGCGTACTCGCGCGCACGATCACGTTTCCGTTTTTCGCGACATCGTAAGCCGTGATCTTGCGCCGGCCTCCGACCACGGTTTGCAACGATCCCTCCTCAGCTGAAACACGTGCCAGCACTTCCGCCCCATCATCTTCCAGGACGACGAAGATGTATTTGCCGTCAGGAGAAAAATGCGGTTCCGAAACATTGCGGTCCGCCTGCGCGGTGAGGATTTTGGCGTCGCCTCCGCTCGCCGGAATCATCGCCAGGGTATGGATTCCATACTCGATCTTCTTCGGATCGCCGCCATGAATGTACGCGATCCATTTCCCATACGGGCTCCACGCCGGCGCGCTTTCCCATATCGGATCAGAATCGGCTTCGGGTGACGTCGTCAGTTGCCGTTCCTTCGCCCCCACCCTGCTAGCGATGAGATAGAGGTCCCAATTCTCGGTGCGATCAGGGTCTTCGCCGCGCTTGCTCACGAAAGCGATCTCGCTTCCATCGGGCGACCAGGCCGGCAAAACATCATTATGTCGCCCGCTGGTCAAAGACTCACACTTGCGACTCGTTAGCTCGAGTAGTTGCAGGTGAGAATAGCGATCGGTGAGATATCCCTCGATGTCTTGCTTGAACTGAAACCGGTCAATCACAACTGGTGGCAAAGTTTTCTTTTCCTCACCCTTCTTCTTTGGCCCGCGCGGATCGGCATCCTTCACCACCAGCGCGATCCGACTTGCATCAGGCGACCAGGCGAAGTCCTCCACTCCGCCCTTAGCGTTGGTAAACTTTTCCGCTTCGCCGCCATCGCTTGGCAGAACCCAAAGCTGATCGACCTCATTTTCATCCTCCCGATCCGAGAGAAAACCGATCCATTTCCCATCAGGGCTCCAGCGCGGATGAGACGCGCCTTTGTCGCCGAAAGTCAGTGCGCGGTTTTCCGAACCGTCCCACTTAACCAGCCAGAGATTACCGACAAGCTTGTCTTTCTCCGCCTCGGAAGTGGTCACGACATACCCCAGGGCCGTGCCGTCGGGAGAGATGTTGGGTTCATCGACATTGCGCAATCCGGTGAAGTCTTCCGCTTTCAACAAACGCTTCTCCGGGCTCGACGACGGCGATGGATCTGCCGCGCTCCCAAAATGAACTGCAAGACAAAACAGGATCACGATGATGAGCTGTTTCATATGATGACAGATAAAGGAGCAGAGGTTCCTCAGGCTCAGCTTGCCGGCAAAGAAAATGAAACGATCTGGTGCGCCGCGCAAAAATTCGTCCAGAAATTCGGCTGGATCAGAGGCGCTCAAAGAAGATACGGTTGCAGACTGCGTGGCCGAGTCCTCCGGCCCCAAGTTCAGCTGCCCTTCGGAGATTGCACTATTCCAAGTGTCGGCAGGCAGCTTCTCTACACTTTGATCAATCGACAATTTCGAGGCCCATCTGTCGGGCCGTGCCGGCAATGACGCGGAAGGCGGCTTCATCATTACGCGCGTTCAGGTCTTTGCGTTTCGTATTCACGATATCCATCACTTGTTTGCGCGTGACCTTTCCCACTTTGGTCTTGTTAGGTTCCTTCGATCCGGCGGCGATGTTCGCGGCTTTCTTCAAGAGAACGGCGGCTGGCGGACTCTTGGTGATGAAAGTAAAGCTTTTGTCTTTGAAAACCGTGATCACAACCGGCAAAATGTCGCCCGCCTGTTTCTGAGTGGCGGCGTTGAATTCCTTGCAGAAGGCCATGATGTTGACGCCACGCGGGCCCAGCGCGGTCCCGACTGGCGGTGCAGGATTCGCCTGGCCGGCAGGGATCTGGAGCTTAATATGAGCTACTATTTCTTTTGCCATTGTAATTTTGTCATTCTGAGCGAAGCGAAGAATCTCTCGTCAATTTAGAGATGTTTCGCTGCGCTCAACATGACAGTTGCGACTAGCCGCGCTCTACCTGCCAATACTCCAATTCCACAGGTGTGGCCCGGCCAAAGATTGTAACTGAGACGCGTAGTTTACCGCGCTCAGGATCGATCTCTTCCACTATGCCATTCTGGTTCTGGAATGGACCGTCGGCCACCTTCACCGTCTCCCCCACTTCGAAGCTGACCTTTGGTTTTACCTTCTCCTCGCGCTCCTTCATTTGCGCGAGCATTGATTCTACCTCTGCCTGCCGCATCGGAATCGGTTTGTCCTTGGTCCCGGCAAACCCGATGACGCCCGGTGTGTCCTTGATAAAGTACCAGGTGCGATCGACGAGCTGGTTGTTCTCATCGAGCAGGTGCATGTTGACGATAAGATAACCGGGGAAGAACTTGCGAGTAGTTTCGCTCTTTTTCCCTTTCTTGATTTCTGAGACCCGCTCCGTCGGGACCAGCACCTCGTAGATGACATCGCTCATCTCCTCAGTCTTGACACGTTTTTCGATGCTCTCCTTCACCTTGTTTTCCTGGCCGGAGAGCACGTGCACAACGAACCATTGGTCTTTAGCAGCGAGCGCCTGAGCCATAGTTTAGTGAAGGCGGGTAAAGAAGTGAACTACGTTAACCAAAATGAAATCGAAAAGCGCGACGTAACCGCCAAGTAGAAGCATGGCAATGATGACAATGAGTGTCGAGTCGGTCAGCTCTTTATAGCGGCGGATACCTTTCTCTTTTGGGTCCCAGGGCCAGGACGCTTTTTGCAACTCAACGCGTACTTCAGCGAAGAAGTTTTTAACCTTCGCTAGCATACAAAGAATAAAGGATGGATGCGAAAGGATGAAGAACGAGAAGGCTCGAGTCTGGCTCTAATTTCATCGTTCATAATTCATCCATCATCCTAAGAGAAACACGCCAGGAGGGACTCGAACCCCCAACCGACGGTTTTGGAGACCGCTACTCTACCAATTGAGCTACTGGCGTATCTGGATTTTCGATTTGCGATTGCCGATTTCCGATTAACAGGGACCGGCGCAACAACTTCACTCGACAATCGGCATTCGGCAATCGGCACTCTAGTTAATCCAGAATCTCGCTTACGCGACCGGCGCCCACCGTTTTTCCGCCTTCGCGAATGGCAAACCGAATCGTCTTCTCCATCGCGATTGGGGTAATCAATTCCACTTCGATGGCGACGTTATCGCCCGGCATCACCATTTCCACTCCATCCGGCAGCTTCACCGTGCCGGTCACATCAGTGGTGCGGAAATAAAATTGCGGCCGGTAATTGGTAAAAAATGGCGTGTGCCGCCCGCCCTCTTCCTTGCTCAGGACGTAAACTTCCGCCTTAAACTTCCTGTGCGGCTTGATCGTGCCGGGTTTGGCGATGACCTGGCCGCGCTCGATGTCTTCCTTCTTCGTGCCGCGAAGCAGGACGCCGACGTTATCGCCCGCACGCGCTTCATCGAGCAGCTTGCGGAACATCTCGATATCGGTGGCGACGGTCTTGGCCGTGTTTTTGATCCCGACGATCTCGACCTCCTCCATCTTTTTCAGGATCCCGCGCTCAACGCGGCCAGTCGCAACGGTGCCGCGACCTTCGATGTTGAACACGTCTTCCACCGGCATGAGGAACGGCTGATCGATGGGCCGATCAGGGACTGGGATGTAATCATCAATGGCGGAGACGAGCGCGAGGATTTGCTTCTCCTGCTCGGCGTCGCCATCGAGCGCCTTGAGCGCGCTGCCTTTGACGATGGGAATTTTATCGCCGGGAAATTCGTATTGCGTGAGCAGATCGCGCACTTCCATTTCCACCAGGTCGAGCAATTCCGGGTCATCCACCATGTCCACCTTATTAAGAAAAACGACAATAGAAGGAACGCCCACCTGGCGCGCGAGAAGGATGTGCTCGCGCGTTTGCGGCATCGGGCCGTCAGCGGCACTCACCACGAGAATGGCGCCATCCATTTGCGCCGCCCCGGTAATCATGTTCTTGACGTAGTCGGCGTGCCCGGGGCAATCGACGTGAGCGTAGTGGCGCTTCTCGCTCTGGTACTCGACGTGCGCGGTGTTGATAGTGATGCCGCGTTCCTTTTCTTCCGGCGCGTTATCGATGTCATCATACTTGCGCACTTCCGCCATGCCTTTCTTCGCCAGCACCGTAGTGATGGCTGCGGTTAAAGTGGTCTTGCCGTGATCGACGTGACCGATGGTGCCGACGTTGACGTGCGGCTTGTCGCGTTTGAATGCTTCCTTGGCCATTGTGGTGTCCTCTTTTTAACTAAACTGCGTCTCCTCTTCGGCTACTGGTCGAAGCTCCAATCTGGAGCCCATGACCGGGATTGAACCGGTGACCTCGTCCTTACCAAGGACGTGCTCTACCAACTGAGCTACATGGGCAAACCGGTTTCACTTTCGCCAGAGAAGCAAAAATCCCAAAGCCGCGAACGACCATGGGACCGCTTCGGTTCCAGCGAAAAGCGAATGGAAAACTAACAGCGCACCGAGGGCTGTCAAAGTTATTTCTGGGCCGCGAATCGCGGGATCGTTCCGGCGCAATGCGTCCGCTCCTGGGACTGTTTTACCATAAATCGGCTCATCGGCGCAGGCGTTGATCGAGAACGAAATCGCCCGCTTCCTTGATTTTTATCTTATCGAAATCGCGATGCCTGGGGTTGAGCAGAAAAGTCCGCTCGAGCGGGATGATGACACTGGGAACGGCAAGCACGGCCGAGCTATTCGCTCTTACCCATTCGTCCCCGATCGCCTTTGACGCCGGCCCAGGCGGCTGCGCATTCCAGCCTTCCGGCAATTTCTTCAGCTCGCGCGTGATCATAGTGCCTTCGTTCCAGCTCACTCGAAACGCGCGCCACTTCTCCTTCATCAGCACGGGCTGGGTATGAACAAGAATTTCGAGTGCAGCCAGAGCGAGGTTTTCGCTGCAATAAACCACGGCCACGCCGGCAGAATTCCACCGGCCTTCGTAGATCCGGGCGCCTTCTCCCGAGAACGCGCTCCGCGCATGTCTCTGTTTAACAATGCGCCAGCCGACAACGTCGGCCATCAGGAATAAACGCCGTACTCGAGCCGCCCGAGGAGATTCTCCACCTCACGCGCGCCGAGCTCCGTCGCTGCAAACTCGAGCGGCACGGCGCCGCCCAGGCCGGGCTGCGGATGCCCGAGCCATTTCCGCGCGTCCTCTGCATTACCGAAAAGCTCCTCCGCCTTCTTTAGCAGCCGCTGATAGCGCACCAATCTCTCCGATTCGTGCCCGTCGATTTTGCCTTCGCGTTTTCGCCGGTGCAGCGTTGCGCGCGATATTCCCAGCACGAGCGCTATCCGGTCCATCGGGAGCCCGAGAGCGCGCTGCAGATTTCGCACCGCACGAAAACTCAATCCCGCGCCGATCCGGTCAATCTCACGCTGCAGTGTCGGAACGGAAGTCTTGTGAGTGGGTCCGCCTGCCTTCATGCTTGTATCAGTTGAGACAAAGTAGCGTATCAATTGAAACAGGCAAATGAATTGTTTGTAGGTCGTGAACGAACGAGCGGTTCGCATCTGCGCTCTTGCGCTCGCCCTCTGAAAGCTGGCTGGGGGCGGAATCGAACCGCCGACACGAGGATTTTCAGTCCTCTGCTCTGCCAACTGAGCTACCCAGCCGCACCTGCCTCCCGAAAAATCCGGCTGCTCACTATGCAAACTTCCCACCGCAGGGCAAGGAACTGGGGCCGCGCGCTGTCAGCTTCGGTTTGGAAGTCGCGCGATGGATCCGCAAAATAATAAAAGTAGTGAAGATCCGCCGGCGTCCTTAGGAAAAAGTGCGTCGCAAATTCAGCGCACGGTCGAGCAGCTGCAGATATTTCGCGCGGGAAACTTCGATCGCGCCGAATTGCTCGAGGTGCGGCGTTAACCACTGCGTGTCCAGCAGAACAAATCCGCGTTCTTTCAGCCGCTCGACCAGCCCGGCCAGGGCGACCTTCGAGGCATCGGTCACGCGATGGAACATCGATTCGCCAAAAAACGCTCCGCCAATGCCTACGCCGTAAAGACCGCCAGCCAGTTTCCCGTTTTGCCACGCCTCGACCGAGTGCGCGTATCCCAGATGATGCAACCGATCATAGCTCAGGATGATCTCGTCGTTAATCCAGGTCTCGGACCGGCGCGCGCATGCTCGGATCACCTCCGCAAATGCCTGATTGAATTTGATCTGAAAGAGCTCGCGTTTCCATGCGCGCCGGGCCGTGTGCGGAAGACGAAAACTTTCCAGCGGAATCATGCCACGTCGCGTCGGGGAAAACCATTCGATCGAGCCGTCGTCCATCGCCATTGGAAAAACGCCCAGCCGATAGCCCTGCAACAGTATCTCAGGTTCGATCATTGTTCAACTGTTCAACGCCGCACGGGCGCTTGCATTGCGACATCCGCTTCTTAAGATGCGCAGATGAAGCGCCTCGTCTTTGTCCTTGCGCTGGCAATGCTCGCTGCTGGCTGCGCCGATCCACTCGAGCAGCGCAGCACCCAAGAGGTAGGTGCGCAACTGCAACGTGGCGTAACTGGCCAGGGCAGGCTCGGGCCGGAAAATCGTCCGTCGAACGATCCCGCCGCCGAGCACGGTGTGCCGGAGACGCATCCGTAGCTCGTGAAAACCGCGGCGGCGACGCATCATTCGAAGGTTCTCATTCTCGATTTCGGCTCGCAGTACACGCAAGTCATTGGGCGTCGTATCCGCGAGCTTCAAGTTTACTCCGAGATCGTTCCTTTCGATACTTCAGCCGATGCCATCATGCGCATCCGGCCCAACGGCATCATTCTATCTGGTGGGCCGGCCAGCGTTTATGATGCCGGCGCGCCGCAGGTAGATCCTAAGATTTTCAATTTAGGAATCCCCATTCTCGGAATCTGCTATGGTTTGATGCTGATGGCGCATCACCTGGGCGGGCAGGTGCGTTTCACCGGACGACGCGAGTACGGCGCCGGCACGCTCGATGTCACTAACGGCTCACAACTCTTCGATGGACTTGGGGCAGAGGTCGATGTCTGGAACAGCCATGGTGACGAAGTGACGGCCTTGCCTCGAGGCTTTCGCGTAGCCGCGCGCACCAGTGGCTCTCCCTTTGCCGCGATCGAAGATGTTGAGCGCAGACTCTACGGTTTACAATTTCATCCCGAAGTTGCCCATACGCCACGCGGGCGCGAGATCCTAAAAAACTTCGTTTATCACATTTGCCGTTGCACAATGGATTGGACGATCGGCTCTTTTCTCGAAGAAGCGTGCGAACGCGTTCGCCGGCAGGTAGGCGATAACAAGGTTGTGCTCGGCCTGAGTGGCGGAGTTGATTCATCGGTTGTAGCTGCCTTGCTGCACAAAGCTATCGGCGACCAGCTAACGTGCATCTTTGTTAATAATGGGCTTCTTCGCGCACGTGAAGAAGAAGTAGTCCAGCGTGTTTTTGGCGAGAACTTCCATGTAAAGCTGAAGTACATCGACGCTTCGCAGCGGTTTCTGGAGCTTCTCCGCGGAGTAACTGATCCGGAACAGAAGCGCAAGATTATTGGCAACGAGTTCATCAAGGTCTTTCAAAAGGCGACCGAGGAACTACTGGCGGAGGATAAGCAGGACGGAGCGAATGAACACGGAGGTTATCGTTTTCTCGCCCAAGGCACATTGTATCCGGATGTGATCGAAAGCGTAGCTATCGGCGGCAACCCGGCGCATCTTATTAAAACTCACCACAACGTGGGTGGATTGCCTGAGACCATGCACTTCGAGTTGGTGGAACCTGTACGAGAGCTGTTCAAGGACGAAGTGCGACAAGCTGGTCTTCAGCTGGGGTTACCGAAGGAGATAGTTTATCGCCAACCTTTTCCGGGGCCCGGGCTAGCTGTGCGAATTCTGGGCGAAGTCACTCCGGAACGGCTTCGCATTTTGCGTGAAGCAGATATCATCGTGCAAAGCGAGATGGAAGCGAGCGATTGGTATTATCGCGTCTGGCAGTCCTTCGCCATTCTTCTACCGGTACAAACCGTCGGTGTCATGGGCGATCAGCGCACTTACGATTACACCGTGGCGCTCCGCATCGTCGAAAGTCAGGATGGAATGACTGCCGACTGGGTGCGTCTGCCTCACGAGCTACTCGCACGCATGTCGAACCGGATCGTCAATGAAGTGAAAGGAGTCAACCGGGTAGTCTATGACATCTCGACCAAACCACCGAGCACCATTGAGTGGGAGTGAAGTGATGATCACGCATTCAACGACGTGGAAGATGAATGGTTGCAATCATACACCGAGCGCTCCCGCCGCCC
This sequence comes from Verrucomicrobiota bacterium, assembly GCA_046734175.1. Taxonomy (GTDB): domain Bacteria; phylum Verrucomicrobiota; class Verrucomicrobiia; order Chthoniobacterales; family UBA10450; genus AV69. Next base: position 13,353 of record JBKPQR010000028.1, on the reverse strand, counting down.
ATTTCAATCGTGGGAAGTTTCAGGCCAACCAAGCGAGCGTGCCGGCTTAGGCTTGCCCGCTGTTGCTCAGTAAGTGTTTGAATTGCGCGGGCGGACAGAACCAGGAGCTTGCCACCGCCTTTGTCGTGCAGTTCGATGGCATTGCCCGCAAAATTTGCCACCTGTTCGAAAGTCAGCTCGATAACTTTTTTGCCACTTGCTTCCAATTGTCCTTTAACCTGCTCCCTGTCGGAACGGTTCTGGATCATCTCAAGGCCGACGAGCGCGAACTTTGTCCCGACACACATCATCACATTTGTGTGATAGATTGGCTGGCCATCGTGTCCGATGCTCGTGAATGTGATCGGCTCATAGCCAAAATCGTCCGTAAATCGCTTGATTAGCTTCGGATGGGAGCGCCTCGAGATCGAAACGTAAGCGATCTTATTCACATGATCGAGAACAAGACTGCCCGTGCCTTCAAGACAAAAACCTTCCTCTTCAAAATCCGAGTAGTCGATGACTCCGGTCACGCTATAGTAGTTGCGTAGCTCATCGAGGATGTCGTGCCGACGCTCGCGTCTTCGCAGCAGCGAATACATCGGGAAAAGCGCGACACGGCCATCATGATGCGTTGAGATCCAGTTATTCGGGAAAACAGCGTCAGGCTTTTCCGGCTCAGCCGTATCTTCAAACACGTGCACCCTTACGCCTGCTTCGCGCAATAACTGGACTGCGGCATCGAATTCACTTTTGGCCGCGAGAGATACCGCATCGCGATCGCAGGAGCCGCCGCTGCGCTGAAAAGCGTTATCGGCCGCGGTTTCTGGGTTGGGGTAAAAATGATGCGGCCGGATCATTAGGACAGAGTTCGTGCTCTGTGAGATCGTGTTTGACGCAGTTGGCATCATTCGCCGCACATTAGCGTATTCCAACCAATCAGTGTAGCCAGCCAGATGTTCCATTGCGTTTGGGGCTCTTTTATTGGCATGGCTGTAATCAGAAATGCAGTTCGCTCAAGAGGCCTTTACGCGCTCAAGCGAGCGGATCCGGCCCGGAGCAACAAGAGAAGAATAGCTCCAACCGCAAGATTCAGGACGAGGTGCCAGCTAAAGCTAAAGTCAGGCATACTATGTCCGAAACAACCGCAGCTGATATCGATCCCGCGCAAGCGCGCGCTGGTCAGCGCAAACACGAATACCGAAGTGAGAGCAAGCAAAATCCAAAGCGCTCCGTCAATGCGGGCGAAGAATAACAGCGCTATTCCGCAAGTGATCTCCAGCCATGGCAGGTAAAAAGCAAGTGGCGGTGCTACTATCCAGGGAAGGAGATGAAAGTTAGCGATATCGGTAACGAACCTTAATGGGGCGATGGCCTTGCTTATTCCTGCATAGATAAACAGTAGTGCAATAACTACCCGCAAGGCTCGACGTGCCCAGCCTGGCACTCTAAAGTTAGGCATTACCTATGCGACTCCTGCCAGGCTTCCCAACCACCCGAGAGGACAAACACGTTCTTCAACCCAGCTTCTTCTCGAAGCCGGCGCGCTACTTCGCGGCTAGCGCCGCAGGTGAGCTTGCTGCAATAAACAACCAGACGGCGCCCGGGCCTCCAGCTAGTTAGGGCAGGTCCGAGCAATCGGTCCCATTCATCTGTGTTTAACAACACAGCTCCCGGAATGTGGCCATGGCCGAACTCGTCCGCCGGGCGCGCGTCGATCCACATGATGTCTTTTCCCCATCGCTTCACCTCGTCCGGGGTCACTTCATCAGCCGCTGGCGGGTTTTGCCAGGAGACACGATCGCGAAAATAGAGCGCTTGCGCGATCGCGGGCAGGAGCGCCAGCGCGGCCAGAGTAAAAGCCTGCGCAATTATCTTCTTGCTCACTGACTGCTGTTCTCTGGCGTCACCACTCGAGCCATCGCATAAAGAGGCTTGGCTCCGGTGTCGGGCTGGACCGTAAGTGTGGCGTTGATAGCACGCGAAGTATCATGGGGCTGAACCTCAATTCTGAACTCATTTGCCCCCGACGGGACGACCTGCGTCTCGAAATCGGTACTCGAGCTACTCACCCGAATGTTCTTTATCTTGGATTCCTTTGCCGTCTTTACCGTAATGCTCTTCGCTTTGAGTGCTTCACCATTCTCCCAATAGATGAACGACGGCTTGAGCTCCATCATTTGTGGAATGACCGCTCGCAGGGTTAGAACTGTGACTGGAGCAGAGGAATCATCCGTTTCCACCTGCACCGTCTTCTGTGCCGTCCCCGTACTCGACCCGATGTGAAATGTAGCAGTGATTTCACCGCTCTCGCCCGGAGCAATATCATCTTTTTGCCGGGTGGCCGTCGTGCAGCCGCAGGACGTATGCACCGACTTTATGTGCACGGTCTCTTTTCCTTCATTCTTGTACTTGAAGCTGCCCACAGCATCAGCTTCGCCAGGCTTTGGATGAAGTTCGATCGCTGTTTGCTCCCACTTCAGTCCGCCGATGGCGCTTTGAATAAGAGCGAAGGCGGCCGAAATTACGATCAATCCTGTTCGTTTCATATGAGTTGTCGGGTAATTGAATCCTTAACGTACGCAGCAACTGCCTCGCGCCAACTCCGCGGTTGCACGCCGCTCAGCCGCGTAAATTTGTTCGTCGAAAGGACGGAATAGACCGGGCGCCAGGCCACAAAATTAGTCATCTCTGCCAGCTTCAATGCTTTGACATGCGCCGCCTTCAGGTCGAGACCGCGGGCCCGGCAGCAATCAAGCGCATATTGGCCGTACTCCTGCCAGCTACACGCTCCCTCATTCGCGAGATGAAGAAGGCCGGTAATTTGTTTTTCCCATGCTACTCTTAGCCACTCCGCCACATCGGCCGTGTAAGTGGGCGTGGAGAACTTATCTGCGACGGCCGCGACTTCAGCTGTCTGCCGGGCCCGTTGAATCAGCTGGTCGATAAAACTTGGCCGATCCGGGCCAAATACCCAAGAAGTCCGGACGACCAGGAAACGTTCGTCTGCTTGGAGCACGTTAATTTCGCCCGCCAGCTTCGATTCTCCATAGATGCTCAACGGTCGCGGCTGATCATCTTCGGTGTAGGGAACACGCTGCCTTCCATCAAATACATAGTCTGTGCTGAAGTGCACCATTTGCGCCTGCCGCTCACGACAGACCGCGGCAAGCCGGCCTGGTGCTTCACCGTTGATCCGAAACGCTTCGTCACCATGCGCCTCGCAGTAGTCGACCGCGGTCAAGGCAGCACAGTTAATCAAGAGGTCGAACTCGAATGATGAAAGTAGCGCCGGGATCTCTTCATACTTAAGTAAATCAGCTTGAGCATGAGACAATCCCACCACCGAAGCCTCGCGCGAGTATTCCCGAAACAAAGCGGCGCCAAGCCGGCCATTCGCGCCCATAATCAAAATACGGCGCGCGAGATTCACTTCAGGTGCCGGCGAATGAATATCAATAACGCCCTGCCCGATCAAGGAGTGGCTCCCACCAGCTTCGATTGTCGGAATACCACTGGATCGTTTCCTTCAAACCTCGCTCGAAATCCCGCCGCGGTTTCCAGTTTAGCTCAGCCTGGGCGAAGCTGGAATCGATCGCATACCGGCGATCGTGTCCGGGGCGGTCAGCCACAAAAGAGATGAGCGTTTCCGGTTTACCGAGCTCCTTTAGTATGAGCTTCACTACTTCAAGGTTAGTCAGCTCGCCATCGCCTCCGAAATTGTAGACACTTCCTGCCTTACCTTCAAATAACGCCGCCACAATCGCGGCACAGTGATCATCGACATGAATCCAGTCCCGCACGTTCAGGCCGTCGCCATAAACAGGCAGGGACTCGTCCCGCATCGCCTTAATCACCATCAGTGGAATCAGCTTCTCCGGGAACTGGTAAGGCCCGTAGTTATTCGAGCACCGCGTCACGATTACATCCTGCTCGAAAGTCTTGAAATAGGCGAGCGCCAGAAGATCAGCGCCAGCTTTACTTGCTGAGTAGGGCGAACTCGCGTTCAGGGGCGATTCGATGGTAAACTTACCTGTCGGGCCGAGCGACCCGTAAACTTCGTCGGTCGAGATTTGCACGAACCGTTGCACGCCATGCCGCCGGACCGCGTCAAGCAACACGCCCGTGCCGACGACATTAGTGTGGATGAAGTTTTGCGGCGAATTGATGCTTCGGTCGACATGCGATTCGGCCGCGAAATTGGTCACGGCATAAAACTGGTGCTCGGTCATCAGCGCATCCATCTGGTCGGGATTTGCGATATCGGCTTTGAAAAATTCGTATCTGTCGCCATTTTCTTCCGCCACGCCGGCCAGATTGTGCATGTTGCCGGCATAGGTCAGCGCATCGACGTTGGTAATGGATGCCGGCTTGTAATGTTTCAGAATGTAGCGAATAAAGTTGCTCCCGATGAAGCCGCAGCCGCCCGTCACTAAGATGCGCATCCCTGCGCCTTCTAGCAGCCCTGGCAAGCCCGCGCGAGCGGATTTTTCCGCGACGTGGCGCGCCGCTATTCTCCGGGCCCTGGAAGCGGATTGGATGTTCTGGGTCATTCTCGGGCTGGCGATGGCGCTGCGATTTTTCCTGCTCGGAATCAAGCCTCCCCATTTTGATGAGGGCATCAACGGCTGGTTCGTCGACCAAATGGTCAAGAATGGCTTCTATCAATACGACCCCACCAACTACCATGGTCCGCTCCATTTTTACATACTCTTCCTCTCGCAGACTCTATTCGGCCGCAACCTTTGGGCGCTGCGCACGCCGGTAGTTCTGGCCAGCATTGCCAGCGTCTGGCTTGCTTTGAAGTATGAATGCATCCTGCCGAAAGCAGTCGCGCGTCTCGCTGCTCTGGCCATGGCCATTTCTCCGGCGTTCGTTTTCTATGGCCGCTACTCTATTCACGAAGTCTGGCTGCTTCTCTTCTCGATGATGTTCATCTTAGGAGTGATGGGCCTCTGGCAGCATGGAACGGTGAACTATCTCTGGTACACCGGTCTCGGCATAGCGGGAATGATTCTGACAAAGGAGACTTACATTATCCACTTGGGCTGCGCCATCATAGCCTTGCCCATGGCCTATTACCTCAACCTGTTTTCTCCAGCGGAAAATGCAGAACCTGCGGCGCAGGAGTGGAAATGGCTCGACCTTCTGGTCGTGGCCGGCACCGGAATAGCGGCCATAGTTCTCTTCTATTCAGGCACTTTCTTCCATTGGAATGGTGTGAAAGGTCTTTACCAGACTTTCCACGCCTGGTTTCAGACCGGGCACAATGGCAACGGGCATGAGAAGGATGCTTTCGATCTCTGGAAGGACCATCACTGGACCAACTGTTATTGGCTCGTTCTTATCGCACGTTACGAATGGCCAATCTGCGCCGGCCTAATTCTATCCAGCCTCTGCCTGGTCCTTCGCAGCTTCAGTCTTCGCTATCTCGCCATCATGGGCGTGGGTGTCTTCATCGCTTACAGCATCGTCCATTACAAGACGCCGTGGTGCATCATTTCCATCATCTGGCCGTTTCTATTTCTTTTTGCCAGCTGGCTGGTAATCGTTCCGCGCGGCCGGTTTGTTGCGCCGGCGGTTATCAGCGCGGGGCTGCTGCTGGCGTCGCTCGTTAGCACGATCGAGTTGAACTACTTTCGCTGCACCACTTTCAAGGACATCACCTGGGCCGCGGACAAGAACGTGGCGAGCAATATAGCTGACTTTTTCACATCAGAGCCTTATGTTTATGTGCAGACTTATAATGATATTTACAAGCTAACTACGCCATTGCTCGAGCTCGCCCACCGTAATCCGCTTGCTTATCAGTTAACTGGCCACATCATCCGCACCAGCCCATATCCGCTACCGTGGATTCTTGGCGACTTCGCCCACGTGGGGTACTACGAACATGAAAACAGTCCTCCGCAGATGGACGGCGACTTTCTGCTGGTACAGGAAGATCGAGTGGCCGAGGTAGAGGCCAAGCTGCACGATAACTACTACACGCAGCCGCTGACTATTCGGCCATACCAGGATACATCCAAGCTCTATCTTCGCGCCAACATCTTTAAGGATTATTTTGCGGGAAAGGCTCCTTCCTTCATCGGCCACCCTCGATAATTAGCTGATGCGCTACTTGTCTGCTGGACTGGTCTATGTCGCAGTCGCGACTGTCGTGGCCCTGCTTCTTGGGATGGAGGGCGGCGGTTTGCGTTACGGAATCTGCCTGATTGCACTGGCGGCGGGGGCGGCGACGGGCGTGGCCGCTTTCTTTTGCACTCCGCCAGCAACCCTGAAGAGCAAGCCGGCCAACCATCCAGCGACGCCCTACCCTCACTTTTGGCTTTGCCTCGCTGGCTGCGCTTTCGCGCTGTTTGCGCTGCGCTCTTTCTGCTGGCTCATGTATTACGATGGCGACGACATTCGTATTCAATCGCCAAATAATCTGGGGGACCTCGGCCTCCATGTCACCTACATCAAGACCTTCGCCAACGGCGTTGCGTTATGGCCGGATAGTCCATTGTATGTGAATAGTAAGCTACGATATCCAGCCGGTATCGATCTATTCAATGCCGTTTTCACAATCCTTGGCTTTGACCTACGGCATCAGCTTGCCGCAACCGGCCTCATAGCTTCCGTTGCCACCTTCTACGCCTTCTACCGCTGGAGCGGAACGTTCGGTGTCGCCGGCTTTCTATTTAATGGCGGACTGATCGGCTACCAAATATTTCGCACCGGTCAGTTTCTCGACTACCAGGGTACATCGAAGATAGCTTGGAAAAGCATCGCGCTGTCGATGTTCGTAACGCAGCGCGGCCTGCTCTATGCCATTCCGGCCGGTTTGATTCTACTCTGGCATTGGCGGGCGAAGTATGGGGCTGATCCTCAGCGCCGAAAACAGCAACTACCTTTCTGGGTCGAATACATCCTTTACGCGACCATGCCACTGTTTCATGTGCACACGTTTCTCGCCCTGAATATCGTGCTGGTGCTCCTTTTTCTGGGAAAACCTGAGTCACGCCGGACTCTCCTTCAACTGGTCGTCGCAGCGGTTATCCCGGCTACGTTTTTCGTCTGGTTGATCACGGATCATTTTCATGCTGGCTCCGTGATCGAGTGGCACCCTGGTTGGGCACAAAAAGATGGCGAGTTCGCCATGCCTTTCTTCAAGTTCTGGTTCATCAACTTTGGGTTTTTTCTGCCACTGGCTGTTTTGCTGGTGGGCGTGGTGGCTCGAGAACAGTGGAAAGGTATCAGGAAATTCAAGCCATCGATGGAAGTGATTCTTCTGGCCGCTGCCGTAGCTATCTTTCTGCTTACCTGCCTGGTGAAGACAGCGCCGTGGGAGTGGGATAATACCAAAATACTTATCTGGGCGTATTTCATTACGCTTCCCGTCATGTGGGACCGCCTTGTTCGGCCGTGGCCTTTCGGCGTGCGAGCGGCTATCTGCTCGCTTCTATTCCTGTCTGGCTTTGTTAGCCTAATCGGCGGACTGGCAGCGGGACGCCCGGGCTTCGGCTTTGCCACTCGCGCAGAAGTCGATTCCGTCGCGGCCGGTACTCACAATCTGCCGGTAGAAGCACGCTTTGCCGCTTTCCCGACCTATAATCATCCCCTGCTCCTCAATGGGCGCAAAGTAGTCTGTGGGTATGCGGGTCACCTTTGGACGCAGGGGATTCACTACGCAGCAATCGAAAACAAATTGAACTCTCTGATGCGTGGCGAGGGTGATTGGATGCAAACGGCGCGCGACCTGCGGGTGCGTTATTTGTTCTGGGGCAACGACGAACAGACCAACTACGCCGGGAGCGCCCGGCCCTGGGAGAAGAAGCTGCCATTAATTGCGAAGGGGGGATGGGGAGCGATTTACGATTTCGGCAAGCAGTAAGTGTGGGACAGCGTTTTGTCTACTGTCTCAAGGAGTCTTTGCCCGCAACCAGATGCGAGTGCGTCGTTAGGAGAAACGTGGTGGGCAGCCCTTAAGTTCTCAGTGGCTATCCATTAACGAAATAGGCGAACTTCCAGCTGCCATTTACGCGGCGCAGGCCGACCCGATAACCATCATAGTTCAAGGAAGGATCGGCAAACTGCGGCGGCGCCACCATATAGTTATCCTTCTTCACGAACTTCTCTGAGAGAATGCCTTCCAGCTCCGGCCAAAGATTGTTTTCATCCCAGTATTGAAAAACTCCTTCGCCTGATCTCTCGGGATTCAAACTGTATCCGAAATCCGGAGTCATCATTGGGGCGAGCGTATTGACGTCATGAGCGGCGACGGCTTTGCGCAGTCGCGAGACGAAAGCGTCCAGATCCACATCGGTGCTTTCCTGGCGTGTAGCCACCTTCGCCTGTTTCTGGAGGGCGGCTTTGCGCGCCTCTTCTTTTTTCTTTGCCGGGGTATGGCAGCCGTTGAGCCAGAGCACCAAGACCAGCATGGCCGGCACAAAAAACCTGTGAGCTATTCTCATGGCGAAGTTTGGAAGCGGCGCGTCATTGACGCCGGCAATGTGCGACAGGTCTGCCATTGTTTTCTTTCCCTGGCAAGACTCCATTCATTGGTGATGGTGGCCAAAGCGAGATCGCAGAGGGTGCTCGATAAAGACAAAGTAAAATGTGCTGAGAATATCCAGAAATGTCGCCGGCGGGCTGTGCAGCTCCATTGGTCCGGCACGCAGTTGCGCGAATACGGCTTCAACCGTGAGCTCGGCCGGCCGCGGCACCCGCGTGTAATGACGTCCAAAAGCGTTGAGTCGATGCGCGTCCGAGGTGGCAATAAGTGGCTTGCCAAACTGGCGTGCGATCATCGCGGCGCGACGGTTTGGATCGAAAATTCCCTTGTGGAAATGACAGCACTCGATGGCGTCGAAGCAATCGATCTCGGCGAGCAGCCGTTTTCCCATCGAGCCGCCCAGCACATAGAAGGGATGCGGCGCAATGGTGAAAAGAGAGGCGCCGCGGCGCGCGCGCAAGCGGCGAAGCGCGCTGAAATTGTCGAGTCCTTCCACATCACTCCGGCTGACGTTGAGTAAAATTACATCCGCGCCTTCGATGCGCATTTCAGCCGCTGGAATGAGCAAAATGCCAAGTCGCGCTGCCGCCTCCAGGATTTCGGGTGGATCGAACACTGCGTCATGGAGCGTGATAGCCAGAACATCGAACCCGAGACGTCGAGCGCGGGCCAGCAATTCCCGCGCAGAGTAGTCGAGCTTGTCCTTGGGATCTTCAAGCGTGTGGATGTGCAGGTCGAGCTTGATCCAATCGTCCTTTCCGGCCCCACCTTTGTTGTTGATGTAATTATTACTCACTGAAGCTCTGAATTACCGAGCACGATTGCGAGCATGAGCAGCAGAGCAAGCAGACAAAGCTCTTGCCAGTGAGCCGCGCCCAATTACTTTCCGCCAGTCACCTTCAGGTGACTTCTGCTCGGGTGGTGAAATGGCAGACACGTACGTTTGAGGGGCGTATGCCGAAAGGCATGGGGGTTCAAGTCCCCCCCCGAGCACCAGCTTGGCCACACGCTGAGACCGTCTTTGTGCCAGATTGATTTCACTCGCATGTGCTAGACAGAGTTGCACAGTTGGGAATGCGACTTTTTCACAACGTCATCCCACTGTTAATCGTGAATGGTTTCAGCGCATTCGCCGCAGCAGAGCCTGCCGCGACGACGATGAAGGCAATTGTGATTCACTCCTTCGGTGGGCCGGAGATGCTGAAATATGAGGAGACGCCCAAGCCAGCGCCCGCTACGGACCAGGTGCTGATCCGAGTCATAGCGGCCAGTGTAAATCCAGTGGACGTGGCGATCCGCGAAGGGCGCTTTGGCGGGGGAAGCTCGCCGCTGATTCCGGGTATGGACGTAGCCGGGGTGGTAGAAAAGGCAGGAGTCAAGACATCAAAGTTCAAGAAGGGCGACGCGGTATATGCTTACCTCAGCTTCCAGGAACAAGGTGGCTATGCGCAGTTCGCGGTCGCGAAAGAAGATGAAGTAGCATTGAAGCCGAAGGGAATTGATTTCGTGGGTGCGGCGGCAGTGCCATTGGCGGCCACTACCGCATGGCAGGCTTTGGTGGAAAAGGCTCAACTTGGCGCCGGCCAGACTGTTCTAATCCACGGCGGCACAGGTGGAGTAGGAAGTTTCGCCGTGCAAATTGCCAAGGCCCGGGGCGCGAAGGTGATCGCGACGGCCTCGACGGCAAATCAGGATCTGTTGAAGCAGCTCGGCGTAGATCAGCCGATTGATTATGAGACGACGAACTTCCAGGAGGTAGTCAAGGATGTGGACGTGGTACTTAACGCTGTCCGTGGCGATACGCTGGCACGTAGCTACGACGTAGTTAAGCCAGGTGGATTCCTTGTCTCGATTACGGGAGCACCGGATGCGCGCGAGTTGGAGAAGCATGCTATCCGTGGCACTGGCATGACTGCGCATCCAGATAGGGAAGTGCTGGAAGAGTTGAGCAAACTCATTGAAGCTGGAAAAATCAAGCCGATCGTGTCGACCATCCTGCCGCTATCGGAAGCAGCCAGCGCGCAGGAGCAGGTATCTACGGCGCACACCCGCGGTAAGATTGTTCTTAAAGTATCCGACGAGCCGAAGAGCTAGGCCGTGAAAACGCAGCAACGGCTTTTATGCGCGAGCGCACAGCGGCGGCCACCGTGTCGACTTTACCGGTCTCTGAATTATTCGACATGCGCGCGAGGCCAAGCAGCGCCAAATCCATGGCGTCATTGCTGACGCGGTACCCGAGCCGCCCCGAGTGTAATGATTTCGCCGGCGGCGATCGGATTGCGCTTCGCGATCCTTTCCTCGCAGCGAAATCATTGAAGCGAAACAAGGTCAGCCATAACGTGCGGGAAATGAAATGGGAAGCAGTCAATGCCGTGGCGCAATTGGTCAGTTCTTTTGGCGTCGTCGCGTCCCTTTGGTATCTGGCAGTGCAAGTGCATCGCAGCACGCGCCTGGCCAAGCTCGCGGCCCAGGATGCAGCAGCGAGCGCCTTGCGAGAGGTGACGAAGCCGTTCTCGGAGAATGTGGAGGTGGGGAGACTATGGCGAACCGGCCTTGAGGATATCGAGACACTATCGGCGGATGACCGCGCGCGCTTCTACCATGTCGCCTTCCAGTTCCTGAAAGCGATGGAGACCATCCACTTTCATTACATCTATGGACATATGGATGAGCAAATCTGGCGCGGCTGGTGGAATCTGTACCGTCATTATCTCGCCTGCCCCGGTCTGGAACATTATTGGCGGCTGCGAAGCGATCTGTTCTCGGAACGCTTCCGCACGTTTGTCGAGTCGCTGGACCGGCCCGAGCCACGCCTTACCGTAGGCAATCTCCTGGGACAGGAGAGTTCAATCGCTCACCCGCAATAACTTCTTAGTCTAGCTTCCCGTGCTCGTGACGGCGTACGTGATATAGGCGCTAATAGCTACCATCAGTAGTAAAGCGAGAATAAAGATGGCATCAGCCGCCCGTTCCAAGAGAGGGCGCCGGCGATAGCTCCGTCTGCGCAAAGCCCAGTAGGATAATAAAGTAGCTAACAAGTAAAGGACGGCGTCGACCGAAACTAAGTCATCTGCGATGGTATCAGTTTTGCGCAAGGTGATTACTACTCGGATCAGCCCGATGACGGTGAGACAAACGCCCACCATAGCCGAGGAGACCGTGAAGATGTGAATGGAAATATCTTCTTCAAGTAACCGCCGTGCCTCCCGCTCGTCAGTTGAAGGCATAACTACTCCACCGTCATCTCACTACCCCGGCACGTTCCTACGCCACGCTCCACCCAGCCTATCGCGCCGCCTTTCTTCCTCGATATCAACCAGCCAAACCTCAGTATCACGAAGGCGGCCACATACTGGTTTCCCTGGCGCCAGCACCTCCGGGTAAGCTTGTATGAATGCTTGCTGCTGCGCCCGCCGAATCATCGCCAATCCCTATTTTCGCCAGGATAATCGAGGTGGCAAAGATTTTTCCGGCAACACGAACGCGAGCTTGCCCCCGTGAGCGCACTCTTCCGCCTGCGCGAGACTAGCGCGATTAGCCGGAAATTGTGACGAGGTCAGGGTGAACTGCGACCTTACGATTCGCTTCTGTGAATAGAGTGGCTGAATTCTCTTAAAGGAGACGCGAGATTTTTCTTTGTCGGCCGCTTGGCTCGGCCGAGACTGCCAGAATGATGCCTGCTCTTTCTCCGGTGCGCCCGGTGGAGCTCCGCGAAATACTTGAAGCGAGGCAGCGCATCGCGGGAACGATTTTGCGCACGCCTTTGGTCCGGCTTGAGCTGGGTCCGGGCGGACCAGATATCCGGCTGAAATTGGAGAACCTTCAGCCGATTAACGCCTACAAGTTACGCGGAGCCGCGAACGCCGTCGCCATGCTCCAGCCAGAGGAGCGCAGCCGTGGCGTCTGGACGATTAGCGCCGGGAATGCCGGTCAGGGAGTCGCCTACGCGGCGCGGGAAGCGGGAGTGCCGTGCTCGGTTGTAGTCATTGAAACCGCTCCTGCTTCGAAAGTGGAACGGATGCGAGCGCTCGGCGCCAAGCTGATTCCAGTTCCTTTCGATGCCGCCTGGGCAGCGATGGAGCAACGGATGTTTCCGGGCGTGGACGGCACCTTTGTGCACCCTTTCGACGATCCCAATTTCATTGCCGGCAACGCCACCATGGGCCTCGAAATTCTGGAGGACATGCCCAATGTCGCGGCGGTAATCGCGGCAATCGGCGGCGGCGGATTAATCAGCGGACTGGGCAGCGCGATCAAAGCAATCAAACCGGACACGAAGGTTTGGGGTGCCGAGCCGGAGACGGCAGCGCCCGGCGCCTTGTCGTTTGCCAGCGGCTCGGCGCAAAGTTTTCCCGACTGGAGATACTCCTTCGTGGACGGGGCCGGTGGCAAAAGCATCTTCCCGCGGATGTGGGAGCGGATGCGGGAAGTCTGCGATGGGTCGATCGTTGTGAGCCTTCAGGAAACCAGGGAGGCCATGCGTTTAATGGCGGATAAAATGCGCGTCATAGCCGAAGGCGCAGGCGCATTATCGCTGGCCGCTGCGTTAAGTGGCAAAGCAGGCGAAGGGCCGATTGTGGCAGTGGTGTCGGGCGGAAACATCGATTTGGACAAATTCTGCGAGCTAATTGCGGGCGCGTAGAACAGAGGAGGCGGAAAGCGAATCATTGTTTGCGCGTCTGCTTCGCTCTTACCTTGCAGCTGCCGCACCCGCCGATGGGCGGGCGCGATTGGTAGGCGGATAAATCCTCCAGCGGCAGCCAAACGGGGCTGCTGGGTTACTCTAATCGAAACGCATGCGGCAGCCACCGCCGCTCGCGCCACGAGAAGCACGCGGCACTGTAGTTCCGTCGGTATCTACGCCGTTGGTGCCGAAA
>JBKPQR010000027.1:0-26780 GCA_046734175.1 Verrucomicrobiota bacterium | reverse complement strand
AGGGGCAAGTTCTCTGAGTTTTCCGCGCATTCCGCTTTCTTTTTCTCAAAACTGAAATATTCTCCGCGCTGCGAATGGCCAAGATCGTTATCATCGACGACGAGCCGGCGATGGTGGAGGTGATCGTCACGCTTTGCCGGGAAAAAGGTCACCAGGTCTTTCCTTTTAATGTCGCGCAAAAAGCGGTCGAGCAGATGGACGCGATTCAGCCGCACGTGGTCATTGCCGACATCCGCATGGAGACCATGAGCGGTTTCGATGTTCTGCGGCATGTGCGCGAACATCATCGGCAAACGGCGGTCATTTTAATCACTGCTTACGCCTCGGTCGAGACTGCGGTCGAGGCGATGAAGATGGGAGCGTACGATTATGTGACAAAGCCGTTCAAGATCGACGAGCTGCAATTGACGGTGCAGCGCGCGCTCGATTACCAGGCGGCCGTGCGCGAGAACGTTTACCTGCGCAAGGAGCTCAAGAACAAATACAAGTTTGAGAACATCATCGGGACGAGTCGCAAGATGCAGCTCGTTTACAGTTTAATCAGCAAGGTTGCCGATACCGACAGCACCGTCCTGATCCAGGGTGAAAGCGGGACCGGAAAAGAGCTGGTCGCGCGCGGGCTCCACTTCAACAGCAACCGGCAGCACCATCCATTCGTCGCCATCAACTGCAGCGCGCTGCCGGAGAACTTGCTCGAGTCAGAATTATTCGGACACAAAAAAGGCGCCTTTACCGGCGCCGTATCGGACAAGCGCGGGCTTTTTGAGGAGGCGAATCTAGGCACGATTTTCCTCGACGAAGTGAACTCGATGGCGCCTCCGCTCCAGACCAAGCTGCTCCGCGTCTTGCAGGAACGCGAGGTCCGCCGGGTCGGCGATAATAAGAGCTCGCCCGTCAACGTCCGGGTGGTGGGCGCGACCAATGAGCCGCTCTTACCGAAGCTCAAGGATGGGACTTTTCGCGAAGATTTGTATTACCGGCTGGCGGTCATCCCGATAGAGATCCCGCCGCTGCGCGACCGGCTCGAAGATGTGCCGCTATTGGTCCATCACTTCTTACAAAAGCAGGCGGCATCGAGCGGTGGCGAGCCGAAAAAGATCGATCCGAAAGCGATCGATATTCTTTCGCACTATGGTTATCCCGGAAACGTGCGCGAGCTGGAGAACGCAATCGAACGCGCCTGCGCCTTGTGCGAAAACAATATCATTCTCCCAGCTGATCTGCCGCCGCACATTGTCTCGGAGGCGCTCGGGGAAAAGGCTGAGCAGGCGCGCGCGACCATGCCCGTTGGGCAAAAGCTCGACGAGTTCATCCAGCAACAGGAACGCGCATACATCGAGGCAACCCTCCAGCATTGCCGTGGCGCACGCGACAAGGCCGCGACCATACTCGGCATCAGCATGGCCACGCTCTATCGCAAGGTCGAGTCGAAGAAAAAGTGACGCGCGCTTAGCCGCGTTTGGCGTAGATGCGCAGCTGCTCCGCGTCTTTCTGCAATTGATCGAGCGCGTCCAAAACTGTTTGCTGCTTTTTCAGCAGGTCGTCATTGGCCGCTTTCATTTCTCCGAGCGATCTCAGCGTCGCAAGAATATCGCTGTCATCCGCGGCGTTTTGAGTCTGGATGGCCGGAGCCGGGGTGGTTTGGTTGGCCGGCTGCATGATTACGGGTGATTGCGCGCTCGCGCTCAACAAACCCGCCGCCAGTAGGAGAAGGAGAAAATGTTTAGTCATCGCCCGGCCCGGCTTGAATAGATCCTGGCCTGCCGGATCGCTTCGGCTAGCGCTGCCAGTTTTTCTTCGATTTTGGCCTGGTTTGCCACAAGCTCCTCCTGCTGCGCGCGAACTTGTTTGAGGAGCGCCGCCACCTGTTCCTGGCTTTGCCTGTCGGGCGGTGAAGATTGGGCCGGCGCCAGCGCAGAGCTGAAGATGGCACCGCTCACCGCGAGCAAAAGCAGTGGAGTTTTCACCTGCAAACCCTCTTGAGCAATTCGCGTTCCTGCCCGGACAATCAGCAGTGCTCCGCGGATGCGGCCCGGAAGTTGCTGCTTGCAGGAATTCCCTGAAGTCCTTACTCTAAGCTCGCCCATGGCCGCGCAGGGAATGCATCAGTCCCAAAATTTGTCCCTGCAGCAGGTCCTTGCGCCGCAGCTGCAGCAAAGTCTGCTCATTCTACAGGCCCCGCTCCTTGAGCTGCGCAACCTGGTGCAGCAGGAAATGGAAACCAACCCCGTCCTGGAAGAACTGGCGACGGAACCGGATTCCACCAGCCCGACTGACAGCGCCGCGAGCGATCAGGAATTCAAAGAGGAGTTCGATCGCCTGGCCAAACTCGATGAGGAATGGCGTGATTACATGGCGCAATCGAGCGGCTACAGCGCGCGCGCGGCCGAAGATGATGAGAAGCGGCAATTCTTTTTCGAATCGATCGCCACGAGCGAGACACTCCAACAGCACCTCATGTCGCAGCTCAATCAGCAGGTGCTCGATGCAAACGATCGCAAAACGGCCGAGCTCATCATCGGCAACATCGACGACAACGGCTTTCTGCAAACCACGCCGGAAGAGATGGCGCTCAATACCGGCATTCCGAAGGAAGACTTTGAGAACATGCTCACCCTTATCCAGAGCTTTTATCCGCCTGGTGTGGGTGCGCGAGACCTGCGCGAATGCTTGCTCATTCAGCTCAAACGTGAGGGCAAACAGAACAGCCTGGAATACAAGATCATTTCCGATCACATGCAGGACCTGGGCAAGCGGCGATTTCCCGAAATCGCGCGCCGGATGGGCATCAGTGTGGAGCAGGTGCAGAAGTGCGCCAATTGCATCGCGCAGCTCGAGCCGCGGCCGGGAGCCGTTTTCGCCGAGGCCCCGAAGAACTACGTCGTGCCCGATGTCACCGTCGAGAAAATCAATGGCGAATACCAGGTCATCCTCAACGGCGAACAGATTCCGCACCTGCGCATCTCGAACACCTACAAAGACATCATGTCCCAGGATGGCAACGGCAGCGAAGTGAAGGATTACATCCGCGACAAAATCCGAAGCGGAAAATTCCTCATTAAATCAATCCACCAGCGCCAGCAGACTATTTCGAATATCGCTCATCAGATCGTCGATCGGCAGCGCGAGTTTTTCGAGCACGGCTCAGCGCATTTAAAGCCGATGACAATGGTGCAAATCGCCGACGCTGTCGGTGTTCACGAAACAACGGTGAGCCGCGCCATCAGCGGCAAATACATGGCGACGCCGCAGGGAGTTTACGAGATGAAGTATTTCTTCACGCCCGGTTATCAAACCTCGAGCGGCGAATCGATGAGCAACACGAGCGTGAAAGAAGCGATTCTTGAGCTGGTGAAAAACGAAGAGGGCAGCGCGCCCTTGAGCGACAAGGAGATCGTTGAAATCCTGAGCAATCGCGGCATCCCCATAGCTCGCCGCACCGTCGCCAAATATCGCACCGAGCTGAACATTCTGCCGAGCAACATGCGCCGGAAGTATTGAGCGGTCGTGCTCCTGATCGTGATCTGACGGTGCTCACCCGATTCCTGCTCGTAATCGAAGAGGTGATCGAGGACGATTACGATCACGAGCATGAGCACGAGTTGAGATAGTTCAGCCATTCGAGCAGACTCCATCGAATGACGCCCGCCCAACGCGCCGCCGTCCTCCAGGAATGGCGCGGTCTGTTTCAGCCGATCGCATCGCGCGATCAATGCAAAAGCACGGCCGAGCTCCTGCCCGCGCTCATGCAAAAGCTCGGGCTCAAAGAACGGTTGCGCGAAACGGAAGTGATCGGCGCGTGGTGCTCGATCGTGGGCGATTTCATCGGAGCGCATTCCGCGCCGGCGGCGCTGCGCGAGGGCGTGCTTTACGTCCGCGTGCTTCAGCCCACGTTGCACTACGAGCTGGAGCGCGTCGCCAAGCCCAGAATCCTGGCAAAACTGAAGCAACGTTTCGGCGCCAAGACCATTCGCGATATTCGTTTTCGATTGGGTTGAGATCGGCCAGCGGCACCATGGCGTTGCCGAGAAGTTTTGTCCTTGCTTTTCCCTCACCCGAGCCGCAAAACGGGGACAGACCATGAAACGACCCGCCCTTTTCCTCGCCTTTTTAGTGGGTTGCACCGTGCTGATCTGGTCGTGCGCGACACCTCACGGCGGATCCAGCGGAGTGATCAAAGATGACTATGGCATTATCATTCCCGCCACGCCATTTACCCAGCCCGATCAAGCGGCCATGAACGCGATCCTGGCCAAATACGATAAGGAACTCTACAAAATCGATAGCCACGTGAACGGCCAATTTGTCAAACGGCACGGAACATTGAGCGATCTCCATATGGAAAAGACGCTGGCAGCCGTGATCGCGGAGAATTTGAAGAAACAGGGCTTTACTCGATCGGCTGTCCGCGTGGGCAAATACACCGCTTCGGAAGGTGCGACGACAAACCCGCAGCACGTGACGGGGCCATCGGCCACGCCTGTGGGCACTGGCCCGAATGCGCAGCATCTGGCCAAAACGGGAAATGTGGTGGGCACCGGCCCCAATGCGCAACACATCCTCCAGGAGAAGCTCATCAGCGAGCTCATGCCGATTTTGGATAAGTACAAATAAACGGCCCAGGCGCTGGCGCATTGTCCAACTCCAAAAGGCTCCTGCTTGCCTGCGCACTGGGGCATTTTCTGTTGATTCTCGCCGTTTGTTCGCGGGACACTTTTTCAGTGCTAGCGCGCGGTTACACTGCTCTGCCTGCCGCGCTGCGTCCTCTTTCGCAAAAGGCGGAAACGATATTGTCTTTCGCCCTGGCGGAGAGTTTGCCGTCCTCTAATTCGGCCCGCGGAATCCTGAACCTCTATCTTTGGTCAGCCGGGATTGAAGCTGGCTATGGCTTCTTCGCTCCCAATGTTCCGGACAACTACAAGCTCGTCTTTGAACTGCATTATCCGGATGGAAAGGTCGAATATGAGCTTCCCGGCGCGGCCAATGTTGCGGCCGGGCTTCGTCTTTCCACTCTCATCGATAACATCGGCAACACGCCCTATGATCCGTTGCGAGAGGTTTTGATCAAAATGATGGCTTACTCCGTCTGGCGCGAACATCCCGACGCTACCATGATCCGCGCCGTCCTTGGTTTCATTCTTTTACCCTCTCCGGCGGAGTCGAGGCGTGGGGTGAGGGAATCCTACCAAACAACCCGCGCTTACGATTTCGTTTTTGCTGAATCAAGAGGCGGCCGCTAGGGCTTCTTCATGCTCTGGAGCCGGATGGAAGATTTCTTTTTCCCGGCACGTTCCACCGGATGGATTGCCATTCTCAGAGTAGGGCTGGGTCTCCAACTGATTCTCTATGTGTTGTCGCTAAAGCAAGATTGGAACTACCTTTTCGCCTCGGAAAATCGCGGGCTGATCAATCGCGATCTCACCGAAGCCATTTTAAATCTGGAGAGCCCTTTCGTTCCGCGCCTGGGGTGGATGGTCAGCCTCGGACACAAGCTTGGTTTCGCCGAAGGACCTGCGCTGACGCTCGCCTGGGTTGGTTTGCTCCTCGCCGGTCTTTGCCTTTGTCTCGGTTTTCTGAGCCGGCCCGCGGCCATTGCCTGTTGGCTCCTTCATCTGGCTGCGCGCAGCAGCGGCGGTTTTGTGACTTACGGCGTCGATCAATTTATGACCATCGGCCTGTTCTATCTCGCCATCGCCCCATTACCGGATCGCTATTCCTTGGACCATGTGCGCGGAGGGAGATGCAAGGCCGATCCGTGGCGGGTCGGCTTTCATCAGCGCATTCTTCAGATTCATCTTTGTCTCATCTATTTCTTTGCGGGATTGGCCAAATCTCTCGGCGCCGGCTGGTGGGACGGAACCAGTCTGTGGCGGGCGCTGACACGGCCGCCTTTTCATTTAATCAATCCAAACGTCCTCCTGCACTGGAGTGGTTTTTTGCCAGCGGCGGGCATCATTATCTGCATGCTGGAGCTTGGTTACCCTGTCTTTATCTGGCCGAAGCTGACCCGGCGGTTCTGGCTCGCTGCCATTTTCGCCATGCACGCAGGGATCGGAATTCTTATGGGTCTGCAATTGTTTGCGCTCATCATGATTGTTTTGAATGCCGCCGCATTCGGAGCTGATTGGCTGCCGGCTGCCGCTCGCGCGCGAAGGGCCATTCTGGTGAAGTAAAGACGTGAGGTTACTGCCACGATTTGCTTTGCTCTCGACCTGTCGATAACAAGCTGAAACGATACGTGCCAGAAGAAAGGACGCTTGAGCGACGAAGAGACCTCGGCGCAGCCGGAGCCAGATCTCCAACTGGAGATAGCCCACATTCTTTTGCTCGATGTCGTCGGCTATTCCCGCCTCCTAGTTAACGAGCAAGTCGAATTGCTTCAGCAGCTCAACCAGATCGTTCGCAGCACCGTCCGCTTTCGTCGCGCGGAAGCGGCTGGTCGATTAACGCGCTTGCCCACGGGCGATGGCATGGCGTTGCTTTTTTTTACCAGTCCGGAAGAGCCCGCGCAATGTGCTCTCGAAATAAGCGCCGCCGTAAAAACCAGTCCGCATATTCAGCTGCGAATGGGTGTCCATAGTGGACCGGTCAATCGCGTGATCGACGTGAACGACCAGGCCAATGTCGCCGGAGCCGGCATCAACATCGTGCAGCGCGTGACCGAGTGCGGTGACGCCGGTCACATTCTGCTATCAAAACGTATTGCCGACGATCTCGGCCAGTACCGCGATTGGAAACCTTATCTGCGCGATCTCGGTGAGTGCGCCATCAAGCATGGGCAGCGTCTCCACATCGTAAATTTGTGCAAGGATGACCTGGGCAATCCTCATCTTCCAAACAAACTTCGGCGCCGCAGCCGCTGGCAGGCACCCGGTGCTCCTCGGCCCCGCGGACGACGACTCGCCCTTCTTTTCTGCGTCGCAGGTCTTGTCGGCGCCCTCGTCTTCTTTTCTATTCGACCGCGTCTCTCCAGTAGAGCACGGTCGCTGAATGAGATGGGTGCGCCCATTCCGGAAAAGAGCATCGCGGTGCTGCCTTTCGAGAATTTGAGCAACAATCAGGAGAACGCCTACTTCACTGACGGCGTGCAAAACGAAATCGTCACCGACCTGGCCAAAGTGGCCGACTTGAAAGTCATCAGTCGCACCAGTGTCATGCAGTACCGCGATGCCGCTACACGCAGTCTGCGCCAGATCGCTCGGGAACTGGGAGTCGCTTTCGTCCTCGAAGGCAGCGTGCAGCGCTTCGACCACATGGTGCGGGTGAGCGCGCAACTGATCGATGCTCGCACTGATGCTCATCGCTGGGGCGAACATTACGACCGCGCCGTTGCTGACGTTTTCGCCCTGGAGACGGAACTGGCCGAACAAATCGTCGCTCAGCTCAAAGCCAAGCTTTCGCTGCAAGAAAAGGCCGCCATCGAAGAACAGCCCACCAGCGATCTTGAAGCTTACAATCTCTACATTGGCGCCCGTGATCTCATCAACGACATTGCCTTTAGTCCGCGCGGAAAACAGAACCTGGAGCAAGCCATTCAGCTCCTCGACCAAGCGGTCGCGCGCGATCCGACTTTTGCTCGCGCCTTCTACGAGCTAGGGCGCGCGCACGATCAGACTTACTTCCTGGGATTCGATCATAGCGAAGCGCGTCTGGCGCTGGCGCAAGCGGCCATCGAATCGATTCAGCGGTTGCGACCCCGTTCCGGCGAAGCGCATCTTGCCCAGGCCCAGCATTATTATTGGGGCTACCGCGATTATCCACGCGCCCGCGCAGAACTGGCCGCCGCGCGCAAGTGGCTCCCGAACGAACCTCTTGCTCTGCTCTTGCAGGGATACATTGACCGCCGAGAAGGCCATTGGGACGAATCGGTCAGCGAAATGGAACGGGCCCTCGCCCTCGACCCCCGCAACGCTTTTATTCTCCAGCAGCTCTCTTTTACCTATTCGAAAATGCGCCGTTACGACGACGAACGAGCGGCGCTCGACAAGGCACTGATCATTATCCCGAATGATGTAAGCACGCGCTTGCAGCGCGCCCTGGTGGAATTGAACTCTCGCGCCGATGTCGAGCCATTGCGAACCGCCATTTCGGCTATCGCGAAGACGGGAATACCCGAAGCCGCGGACGCTTGGCGGACTCTCGCCTTATGCGCGCGCGACCCGGTGACGGCGCAGGAGGCGCTCGCCCAAACTCCCGACACTGGAACCGATGCCGGTGGGCTGCATAGTCCCAAAGCATGGTGGGAGGCAGTCATGGCGCGGGCTTTGCACGACGAGGGGACAGCGCAGGCCGCCCTGGCGCGGGCTCGGGTCGAGATGGAAAAAATCGTGCGGGACCAGCCTGGTTACGGACCGTCGCTTTCTCTTCTTGCCCTGATCGATGCCGGACTTGGTCGCAAAGACGATGCAATTCGCGAAGGCAAGGCGGCGGTCGAAATGCTGCCAGTCTCAAAAGACGCTTTCAGCGGTCCAGACCTTATCGAGAATCTTGCTCTCATCTATGCATGGACGGGTGAGAAAGGGCTGGCCTGCGAGCAACTTGATCGTGTTGCCCACATGCCGAGCGGGATTTCCTTTGGACAGCTGCGCCTGAATCCTTACTGGGATGCATTGCGCGGCGATCCGCAGTTCGAAAAAATCATCGCCGCGCTTGCCCCAAATCACGATCAAACCCGCCATGATTGAGTGCATTCGCTATAAAGCGATACCAGAGCCCGAACTCATAAATAGGACGAGCTACTAGCTCCAACTACTCGCGTCTCGTTAGCGCCAGTCTGAGCAGTCCCAGCCGAGAAGTTGCTCGAGCCGGGTAATGTCGCCGCGCAGAATCTCGAAGACAACTTCGCGCTCATCCGGGCGAATAGCTCTTTGATAAGGGATGCTGTGAGCTTCGACCTCGCGGAAGCGAATAGGCTCCAGCCCTAGAAACCGAAATACTTCGCTAACGAGTTCACGCTGGCGGGTGCGGTACTTCTCGTATTTGAGAATGAGACATTGCTGGCGCGGGAATAGATCGAGCATGCGCGCGAGTTGTGTGCCGTAGCGGCCGCGATCAATGTAGGCGAACTTGCGCAGTTTCCCCGGCGGCAGGCTGGCCAGCCGCTCCGGTTCCGCGCGAACCGCCTCACGGAAGTCGAGTGGGTCCAATCCGCGCGTCCGTTGCATGTTCCATTGTGAGAAGGCGCGCTCGATGGGGTTGCGCAAAAGTACAATAAGTTTGATCGCCGGGTTATAAGCAAAAATGCGCGGCAGAGCCGGCGGCCAATAAAGATAGTTCGGTGTGTTCTCACCAGCGATGTTTCCTGGTTTGGCCGCCGGAAACATTTCGTGCAATGGCTCGTAAGAAATCGAATCGCCGCTGAAGAATTCGTCGTTATCGAAAAAGTGCAGCTCTTTTTTCCGAGGCAGCACAATTCGAGGATGACGCTTGAGATAATAGTTGAGGGCGGTGGTGCCGGACTTTTGTGCGCCGGCGACAATAAAATGGAGGCGCGCGACAGGATGGCGGCCGAAAAGAGACATTCGACCTAGCGGGGCGAGCTTTGTCCAGCGGCGAGGTGTTCTGGCAATGCTTTGCCGGCGAAATGGAGGATGTCGAGAATATGGCCGCGCAATTCCATGAAACTCGGGCTGGTACGGTCGCGCGGCCGCTCGAGACCGACTGGGATGATCTGATCAATCGTTCCGGGTCGCGCCGTAAGGATGATGATGCGGTCGCTCATATAAATAGCTTCGTCGATGTCGTGAGTGACCAGCAGACTGGTGGTGCGGCGCACCTGCCAGAGCCGGAGCACTTCATCCTGCATACGCATGCGGGTGAAAGCGTCGAGAGCGCCGAGGGGTTCATCCAGAAGAAGAACCTTGGGATGATTGATCAAGGCCCGCGCGAGAGCGACGCGCTGCGCCATTCCTCCGGAAAGATGATGCGGGTAGGCGTCAGCAAAAGCGTCAAGCCCAACGAGGCGCATGAATTCATCCACTTCGGCGCGCTTTTCCTGGAGGAGGCCGCGCGCGGCCAGGCCTGCTTCAATGTTGCGCCGGACCGTCAGCCACGGGAACAAACTCGGATCCTGAAAAACAAGGCCGCGCTCGGCGCTGGCGCCGGAGATGGGCTCAGCTCCCATAAGCAATTCTCCGGAATCGGGAAGGTCGAGGCCGGCAATGAGACGGAGCAGAGTTGACTTGCCGCAGCCACTAGGACCAATGAGGGAGACGAGTTCGCCCGGAGCGAGCGACATGGAAATTGCCTTCAGCGCCAGGCGCCGCGTCTGGAGATGGTCGGGCGCGGGAAAACTTTTCGTCACTTCCCGCAGACGAACGGAAGAGCCTACCACTTGATCATCCCCTTCTGCCACACGAGCACGCGATCACGAACTTTGAAAAGCAGCGTCATAATGGTGGAAAAGAACGCGGCCATAATGACAAGCGCGGCGTAAACCTTCCCGTATTCGGCCCAACCTTGCGCCCAGCTCACATACCAGCCGAGGCCAGATTTCACACCCACGCTTTCCGCGACGACGAGCGTGAGGAATGATGCACCCAGGCCCATGAAGAGACCGACGAAAATGCTGGGAAGGGCCGCGGGAATCGCTACGCGGAAAATCAGATAGCGCGGTCCCGCACCTAGGGTGCGGGCCACATCCAGGTAGGAAGCCCGCGTATTCGAGACACCGGACGCGGTCAGCATTGTCACAGGAAACCAGACGGCGAGGGCGATGAGCGCCGTCGCGGAAAAAGTGGCGGAAGGCGCAACGACCATGGCAAGCGGGATCCAGGCGGTGGCGGGAATGGGACCAACGACTTTCAGCAGCGGCATCCCCCAGTAGCGCGCTGGTTGCGACCAGCCAATGCAGACGCCGGTAACAAAGCCGGCTACGACGCCGAGGCCATAACCGCCAAGGAGCAGGACGAGTGAGTGCCACGTGCTGTCGAAAAGCATCGCGCGATCACTGATCATGCTTTGGAAGACGCCGGCCGGGCTCGGGAAATAAGGCAATGGCAGCAGGTGCAAACCCGACGTCACGATTTCCCAAAGGCAAAGGAGCAAAACGGCGACGGTAAAAAGCGGACGCAACCTGCGCATCCTGCCGCGCAGAGCCGGCCACCACCGCTGGAGAATGGCCAGCATGATGGCGACCGCGAGGAAGGCGCTCAGGAAAATGGTGTAGGAATGAGTTTCGCCGGCGAGCAGAGTCGGGGGCATCATGAGATGAACCGCGAGCGCCACCGCTGCCGCCGCCGGCACACTGAGCAAAGCAGCAGTGGAAAACCTGCTCGTATCGGGAACTGGCCGAGCGTCGGCCTCGAGCGTGCCCGGCGCTTCGCTTCCGCTTATGGCGTTGCCGCGAGCGCTTTCCTGGCTTTGCAGCATGACTCTTCCTTATCGTGCAAGATCAATTCTGCGAACAAGCGGATGTCCTGGTCGGGCCGAACCTGGCCCCCTGCGACACGTTCCACTTGCACGCTGTTTAGCCACTCGTCGGTGACGCCATCGAGATGGATAAAAGCCCGGCTGGCCAGCTCCGCCACATCGGTCGAGGCGCTGAGCATGCCGGCGACTTTCATTTCCGCGGCGGCCGATTTTACGGCCGCATCAGCGCCCGATACACTCGGCACATAACGCAGATGCGAGATCGCCACCGTGTTCAGCTCCGGATTGGAAGCCAGGTATTTCTTTTCCACCGACAATCGCGCCGCCGCCGCCGGATTGGCTTCGACCCACTTGGCTGCTTTCAATAGCGCGCGCGTTGCCGCCGCGGCTGCTTTCGGTTGCGCGGCAATAAACTTTCCGCTGGCAATGACGGCGCAGCAATACTCATCCTTGTAAGGCGCGTCCTTCGCCTGGTCAGCCACATTTTTCACCTTGCCCTGCGCGACTAAAAGGCTGCCGATCGGTTCCGAATCCGCCACGGCATCGACCTCGCCTTTGTCCAGAGCCAGGCCCAGTTCGCCCGCGGGGAAAACGCGCCAGGTGATTTCCTTGCCCGGATCGATCCCGTTTGCACCGAGGACGCGGTTTGCGAAGATGAATGGCGGAGTGCCCATCCCCGGCACACCAATGCGCTTCCCTCGCAGGTCCTGGATTTTTCCGATCGGGCCATTGGGCGCGGCCTGCACGCGCAGACAGCCGCGGTGGATCCCGCCGGTGAACTTCACATCGAGGCCCTGCTCGATCGGTTTGAGAAAATACATGACGAGATGATGCGTAATGTCGAAGCCGCCGAGAGCGAGCACGTCCTTGTAGTTGGCCCACTCGCATTTCACCAGGCTGACATCGAGCCCTTCCTCCTTGAAAAAACCTTTCTCTACCGCGGTGAAGATGGGCGCCTCGCAGGTGATGCCGACATAGCCGACCCGCACCTTGTTGGAAGGAGCCGTGCTCAAGCTGGAATTCTTCCCGCAGCTCGCGAAGGCGAAAAAGGCCAATAGCAATGCGATCAGAAAATCTGGGCGATTCATGGTGGCGGGTCTGCGCATTGTATCTGGCTTAGCTCTCGAGACGAGAAAATATAGGCGAAAGCCGTGACTTACAGGAGTTGGATCGGGTCGATGTCCACCGCGACGGCGACGTCCTCCGGCATTGGCAATCTCTCGAGCGTCTCGCGGATCATCCGGCTCAGCCGCATGATGGCGCGCCCGCGCAGCAGAATGTGAAACCGGAATTGTCCTTGCAATTTCTCCAGCGGCGCGGGCGTGGTTTCACCGATGGTGAACTCTTCCGGCAACGAGTCGCGCAGTTTCCGGCGCAGCGTTTCGGCGGAAAATTTCGCGCGTTCTTCATGAGCTGAGCGGATGGTGATGAGCACAGCATGTTTGAATGGCGGGAAATCGCACCGCTCACGAAATTCCAGTTCCTGCTCGACATAGCCGGCGAAATCGTGATGGCGCGCGAATTGGATCGAGGGCGAAAACGGGGTGTAACTCTGCACGAATACTTCGCCCGGCGTTTCCCCGCGCCCGGCTCGGCCAGCGACCTGAGTCAGCAATTGAAAAGTGCGTTCGCCGGCGCGGAAGTCGGGCAGGTGCAGCGCCAGATCCGCGTTGATGATGCCGACCAGCGTGACATTTGGAAAATGCAGACCCTTGGCAATCATTTGCGTGCCGACAAGAATGTCGATCTTGCCGCTGCGAAAGGCGCGCAGGGTATCGCGATACGCTTCCTTCCGCGTCATCGAGTCGGCGTCCATGCGCTTGACCGTCGCCTCCGGGAACATTTGCGCGACGGTGGCCTCAACCTTCTCCGTGCCGAAGCCGGCGTAAATGAGGGCCGCCTCACCGCACTCGGGACACTTTTTGGGAACGGCTGCCGTGTGGCCGCAGAGATGACAACTAAGCCGCGCCATCGAACGATGGAAAGTGAGCGCCACGCTGCAATTCGGGCAATCGCGCGCTTTGCCGCAGTTGGAACACAGGAGTGAGGTGGAGAACCCGCGCCGGTTGAGGAACAGAATGGTCTGCTCGCGTCTTGCCAGCCGTTCGGAGATGGCGGTGTGCAATTTTTCCGAGAGAATAGCGGCGGCACGATCGCTGCGGCGTTCCTGCCGGAGATCGATGAGGCGCATGCGCGGCATCTGGCAGTTGTCCACACGCTGGTTGAGGGTCGCGAGTTCGTACTTGCTCGTCATCGCGTTGTAGTAGCTCTCGAGCGAAGGGGTCGCGCTGCCCAGGAGAACCGCACACTTCTCCATCTTCGCCCGCACGATGGCGACATCGCGCGCGTGGTAACGCGGCGCTTCCTCCTGTTTGTAGGAAGTCTCATGTTCCTCATCGACCACAAGCAGGCCGAGGTTTTGCAGAGGCGCGAAGACAGCGGAGCGCGCCCCGATGACGATCCGCGCCCGGCCGGAATGGACCTTGTGCCATTCGTCGTGCCGTTCGCCTTCGGACAGATGGCTGTGCAACACAGCGACGATATCTGGCCTCCCGGCAAAACGGCTCTTGAAACGCTCCACCGTTTGCGGAGTGAGCGAGATCTCGGGCACGAGCACAATCGCGCTCCTGCCGCGGGCCAGGGCCTCGCGAATGGCGTGAAGATAGATTTCTGTTTTTCCGCTCCCGGTCACCCCATGGAGCAGGATCGGCCGCGCCTTCTCCGGCGCGCCCAGCGCGATAAGAATTTTCTTGAATGCGGCAGTCTGCTCCTCATTAAGCACGAGCTCCGGGTTCTCGATGAATTGCTCACCCGCGTGGGGATCGCGCGCGACAGCTTCTTCGGTGAGCTTTACCAGCCCGCGTTTAGCCAGCGCGTGGAGCGTTGTTGCATTGAGCGCGAGGCGCCGCAGAATTTCCGCCACGGGCACAGTGGCCTTAAGTTTCTCAAGCTCATCGAGCAGCTCACCCTGACGCGGCGCGCGGCGGCGAACCGTCTCCAGCGTTTCATCCGGAATTTCGGAGGCGATTTCGACGAACTGCTGTTTTTTCCAGCCGACCTCCGCGCGCCGGATCACCTGCGGAAGAAAGCTGCGCATCACGGTTTCGATGGGGCAGCAGTAGTAAGCAGAAATCCAGCGTGCAAGTTCCAGCAGCGGCTCGCTCAGAGTCGCGCCTTCGCCGATGAGAGCTTCGATTTCTCGGACTCCTTTGGCATTCGACTTCTCCAACAACGCTACTACGGTGGCGAGAGCGCTGCGCTCTCGGAAGGGGACTCGCACACGCGCCCCGACGCCGATCTTATCCGACAGCGCCACAGGAATGGCGTAATCGAGCTCTCGCCGGATGGCCCGATCAATAATGACGCGCGCGAACTTCGTGTGCATGATTACAGCGCGGGCATGCAATTCGTTCTCAAATTCATCATTTGCGTCGGCCTGGCCATTTTGACTGGACTCGGAGTTATCGCGCTCCGCTCCGGCGACGTAATCTACACCGCTTACGAATGGATCAGCCCGGCTCGTTTTCATCAATTCGACAATCTCATTCGCGCCGCCGCGGCCGAGCATCAACTCGATCCGATGCTGGTGAAGGCGGTGGTGTGGCGAGAGAGCCGGTTCGATCCGCACAAGCTCGGAAGCGCCGGCGAGCGTGGGTTGATGCAGGTGAGCGAGCGCGCCGCGCGCGAGTGGGCGCGGGAGACGCATGTGGAGAATTTTCAGCCGGAAAATTTATTCAACGCCCGCATAAATCTCGAAGCGGGCACCTGGTATTTGCGGCGCGCCTTCGAGCACTGGGGACATCAGGCCAATCCCGCGCCCTTCGCTCTTGCGGAATACAACGCGGGGGCGAGCCGGGCGCAACGATGGGCGAATAACGACAGCAGCGCCTTACTGGCCGAGAACACTTTTCGCGCGAATATCGATTTTCCCGGTACCCGCAAGTACGTCGAGACCGTGCTGCAGCGATACGAATTTTATCGAAAGCGCGGACGGATGTGAGGTGATCCGAAGCCGAGCCCGGTGAGCGGCGGCCAAGCTTAAAGGTGCTTTCGCGTAATCCTTCGGTCTGCCGAGCTGGGCGGGCATTCCGCTTCGCTCCGGCTGAGTAGGACGAGGGGTCGGTTTTGAAAAAAAACGCCGGGAACACTCGCGCGCTCCCGGCGTTCTAAATCGTACTCTCCGGTTAGAAAGCGAAGGTGATCCCGGTGCGGGCCATGCCGAAGTTGTTGCTCGGCCCGTCAACCACGTTCCAGCTGAAATCGTTCATCCAGCCGATGGTGGGGGTGAAGCGCACTTCAAAGCCCCCGCCGAACTGCCCCATGAACTTGGACTCGCTCTCGTCGCTGCGAGTGCTGATGACGTTGCCGTTGTTATCGAATAACACCTCGGTTCGGCCGCCGCCGCCAAAAATTCCGCCGCCGCCGGCAAAAACGTAAGGGGCGAAGCGTGTGCATGGAATTGGATAGCGCAGCGTGAATGTGCCGAGAGCAGCTCCTACGGCGCCACGGTCACTGCGGTCGCTCCGCTCAAAATTTGTGCCGGCGAACACGAACCCGCTGCGGTTACCGACAGCCAGGCCGTATCCTTCCACGCCGATGCCGAAGTAGCGGCCGAAGAAGTACTTCCCGTCGAGACCGCCGCCCCAGGCATGGTCGGCTTCAAGATAGGTATCGTTGGGCCAGTTTTCCCCGGTGAAGGCATAGGTGCCCCAGATGCTGACATCCCATTCCTGGTCGCGATACCAGGCCGGGCAAGGGGCCTGTGTCATCGTCTGAACCGCGTTTTTGCCCGAGTAGGTCTCGGTCCCGCCAAAAGCAATAGACGCTGCCGCTCCCAGGGCACACGCCGTGATGAGTAATTTTTTCATCCGTTCTCCTTGGTTAAGTGTTTCTCCTTTTGAAAGACAGCACGAAAGCTGCCTCGGTTACAATGTCAAAACGAAATCCCTTGTAGCTACGGTCGTGCCAATTATGTCTCACGGGCGCATTTATTTCAACTCCGCCCCGTTGGTCGCATCGGTGATGACGAACTTCTCGTGATGAGACGTCGGGTCGCCCCGGAACATCAGCTTGGCCGCATAGCGCCGTTCCAGCTCGATGAGTAGCTCCTCGTCCTCTTGTTTCAAACGCTGAAGCACATCGGGATTAAGAATAACGCGGTACTCGTGGACACTGTCCTGGTAGCGGCGCATGACTGTGTTGAGCGTGCGATGCAGTTCCACGCTCGTGGTCATGGAAGTTTTCACCACGCCGCGCCCCTGGCAGTAGGGACAGTTTTCATAAATCGAATCACTCAGGCTTTCCTGCGCCCGCTGACGCGTCATTTCGATGAGCCCGAGCTGCGAAATCGGCAGCACATGCGTCTTGGCTTTGTCGCGTTTGAGCCGCTCGCGCATGAGCTGATAAA
This sequence comes from Verrucomicrobiota bacterium, assembly GCA_046734175.1. Taxonomy (GTDB): domain Bacteria; phylum Verrucomicrobiota; class Verrucomicrobiia; order Chthoniobacterales; family UBA10450; genus AV69. Next base: position 10,003 of record JBKPQR010000027.1, on the reverse strand, counting down.
CCATCTGCTGGTCCTTGCGGCTCTTCATATCTATGAAGTCGGCGATGATGAGGCCGCCGACGTTGCGCAGACGCAGCTGGCGCGCGATCTCATCCGCCGCTTCCAGGTTTGTTTGCAGGATCGTTTTCTCCACGTCGCGCCCGCCTTTATTCCGTCCGGTGTTGACGTCGATGGCGACGAGCGCCTCTGTTTCATCGATGACAATGTAACCGCCGCAATTCAACCAAACCTGGCGGTGAAAAGCATCATCCACCTGCTTTTGCACGCCCAGTGTTTCAAAGAGCGGTGCGGTGCCATCGTAGAAATGCAGCCGGTTGCGGGAACGTCGTGAGATGCCGCCGATGAGCTCGTTCATGCGCTCCAGCGCTTCGCGATCGTCGCAAACCACTTCGTCGATTTCGTCGGTGAGGAAATCGCGCACCGTGCGCTCGATCAGGTCCGGCTCTTCAAAGACACGATGCGGCGCCGGGTTATTTTTGATCTCCTGCTCGACTTTGTGCCACTGCTCCAGCAGCAAGCTCAGGTCGCGCACGAAATAGCGCGGCCGCTGGCCTTCGCCGACGGTGCGAATGATTACCCCGATCCCTTCTGGAATATCGAGCTCGCGCAGAATCTTGCGCAGGCGTTCGCGCTCTTTCGGATCCTCAATCTTGCGTGAGATACCGCTGCGGTCACTGAATGGCATGAGCACAAGGTAACGCCCGGCAAAACTCAGGTTCGTCGTCACCCGCGGCCCTTTCGTTCCGATGGGCCCTTTCGTGACCTGAACGATCACCTCTGAGCCTACCGGATAAATGCTTGGAATGTCCTTCGCCGTGATCCGCTTCCTATGCCCGCGCTTGTTGGGCCGGTCGATTTCCTCGATCCCGCTATCGAGGGCCGCGGGAATGGCATCCCAAAAGTGCAGGAAGGCATTTTTCTCAAAGCCGATGTCCACGAACATGGCCTTGAGTCCCATCTCGATGTTCTTGACCCGGCCCTTGAAGACCGAGCCCACGATGTTGCGCGAGCTGTTGCGCTCGACGTTATACTCTTCCAGCCGGCCGTTCTCGAGCAAAGCCACCCGCCGCTCGAGCTTCTCCACGCTGACAACCAGCTTGTTTCCCGTCTTTCGCGGGAGCCCCAAAATCTTGCGAACTTTGTCTATCATAAATTTGAAAATGTTGTGCCCCATCGACGAGACGTTCCAAGGCCCCGTCATCCCGGGCGCGGCAAAGCGGAGGCGGGGGATCCCGCGGCGCTATCTTAAAGGCGGCTGCCGCGGGATCTCTCGGCTTCGCACCGGATGACAGCGCTCTCATCATTGGCGCGTCCTCCGCGGCGGCGGCGCGGGCGCGGGTTGGACGTTGCGCGGCCCGAACAAGCGCTGGAAAAAACCGCGTTTCTGCGGCGGCGGTGTCGCTACGGGGAGTGCTCGCACCACCCGCGCTGGGCGCGCACTGACTTTCCCACGCGCATCGGCTTCCTGCTCGACGTCCGGATCACCGCCCGTGTCGGCCATTTGTGTGTCGGCCGCCTGGGAATCGTCGCCATGTTCTTCGTCGGCCCCACCCACACTTTGCTCAGCGTCTTTGAACGTCACGTCCTTGATCGGCGTAAACGGATTTGGATGATGCGCCGGCGCGAGCCACGCCAGTTGCGGCTGGAAACTGCCCGCGTCCATCGCGAGCGAGCGCTCCAGTATGCGCGTCGCGATCGGCGCCGCGACCGAGCCGCCATGCTCGCCCCCCTGCACCATGACGGCAACGACATACTTCGGCTGATCGAACGGCGCAAAACAACAAAACCACGCAATGGTGTCCTTCTTTCCATTGGTGCTGGCCTGCGCCGTCCCTGTTTTTCCCGCCACCTGCACATCCTTCAGGCGCGCCCGACCGCCGGTGCCGCCGTCTTCATTCACCACTTTCCACAAACCGCGCCGCACCATCTCAATCTGTTCGCGGGTGAAATCGCGGCGTAAATCCGCGTCCACCTTCGGCTCCTGCGACACCGCCGGTTTGCCATTCTCATCCAGGGCCGGCGATCCATCCTGATTCAAAATCTTGCTAACGAGACGCGGATAATAGGAAATGCCACCGTTCGCCACCGTCGCATACGCCATTGCCATTTGCAGTGGCGAAGCCAGCACGTAGCCCTGGCCGATCGAGACATTGGCGGTGTAAGCCTGCGACCAGCGCTCGCGCGGATAATGGATCGCCATCCAATCCGGGCCCGGCATGATCCCCGGCTGCTCGCCCGTAAGATGGATGCCGGTCTCTTTCCCGAGCCCAAGCGCGTTGCCGGTCTGGTCGATCGAATCAATTCCCGCCGCGTTCCCGTATTGATAAAAGAACGAGTCGCACGAGACCTTGATGGCATCAGTTAATCCCAGCGTGCCGTGCGCCCCGCCCTTTTCCGCGACCCAGCAATGAAAATAGTGGTCGCCATAAGTGACTCCTCCACTGCAATTGAAGCGAGCATTCGCCATCTTCTTTCGTAATCCGGCCAGCGATGTCACAATCTTGAAGGTTGAGCCGGGGGGGAAGGCGCTGATGGCACGGTTTACCAGGGGGCGCGCCTCGTCCTTTTGCAGCGCCGCCCAGTCCTTCGCTTTGATGCTGGGGATGAACGTGTTCGGATCGAAGGACGGCACCGAAACCATCGCCAGCACATCGCCGTTACTCGGGTCCACCACAACCGCGGCGGCGCGGGAAACAGCGCGCAACGCTTCTTCCGCGATCGACTGGATGCGCGCGTCGATCGTTAGAAAAACATTTGCCCCCTGTTGCGGCGCTTCTTCGCGCAGCACCCCATCGATCACGCCTTTGGCGTTGCGCCGCAGATAACGCACACCAGGTCTTCCGCGAAGGTATTGATCGAAAATTTTCTCGACATTCGATTTTCCCTCCACATCGCTCTGGTAGAAGGTGAACTTCTTTGCCTCTTCCTTGTTCGTCTCATCCGGCGGGCCGACGTAGCCGAGGAGGTGCGAGGCAAGCGCGCCATAAACATAAGACCGCACCGGCTTGATGGCGATGTCCACTCCAGGGAGACCGACGTCATGCTCGCTGAACTTCGCCATCGTCGGGAAATCGATGTCCTTGATGTAGGTGTAGGGCACTTCGGTGTTGGTGCGATAATGCTTTTGCAGTTGGTTGGCGTTGTAGTCGCGCGCCAGGTCAAGGTCATCCAGCCGCGGCACAATTCCATCGTTGACGATCTTCACGATGTCGGGCTCTTTCAGGTTCTTCGGCATGCCGCTGACCATGCCGCGATATTCCGTCAGTGGCGGCTGTCCGTAGCGCTGCCGGTAGCCCTTCACCATGTCGGGCAGGTAAAAATCGACTTCGTAACTGGCGCGATTTTGCACGAGCGAGACGCCGTTGCGATCGCGGATCTCGCCCCGGATGGAAGGAATGCGCACGGTCGCTTCCGAGCTGCCGCGGATGCGCGCCGTCCATTCCGCACCGCGCGCCACCTGCACCCACCAGAGACGCACGGCCAGCGCGCCGAGACCGAGTAGCATGAGCAGCGCCAGAAATTGCAAACGCAAAAGCGGACTGAGAGCACGCGGCGATTTCATCGGCGTGCCAGTTGCCGCTCCGGCAGATAGGGAAAGGCGGTGGCGCGGGACAGCCAGTGCAGGCTCCAGAAGATAAGCGGCGCCATCAGCATCGCGAGCAGACCCGGCCCGCCTATCTGCCACCACACTTCACGCGAAAAGAAGATCGAGCCCCGCCGGAAGGAAATCATCAGGTATTGCGCCAGCAAAATCGCGGAGGTGCAGATTCCGCTCATAATGCAATGCACTTCCCATCTTCCCCGCACAAACAACGGCCGAAGCCCATGCATGATTCCCGCCAACACCGCGTAAAGCAGTATCGATGAGCCGAGCGAGATTTCAACATGGCCGCCGATCACCTGCGCCGTGAGCGTATCGAGGAGAAAACCGGCCCAGAATACCAGCACGAGCAGCAGCGGCAGGGGCAAGGCCATCGCCCCGTAAAACACCAGGACCGGTGTAATATAAATGTGCGCATTGTACATCCAATCGAGCGGTGGAATGAAGAACTCCGTGACTTGGGCCACGAGCACGAGGAACAAGAGGATGAGGAAGAAGATCATCGCTGCGGGAAATGCCGAAGCTAGAATGTCGAAACCCGAAACCATGACGAATGACGAATGATGACGCTGTAGCCGGGCCGGCGTATTTGGATTTCGTCGTTTGTTTCGGATTTCGTCATTGATTTCATTTCCGCCCCGTTACCACGAAAACGTCTTCCAGTTTCGATAAATCCACCGCCGGCACCAGTTGCGCCTGGCCGTCCAGCTCGCGCACGCGGAAGCTTTTCACCGTGCCGATGAGCAATCCCGGTGGAAAAACCCCGCCCACGCCCGAGGTTACGGCCTTGTGTCCCGGCTGAAGGTTGGCCTGCTTCGAAAGGAAGTTGAGATCGAGCAACGGCGTAAGCGTCCCAGCTACGCGTTCCCCGGTCACGATGCCCTGCTCACGCGTTCCTTCCACATTGGCCGCCACCCGGCAATTTTCGTCCGAGACCAAAAGCACCACGGCGACGTTCTGGCTCACCGTTGTCGTCTTTCCCACAAGACCTTCGTCCGTCACCACCGGCATGTCGGTTTCGATCGCATCCGCCTTTCCCCGATTAATCGTGACCGTGCGCCACCACGTGGAGGAGTCGCGCGTGATCACTTCCGCCGGGACCAGCTTGAAGGAAGCGCGCTCGCGATAATTCAGCGCATGCCGCAGCCGATTCACTTCGTGCTCGACATCGCTCAAGGCCTGGTTGGTCGCCTTGAGTGCGCGGTTCTCCACCCGCAGCTCATTATTCTCCGCCTCCAGCTGCTCGAGCGATTTCAAACCGCTGCGCACTGAAGTGATCTGTTTTTGTAATCCCGAGCCGGTCTGCAAAAACGGGGCAAGCAACTGATAGACGCTCGCCTGGAGCTTGCGCGTGGTCCCAGCGCCGAAGCTCAGAAAATAACCCAGCGCCGCCACGAACAGCATGAGCGCGACCATGCTCGTGCGCGTCATTGGGATTGCTGAATGCTAAGTGTCGAGCGTCGAGTGCGAGCCTTCAATCGGCAATCGGCGCTCCGCAATCGCCACTCATCATTGTCGCCACTGCCGATCGGCTGAGGCCACCTGACGCAAAAATTTGATTTCATTGAGGCATTTGCCCGTTCCTTCCGCCACCGCGCTCAACGGGTCTTCCGCGACATGGACAGGCAAGCCGGTTTCCTCGCTCAAGAGTTTGTCAAATCCGCGCAGCAAAGCGCCGCCGCCAGCCAGGACCAGGCCGCGGTCAACCAGATCAGCCGAAAGCTCCGGCGGACAACGTTCCAAAGTGATCCGGACCGAATCAACAATGGTCGAGATCGGTTCGAGCAATGCTTCACGCACTTCCTGCGAGGTGATCTGCAACGTCTTGGGCAAACCGGCGACAAGGTCGCGTCCTTTCACTTCCACGCTCGTCTCCTTCTCACTCGGATAAGCCGAGCCGATCTTGATCTTGATCTCTTCCGCCGTGCGCTCGCCCACCATCAAATTGTAAGCCCGCTTCATGTACTGCACGATCGCTTCGTCGAGCTCGTCGCCCGCCACGCGCACACTGCGGCTAAACACGATTCCGGAAAGTGAGATCAGCGCCACCTCGGTTGTCCCGCCGCCGATGTCGATGATCATGTTCCCAGCCGGGTCCTGCACGGGCAAACCCACGCCGATCGCCGCCGCCATCGGCTCTTCGATTAGATAAACTTCGCGCGCTCCGGCATGCGTCGCCGATTCACGCACCGCGCGTTTTTCCACTTCCGTGATTCCCGACGGCACCGCGATGACCACGCGCGGCCGGGCCCGCATTCGCCGGCCGTGCACTTTGGTGATGAAATGGCGCAGCATCGCTTCGGTCACTTCGAAGTCGGCGATCACTCCATCCTTCAAGGGCCGCACCGCCACGATGTTTGCCGGCGTGCGTCCAAGCATGCGCTTGGCCTCGTCGCCCACGGCCAGCACCTTGTTCGTCCCTGCCTGCACTGCCACCACCGAGGGCTCGCGCAGCACGATCCCCTGGTCTTTTACATAAACCAAAGTGTTGGCCGTCCCGAGATCGATTCCGATATCGCTGGAAAGCCAGCCGAATAGTCCTTCAAACATTACGAGGAGAGATGGTGAGAAATTGAGGGCAGTGCAAGTTTCGAGCCAGAGAAAAACGCGCGCGGGAAAACTCTGCGCCTCCAACGGCGATTCACGCGCCCGAAAACGCGTTGAATGTTCGGAGGATGCGCTCGCGCGTCAAGTGTGAATAACTTCCATTCTCCTGAGGGTCAGCGCGAGCGGAGCAGCGGAAGGCCAGGGATGCCGCGGAAGTAGCTCCCGCAACGGGATGCTTTAACTTCGCGCGGGATGGCAGGTTTGCGCACTCATCCTTCATCCTTCATCCTTCATCCTTCATGCACACCATCATCGCCCCGTCCATTCTCGCCGCCGACTTCTCCCATCTGGCGGAGGAAATCCGTGCCGTCGAAAAGGCCGGCGCCGATTGGATCCACTGCGATATCATGGACGGCCATTTCGTGGACAACATCTCGTTTGGTCCGGCAGTAGTGAAAAGTGTCCGCGAGCTCACGACTCTGCCACTCGACGTGCATCTCATGATCGAGCATCCTGACCATTACATTCCTCGTTTTATCGAAGCCGGCGCTGACTCCATAACCGTCCATGTGGAGTGGGAATCAAAGCACAAGGTGGGCAACACCTTGGAGTTGATCCGTGAGCACAGCGGCAAGGTCGGTTTGACCCTCAATCCCGAGACGAACTTTGAGCTTGTTGAGCCTTATCTGACCAGCATTGACCTGCTCTTAATCATGACCGTCCATCCGGGTTTTGGCGGCCAACCGTTCCGCAGCGATCAACTCGAGAAAGTCCGCCGCGCCCGCGCTTGGAAAGTAGTTAACAATCCACAGCTAAATATCGAAGTAGATGGCGGCATCAATCCCGAAACCGCCAGGCTTTGCCTTGAAGCGGGCGCGAACGTCCTTGTCGCCGGCACCTGCATCTTCAAAGCGCAAGACTACGCAGTCATCATTGCTCAATTGCGCGGTGAGTCTTAGCAAAGCCAGTTGTGGGCGCCGGCCTCTGTGCCGCCGCCGATATCTGGCGAAAGACTGCACCGAGCTCTCCGCTGGCGAAAGAAATGCCGGCGACGCCCCGATGAACCTCCCGACCCGCTAACTTATGTAACTTTCACCTCAGGCAACGCTGCCATTAGCAGGCGGCGGGTTTGTTCCAGGCCGGGCGGACGCGGCAAATTTTTCCTCCGTCGGACGGTTTCCGAGGGCTCATTCTCGTTTGGGCCTACAGTAGGCTTGAGCAATGCGCTCGTATTCGCTGACTTGTTAGCTTCGTTTCCGGTTTCCATAGCTCGGTCTGGCGAGGACGCTGCTCAAACCGGAGCAGCGCCTCGCCAGCTATCTACTCCTCCTCACTGCACTGATAAATACGGGGAACAGCCGCTCGAAGTTTCGATGAAAAAACTACTTCAACTGGAATGAAGCGGAGCCGACTACCTGGCCATTGATCTTGATGTCAGCCCTGTAGCTCCCTGTGCCGAGCGCACTCGAGCTCAGGTTGTAGATGTACTGACAACTATCAATACGGAAGTTTGCGCCGCTGTCGGCGGAGCTGCTGTAGGTCGATTCGTTGACGGTGCCGACTGTTCCGCCGGCAGTGCGCGTCAGCGCGATGGTGGCAGAGGGCAGCGAGCAGGTTGCGGCGCCATTCTGCGCGAGGGTGAACTTTACCGGCACCACGCCGCGTTTCGCAGGGAACACGCTGCTGCCATCGCGATTGATGGGCTGTTGCACGGTCGCGCCAAACACAATCGGCACAGGCTTGCCGATGGCGAAGTAGCTGTTGTGGTTGATCACGGCCCAAACCACGTTGTTCGCGGTATCCACGCCGTAGTTCCCAAGCTGGAAGTCGGTTGCCGGGTTGTAAGCGCCGTTAATGAACTGCTGATTGCTACTGCCGGTGTTGCCCAGCACCGCGAGTTTCCATTGACTATCCGCCGGGTCGAGCCACATCAGGCGAGCGTCGGCTTCAGTTCCAAAGGCGCTGATGGCCTGGGCTTCGTTGTAACTTACTTGCAGGACAAAGGTGTCAGAGCCGGTGCCGGAAACGTTCACCACATCACTCGCAGCCTGAAAACTCGAAGCTGTCACGCTGCTGTCCACGAAGGCAATACTGACAGTGCTGGGACTGGACGCGCTCCCACCGAGCAGTGACACGGTAGAGCCATCACCGTTCAAGTTGGTAACAGGAGCCACTGCGATGTAGCTCGTGCCGGCAGGCACGGCCGAGCTGACAGTTGACCCGCTCGCTGTCGTAGTGATCGGCCGAAGAAGAAAGGCGTGAAACTGGCCGTTGACCGGGCCGCCAGTAGCGGCGATCTGGTCGCTGTTGTTAATTCCGCGCGCTTCCGTCATGTTAACGGCAGAGCCGGTGATCAAACTATTCAGGTCATACATGACGCCGTTGGCGTAAAAGAAGGCGTGCTGGTCGGCGTTGTTCAGAGTTTTCGCTGATCCAACTACATGTCCGGCGGCGTTAATCGAGTACGCGCGACTTTCGCTGCCGCCCAGAGTGCCAAGATCCGTTTGAACGTCACCTGCCAGGGTCACAGCGCGCTGAAGATAGCTCGGGGCTGGATAGCCCAGCCCAGCTATTTGACCGGAGTTATTAATCGAGAACGCCTGACTACCGCTGGCACCCACCGGAGTAATCACACCATTAAAGAAAATGGCGGCCCGCGCTCCATTGCTCGCGGCGAACCCAACCGCCGCGCCGGCATCGTTAATTCCGTACGCTTCGCTGTGAGTTCCGGCTGGATCGAGATCCGTTAGCAAATTGTTTGCATACAAAAAAGCATGTCCACTACCGTCCAAGGTCAACACTGTGCCGGCAACTTGTCCGGAGAAATTTACAGCATAGGCATAGCTCCCCCGGGCGCCGAGGTCCCGTCCAAGATCAGTCATTGTTCCGTCAGGTGCATGCAGAAATGCGTGCTCGGGGTAGACGTAGTAAGGCGCGTTTGGATCAACACCGCGGCAGGCATATGGATCGTAGTTGGGATCGTCCGGGTTCGCACAAGGATTGGGCAATTCAACGGCTGTATTGGAGCTTCCGACCACCTGTCCCGCGTCATTGATGGCATTAGCCCGGCTCTCCAGCCCTCCAAGAGTCCCGAGATCTCGAATCACGCCACCGGAGTAAATAAAGCCGCGCATCAAAGCCGCGCCAGCTCAATCACACTTGCGCAAATGGTGGGTCCTGGCAGGGGCAGGGTTGCTGCTTGCGGGGGCAATAGTCGCAGCGGTGCTTTTTAGCCGGCGTCCCCCGGAACCACTCTCCGCCTCTGCAGCGCAGTTGTCGCAAGGTGTCGCGGTCCTGCCGTTTCATCTCATCACGCGGGATGAGGGCACCAGGCGCATGGCGCAAGCGATCCAGGACGAGCTGGTGGCAAACCTCGCCCGCAACAAGCGGCTGACCGTGATCTCACCCGATTCAGCTAACGATTCTCGGCTGGAAGCGATGACCCCGGCGCAGAAGGGCGTGGCGCTGGCGGTTTCGACCTTGATCGAAGGCAATGTGCAGCGGACCGCGGAGCAGTATCGCGTCAATGCGCGGCTGGTGGAAGCGCGCACCGGCCGGACGTTGCACGCGGCAACCTTCGACAGCCAGCGGAGTGATCTCTTTAGTTTGCAGCGAGAGATCGCGCAAGAGATGAGTGAGCAACTGCAACCGAACCGTCCTTACCAGGCGCCGCCGGGCGTGCCGACAGAAAACGTAGCGGCCTACGAAGCTTATCTGAACGGACGCGAGTATGAGCGGAAGGCTGAGAATGAGATGGGCTCGAACGCAAAGCAGGCGGCCAAGTTCTACGAGCAAGCCATAGCTTTGGACCCGAATTTTGTCCTGGCTGAAGCGCGACTGGCCAGCACCTGTGCG
>JBKPQR010000026.1:0-64552 GCA_046734175.1 Verrucomicrobiota bacterium | reverse complement strand
ATAGCGCATCCGAAAGTCAGCCCGTTCCTTCGCCCGCTCCATCAACAGGATCCCGTCCGCGCCCACACCCCGGTGACGATCACAAATCTTTGCAATCTGCCGCGCGTCTAGTTCCACGTCGCCGCCGCGATTATCGATCATGACGAAATCGTTGCCCGCGCCATTCATTTTCGTGAACCGCAGCATGCGATTCCGTAACACGGTGCACAGCCAAAGCCAAACCGCCAAGTAGCACAGAGGACACAAAGTTCACAGAGTCTAGGGTGTCTTATTTCTTTTCTCCGTGTCTCTCTGGCCTCTGTGGTGAATTCGAGTTTGTTACAATTTTACTCCGTGTCTCAACCCACTTTAACCATTCACGAAATCTACTACTCCATCCAGGGCGAGAGCACCTGGGCCGGGTTGCCGTGCGTTTTCGTCCGACTCACCTTTTGCAATCTGCGCTGCACTTACTGCGATACCACCCACGCTTTCTACGAGGGCGAGAACAAAACGCTTCCGGAAATTCTCTCCACTGTTCTTAACTTCGATTGCCCGCTCGTCGAGATCACCGGGGGCGAGCCTCTGCTGCAAAAAAACGTCTTGCCGCTAATGAGCGCGCTCCTCGAGGCGGGCAAGACCGTGCTCCTTGAAACGAGCGGCGCGCACGACATCTCCCGGGTCGACCCTCGCGTCCATCGCATCATGGATTTGAAAACGCCCGGCAGCGGCGAGTGCGAACGCACTCTCTGGTCAAATATCCCGCACCTCACCACCCGCGACGAAGTGAAATTCGTCATCGGCTCGCGCGAGGATTACGAATGGTCACGCGGCAAGGTTCGCGAACACCATCTGCCTGCGCGTTGCCACAGCGTGCTCTTCTCGCCCATCTTCGGCCGCATTGACCCGAGCGAGATTGTGGAATGGATATTGGGCGACGCTCTTCCCGTTCGTTTCCAACTCCAGCTCCACAAGTTCATCTGGTCACCCGAAACGCGCGGCGTCTAAGCGCGAACTCTCCTCCTGGTGTTTCGGCGCCGGCACCGTTCCCGTCTCCACCGCCATCTTGCGCTGCTCCACGATCCGGTCCGCTGTTTCCTCCACCATCTGCTCCAGCAACATCCGCAGATGAGTGTTCTTTCGGTAATCAGCCGGCGCGATATGTTTCACCCGGTCCGCATGGGTTGAAAGCTGGTAGCATTTTTTGAAACCAAGCCGCGCCGGATCATCCGGATTATAAACTGCGATGGCCTGGCCGCCGTTCTTCTTCATCACCGTAAAACAGGGCACATCTGTCGGTCCGTCCCCGATGTAAATGATATTCGCGAATGGAATCGGCCGAATCTGCGGGTCCATGTGATCATTCACATCCTGCGACATATCAAGAAAGCCTTTGTTAATTCTGAACAGATACTGTGTCTTCTGCGTGTGACTGATCACCCGTTTGGGGAAAGTGATCCGTCCCTCTTCATCCTCCGCGAACTCGCAGCCGAAGATCGCGCGGACGAATGGCGCCAATCTGCTTCCATCGATGAGCACCTTCATTCCGGAGGAGATAATATAATGCTCGACTCTGATTCCGTGGGCCAGGTGTTCACTTCCGAGCAAGCCCTCACGGAACTCGTCAAACATCTCCGGTAATCCTTTGTAGAAGTTAAGGTTGGCGCCGAGCTTCTGCAGGTCCTCGTTAGTTGGCCGATCCATCCCGAGCTGGTCCAGTAACACCTTCATGTAAGCTAATTCATGATCGTAGCCCTGATCGCGCACCAGCTCCGAACAACGGCGCCAGAAGTTTCGCCTTTGATGCCGAAGGTTGGAAAGACCACCTCGTCCTGCATGTAGCTTGGACTAAGTGTCTGATCATAGTCATAGACTATGGCAACGGTGTTTTGCGGCGTACTCATTCCCGAGCGGCAGCGTAGCTAATAATAATCACTTATTACCCTCGCGCCTTCAGCCTTCCGAAAAAATCGTGAAACAAAGCGTCGTAAATCTTGCCCCGTTCCGGGTGATACTGCACCGCCAGCCCGAACGGATAATCCCGCACTCGGACCTGCTCTATGATCCCATCAGTCGCGCACCAGGACTCCACCACCAATCTATCCCCGAGCTTGTCGATCGCCTGGTGATGTGAACTGTTCACCTTCTCGAACCTATGCCGCACTCCGCGCTGCGACCGTAATGGCTGCACATCCTGTCTCTTTTGCTTCGGAACATTGTGGCCCGCGATATCCAAGTGCAAGGTCCCGCCCAGCGCCACATTGAGCGTTTGCATTCCTTTGCAGATGGCCAGGAGCGGCAACCCGCGTCCCAGACTATAGTCAATCGCGCTGAACTCCCAGCGGTCCCTCTCCGGATCGGCATCGGCTTCAATCAGCGACGGGTCAGCTATTTCCTGATTCAAAAATTCGGCGGCAATATCCAGTCCACCGGTAAGCAAGAGCCCATCCATTCGCTCCAGCGGCACCGTTTTCTCCGCCGCATTCCAAATCATCACCTCCGGGTGCTGAGCAAAGAACGGCGCGAAATATTTCTTATCCCGGCGCCGTATCCAGGTGGCGAGGTTGGCCATCTCCAACTAGACCCGAAGCGAGCGGTGACCGAGGCTAGTTAATGAACCGGCTGCCATTCATTATTGAGGCAATGCCGCGGCGGCTACCTGACCACAAACAATCACACGGGCTGAAGTGAGCGGAAATGCGCCGCCAGTTTCGCCGGCTCGGTATTTACCAAATCGGATTTTACGTGCTCAACGATGCGGCCGCGAATATCCGCCGGGAGAAGATCGGTGATTGCTTTGTGGCAAGGCGAAGGTGCAGCGAACGACCAGCCGTTTACACCATCAGACTTGACGATCTCCACGATCCGCTCCGCTAATTCCTTGCGAATACGGCGATCTGTTTCCGCTTCCATCTGGGTGCGTTCGGCGATCGCATTCATGTGCCGGCCGCTGCCGCCGCCATCTCCCACCGGGAAACGCCCGGCCTGGTCGCTCACTTTGTCAAGAAGCCGGCCGTGAGCATCGGTGATGTCAAAGGCCTGCACCAGTTGCAAACTCGGCCCGCGGGTGGGCGTGTCATTGACGCGGTATGCCTTCAGGCTGCCGCGATCTGCTACGATGATGAGAGAAGTCGGTGTCATAAGATGACGATGCGCGAGGAGAAGAATGGCGCATTCCTGTGCGGTCGCAATTCCACCTACTCTTTCTTCGTAGCTGAGGGTGCGGGTGCGCTTTTCTGGGGAAGGTCGAACTGCCGTTTTTTGTAAGACTCCTGCCGCGCCTCAGCTTGCGCGCCGCGGGCGAGCCGGAGCAAACAGGCGGCACGGTCTGCCACGGGCAGGTCTTCGCCCGAGGCGAATGGTTTCGGCCCGGCCAGAAAACCGGTCTCGGTCTGGGTATCGAGGATCAACTGCCACTCAAGCCCGGCCTGACCCGGCAAAAGAAAAGGAATGGTTTCATAGTGGGCGTTGATGAGAAGGAGGAATGTGTCGTCGCGAATCGGTTCGCCCTGGAAGTTGAGCACGTCGATGGTGTCGCCGCTGAGGAGCACGCCGAGGCAGCGCACGGACGGGGAGGCCCACTCCTCATCGCTCATTTCGTTACCGCCGGGGTTGAACCACATCACATCTTTGATCTCGCTACCGCGAATCCGGCGGCCTTGAAAGAACTTTGGGCGCCGGAAGACGGGATGATCGCGCCGCAGCTGGATCAGGCGACGGCTGAACTCGAAGAACAGCTTCTCTTCGTCACGCTTCTTCCAATCGAGCCAGCTAATCTCGTTATCCTGGCAATAGGCATTATTGTTGCCCAGCTGAGTGCGGCCGAATTCATCGCCGGCGCACAGCATGGGCACGCCTTGCGAGATAAACAGAGTAGTAAGGAAGTTGCGACGCTGCCGCGCGCGCAAGGCGTTTACCTGGGCATCGTCGGTCGGCCCTTCGACGCCGTGGTTCCAGGAATGGTTGTTGTTGTCTCCGTCGTGATTGCTTTCGCCGTTGGCCTCGTTGTGCTTTTCGTTGTAGCTAACGAGATCCGTCAAGGTAAAGCCGTCATGAGCAGTGATAAAGTTGATGCTGGCGTAGGGGCGGCGGCCATCATGCTGATATAGATCCGGGCTACCAGTCAGTCTGTAAGCGACTTCACCGATTCGGCCTTCATCGCCTTTCCAGAAGCTGCGGATGGCATCGCGATACTTGCCGTTCCATTCCGCCCAGAGAACGGGGAAGTTACCAACCTGGTAACCTCCTTCACCCACGTCCCACGGCTCGGCGATAAGCTTTACCTGCGAGAGCACAGGATCCTGGTGAATGATTTCAAAGAAAGCGTGCAGTTTGTTTACGCCGTTCGCATCGCGCGCCAAAGTGCTGGCCAGGTCGAAGCGGAATCCATCCACGTGCATCTCAAGCACCCAGTAGCGCAAGCTATCCATGACCAGCTGCAGGGCGCGAGTATTGAGCAGGTTGAAGGTGTTCCCCGTTCCGGTGAAATCGAGGTAGAAACGCGGGTCCTGCGGCAGCAGGCGGTAGTATGAAATATTGTCGACTCCGCGGAAGGCAAGGGTGGCGCCGAGATGGTTGCCCTCCGCAGTATGGTTGTAAACTACATCCAGGATCACTTCTATGCCGGCGGAGTGAAGATTCCGCACCATGTACTTAAATTCATTGACCTGTTGGCCAAGATCGCCGCTGCTCGAGTATCTGGCATCAGGCGCGAAGAACCCGATGCTGTTATATCCCCAGTAGTTAGTCAGCCCGCGATCGACCAACGCCTTATCATCAATATGCGCGTGTATGGGAAGAAGCTCGACAGCGGTGACGCCGAGTTTCTTTAAGTATGCGATCGCTCCGGTGCTGCCAAGGCCGGCATAGGTGCCCCGGAGTTCCTCCGGCACTTCAGGGCAGAGTTTAGTAAAACCCTTCACATGCAATTCGTAGATGATCGACTCAGCGAGGGGCCGGCCGAGCTTTTTGTCATCGTGCCAATCGAAGGCGTTATCGATCACCACCGCCTTCGGCATGCCCCAGGCGTCATCACGAAAATCGCGCGCCAGGTCCTCGGCCTCGTCTCCGACGACATAGCCAAACATTTCATCACCCCACTCCACCTGACCCGCGATGGCTTTGGCATAGGGGTCAAGCAGGAGCTTTGAACTGTTGAAACGCATTCCGGTTTTCGGATCGTAAGGGCCGGAAACGCGATAGCCGTAAACTTGACCGGGACGGACATCGGGGAGAAAAACGTGCCAGACCAGGTCAGTGTGCTCGGTCATGGGAATGCGCACGTTCTCCTGGCCCGCCTCCATGTTATCGAAAAGACAAAGGTCCACTGAAGTCGCGTGTTGGGAGAAGAGCGCGAAGTTCACGCCGTCGCCCAGCCAGGTGGCGCCGAGGGGATAAGGAAAACCGAGCCATGTTTTGATCGGCGTCATAAACGGGAACGTTCTATTCACTACGGCGAGCGCCAGCGCAATGGCCGGGCGCAAAAGAAGGAGCGTGCCTTGGTTAATTACCGGCTCCTTGGATAAGGGAATGAAACGCAATCAGCTTCGCGCACGCGAAGTAGTAGTATGAGAGTGTTAGCTTCTTCTGTTGCCGCGACTCTTCTGGTGTCGCTTCTTCCCGGCTGCGGCACGACGCGCACAGTTATGGTAGGCCAGCCGCGTCCCGCCATCAGCCCAGGCTCAGTGCGGGTCTATGAAGTGCCTCCGCGGCATTATGACAGGATCGCCATCATCAATTCTTCCGGCGGGACGAGCTGGATATTTCGCGATCGCGGCTCAATGGACGAGGCCATCGCGCGCTTGCGCGAGGAAGCTGCCGGTCTCGGGGCCAATGGTGTGTTGTTGCAGCAGGTTTATGATGAACCGGCCGGCGGTCTGTCCGTTGGAATCGGCGGGTTCGGTTTCGGCGGCGGCCGGCACAGTTTTTATGGCGGCGGAGGCGCGGCCAACGTGGGCGGACCGCTCATCAATCACCGGGTGCAGGCAACCGCCATCTACGTGCGGTAGGGTTGTCGGCCGTCACAGACCGCCGCTACAGCAGAGCTACAAATCGCGGAGTAGGCGATGGGCTTTCTCCACGTCGCTCGGTCGCAAAATGATCACACATCTACTCGCGTCCGGGTTCGAGGAGAGATAAACCGACTCAATATTTACGTCAGCGCCCGCGAGCCGCTCCGCGATGGTGCCGAGCACCCCCGGCTCGTTGCCGGCCTCCATGAGCAGAACATCAGTTTTCACCGCCACCGCGCCTTCCTCGGCCAAAACCGTAACCGCTTTCGCGACGTCGCTCACGATCATCCGCACCACGATCTCGCCGCCTTGCGAGCCGAAAATATCACCTTCAGTGGCGAGCGCCTCGATCTTCACTCCAGCCTCGGCAAGTGCACGGCAGGCAGAGGCCAGACTTCCCGGACGATTGGTCATGAAAATGGCCAGCTGGGTTATCGTCTTGATCGAAAGCTCCGGCTCGCTCACTTTGAGATTATAGATCGCGCAGCGCCCGTTGCGCTTTGTCCACGTCGCTCGGCCGCAGAATCATGAGTCCCTTGGCCGATTTCACGCTCGTGGCCAGATAAGCATATTCGATATTGATTTCCTGCTGCGCCAAACGATCCGCGATCTTCGCGAGCGAGCCCGGCTCGTTTGTTGTTTCAATCATCAACACCTCGGTCTCGAGCGCGAGCACGCCGCGTTCGCCGAGCAACATGAGCGCTTTCGTCGGATCGCTTACCACCATGCGCACCACGGAATGATCCGCCGTGTCGGAAATGGCGAGAGCATGGATGTTGATCTCGGCCGCGGCCAGCTCGTTGCAAACGCGTGAGAGCGCTCCCGGGCGGTTGCTAAGAAAAACCGCCAGTTGCGTCGCGGGCTCGATCAGGAACATCGGTTCGGCGGACATGGAACACGGTGCTGCTGCTGAGGAGCTCTGACAACTGATTCCTTAGTCGCGGGAGAGAGCGTGGTCGGTCACTCGGCAAAGCGACGAAACCAGGAATACGGAAAGGCGTCGCCCGGGCAATCGGTCGCCCATTGCGGTGGATTAACGTCACGATGCGGGCGCACGACAGCGTAGTGCGCGTCGATCTTGCCGCAGCGTTTGCGAAGATAATTGATCAGTTCTTCGCAAGCCTCGAGCTGTCGCCGGGTCGGCTGATCGCGATTGAAATCGCCGACCAGGCAAATGCCGAGTGCGATGTTATTGAGGTAATCGCTGTGCACGTGTCCGCCGTTAATTTGCCGGCGCCAGCGGTCGCCCACCTCGATCTCGCCGTCGCCCGTCGATGTGCCATTACCGATGACGAAGTGGTAGGCGAGTCCGTTTTGCATGCGACGAACATGCCGATGGTAATAGTCGAAGATGCGCGCGCTGCCCTGCCGCGTGCCGCTGTTGTGTACGATGATGAATTGCCAGCGCCGCCGCATAACCGGCGCACGATCGATTTCGTTGCGAACGGAACGCGAGAGATAGCGATAGGTGATTTCCGGTCGCGACCAGAACCACCAGCCCCGCCGCGGCACAGGAGTTGGGGGCGGCGGCTCGTAACCCTGATCGCCGAGGAAACCCGATTTCTCGACGTTGACCTGCGGCACAGTCGCTGGAACCGCGCTCGCAGCCCGGGCTGGCACGGGTGTTGTCGATGCGGCTGCCGTTGAAGCAGCCGTTGCCGCTTCTTCGGCCGGCGAAGGTGATTTTGCTGGTGAAGGTGATGTTTCGGCAGCCTTCTTCTTGAGCGCCGGACTCTTTTTCTTTTTCTTCCCTTTGCTCTTGGGCGATGGCTTTGGCGAGGCCTTTTTCTTTTTCGCCGGAGTCGATTCTTGCCCGGACTTTTTCTTTCTCTTTGTTTCCGGCGTCTCGCTCGGTTTAGGGCTTCTCTTTTTTGGCGATGCCCTTGCTTTGGGCGTCGGAGATTTTTCCGCGGTTGCGGAAGCCTTTGCTTTCGGCGTTGGTTGATCTTCCTCTTGCCCGAAGACAATTGGCAGCGCGCTGGCCAAGACAAGCGCCAGCCAAAACGGGAGACGAAAGACCTGCCCCGACCTCACAAGAGCGGCTCTGCGTTCAGGCCGGCGCCGGGACCTGTTGCTGCTGCTGCTGCGCTGCGATGCGCTCCTGTTCGCGGCGGAGGATCGCATTTAATTTCCCGCCCAGGAGCAGGAGCAAACACGTGAGATACATCCACGTCAGCAGCATGACGATCGATGCGACGGCGAGATAAGTGGGGTTGTAGCGGTCGTATTTGCTCACGTAAACCTGGAAGAGCTTCGTCACCACCAGCCAGCCAACGGCAAACAAGAAAGCGCCCGGTAAGGCCTGCCGGATGGTGAGGTAATTTTCCGGCGTCAGCAGGTAGAGCGCGAGCGCGAGCACGACCAGCGCCACCCCGGTGAAAGGCAGGTTCAAGGCCGCGACCCATTCCTGCAAAGGGATGCGCAGTTGAAAATTTACTTCGGCGATGCCGGCGAGCTTTTCGCCGAAGACGACGACGTTGAAGCAAAAGAGGATGGTGATTCCAAACCAGAAGAGCAGAAAAAAGGAAATGATGTACTTCGACCACCAATGCCGATCTTCCACCACGCCGTGAGTGTGACTGAGTGCGCGCGAAATGGTGGCGATGAACATCGTCCCCAGGACGATGCCAAGCGCGATCTCGACATTAGAAAAAAATCGCTCCGAGCCAGTGAGCACCACGTTGGCGAGGGCCGCGTCGAGGATGTCCTGCACCTTTTGGTCCGGCGGCATAAAATCTTTTAGGATGACAAACATACGATGGAGCTTCGCCGGGTCTGTGCCGAAAAGGCCAAGCAGGTGCCACAGAAAAAGCAGTCCGGGGGCAAGGGCGAAAATGAGCTGATAGGCCATCTGCGCCGCCAGCCCGGTGGTGTTGTCCATGGCTGTTTCCCAAATCAGCCGGCGCGTCGTACGCCCGACGAGCTGTAGGGTTTTCATGCGCGCCAACTGTACTTTGCCCTCTGGATTTATCCATTACCTTCCCCGCGCCGACGCACCCCCGCGCGGACGCGGCGATCGCTTGTGAAAACGATACTCATCCTTACCGCCAGCTTTGGCGAAGGACACAACGCAGCCGCGCGTGGAATTCGCGACGGCATTCGACAGGTCGCCCCTGATATCCGCGTCCAGGTCCGCGATCTTTTTGCGGAGACATTCGGCGAAGTGAACCAGTTGATCTGCCGCAGTTATCTCCAGTTGATCAATCGCGCACCGCAGGTGTGGGCGCAAATGTATCAAGCAATCGATCGGCGGCGGGAGTTTCGTCGTCCCTTCCGTTGGCTCGCGCCAGTGCGTTACGCCCTCACGCAAATCATCGCGAGAGATCAACCCCAAGTTATTGTTTCCGTCTATCCGGCTTATCCGCATTTTCTCGATGAAATTCTCGGACCGGCGCGCGGCTCAAAACCGGCACGCGTCATTTGCATCACTGATTCGATCAGCATTAACAGCGTCTGGTTCCGCTGCTCGGCTGATTTTTTTCTGGTTGCGAACGAGCAGAGCGCGGCCGTGCTCGAGCGCGCTGGCGTTGCCCGCGAAAGTATAAAGGTCCTCGGGTTTCCGGTCGCGCCGGCCTTCGCCGTGCTGCCTCTGGCGCGATCGACAGACCCGCCGTGGCGCATGCTTTACATGATTAATGCCGGCAAATTTTCCGGACCGGTGCTTGCGCAGAAGCTCGCGATGGTTCCCGAGACGGAGCTGACGGTCGCCGTGGGTCGTGAGCAAAAATCGCGGCGCGCCATCGAACACGTGCGCGCGAGCAGCGGCAAACATTTTGAAATCATCGGATGGGCAGACGACTTGCCCCAATTACTTGGCCGCCATCATCTGCTCATCAGCAAAGCCGGCGGAGCGACGGTGCAGGAAGCGATCGCGGCGAAATGTCCAATGATCGTCAATCAAATCGTGCCCGGACAGGAAGAAGGAAATGCGCGATTGCTTGAGGAGACGGGCTCGGGCCGAGTGGCCCTTTCGCAGGAAGAAGTCATCCGCGCCATCGGCGACGCCACTCGCGAGAATGGGAAACTGTTAAAGCAATGGTCAACGAACACCGCGAAGTTGAGCCGGCCCGCGGCTGCGTTGGAAATCGCGAAGTTCCTGCTGGCGTTGTGAACGTTCGTTCTGCCATGTCGGGCGAATTCGAGACATCTCTGGTCGTTGCTTCCAAGCGCTCAGAGATTCCCCGGATCCGCTCGGAATGACAACTCGCCGGAAAGAAACACTTCCTCCACGCGCAGCTCCGGCGAAAGCACCAGAAGGTCCGCGTCGTTCCCAACCGCAATCTCACCTTTTCCTCGAAGGCGTATCTCGCGCGCGGGATTAGACGAGGCCATTCCTACCGCTTCCGCCAACGGCACGTCCACCTGATTTACCATCGTGCGGACGAGCTCGATCATGCTGGCCCCGCTCCCGGCAAGTGCGGATTTGTCGGCCAGCAGACAGACACCGTTTTCTACCACGCACGCTCTGCCGCCGAGGCGGAACGCGCTGCCATTTGGCAACCCAGCTCCGGCCGTCGCATCGGTCACCAGACAAACGCCACTCGCGCCTTTCGCCCGATACAGCATTTTCATCATCGTCGATGAAACGTGACGGCCGTCGGCGATCAGCTCGCATGAGATTTGCGGCTCGCTCAGCGCAAACTCGAGCAGACCGGCCACGCGTCGGGTGTTACGGCGCCGCGCCGATGACATGCAATTAAAAGTATGTGTGACGCCGCGCATTCCGCTGGCGAACCCGGCGCGCGCTTCCTCCTCCCACGCGTCCGAGTGTCCGCCGCTCACGTTAATTCCAGCGCCGGCAAAACTCTCGATCGCCGCGAGTGCTCCGGTAATTTCGGGCGCAACGGTGATCCGTTTGATGATCTCGCGATGTTTAAGGAAGGCCCCAACGGTTTCCGCACTTGGTTCGCAAATAAATTCCAGATTCTGCGCTCCGGCTTTCTCGCGGGAAATGAACGGGCCCTCCACGTGAACGCCTGCGATCTGCGGGAGCTGCGTCTGGCTTATCGCTTCGAGGACCGACACGATCTTTTGGACAGGTGCGGTCGCAGTAGTGAGCAGCAGCGAGGTCGTGCCGCCGCGCAGATGATAATCGCAGATGGCGCGAAACGCCTCCGCGCTCTCCCCCATGCTATCGCGGCCCATCGCGCCATGCAGATGAAGGTCGATGAATCCTGGCGCGAGATAGTGGCCGCGAAGATCGATCGCTTCCGCTGAGTTCGCGCGTGGGTGCAGCTCGGCGATCTTGCCGCCGCGCACAACCACGTCGAGGTCATCGCGGATGCCCTCAGGCAGAATCACACGCGCGTTGGTAAGAATCTTCGTCACTCACGTAAACAAAACGTCTCATTCGGAGTGAAGTCGAGGAATCCCGTCGCGGAATACCCAGCTAACTCCCGCGACCCCGCGACCTGCTCAATTGAATCGCCTGCCCCGCAGCTCCGAGTCATTGCATTTTCAGCTCAAGACGCGCATCATTTTCTCGGGATGAACTATGACGCGGTGATCGTGGGTGGCGCCTTCTCCGGCGCCGCGACCGCACTCATGCTCAAGCGGCGGCGGCCGGGCTGTCGCATCCTCATCGTCGAAAAAACGAAAGAGTTCGACCGCAAAGTTGGAGAATCGACCACAGAAGTGAGCAGCTGCTACATGACGCGCATTCTCGGTCTGACCCATCATCTCGGCCATCAACACCTGCCGAAACAAGGCCTGCGACTGTGGTTCGCGCGTCGCCCGGAGCAATCGTTCGCCGACTGCGTGGAACTCGGCGCCCGTTATGGTGCGCGGCTGGCCGGTTTTCAAGTGGATCGGGCCACGCTCGACACGCATTTGCTCGACCAGGCGGTCGCCGCCGGCTGCGAATTGTTGCGGCCGGCAAAAGTGAGCGCAATCGAGCTCAATCCTGGCGGCGAGCAGACTGTGACTGTGCAATTCCGCGAGGAAACGCGCGCGATTCACGCGCGGTGGATCGTCGACGCCAGCGGACGCGCCGCCATGATCTCGCGCAAGCTCGGCTATTTTCGGCCAAACACCGAGCACCCGATCAACGCGGTGTGGGCGCGATTCACCGGCACGCGCCAATGGGACAGCTATGATTGGCGCGAGCAATTTCCTGAAATGGCCAACTCCTGCCGCACCGGGCGGGAATGGGCGACCAATCATCTCATGGGACACGGCTGGTGGTGCTGGGTCATTCCGCTGCGCGGCGGCGACGTCAGCGCGGGCATTGTCCATGACCAGCGGATTTTTCAACTTCCCGCAGGCGCGACCCTCGGGCAGCGGTTGCATGATCACCTGCTTTCACATCCGGTTGGGCGCGCTATCTTCGGCCAAGCCCAAGCGATTGAGGGCGATGTCCACGCCTTTTCCGCGCTGCCGTACTGGAGTGAAAAAGTTTGCGACGACGGCTGGGCCGCCGTGGGCGACGCCGCAGGCTTCCTCGACCCACTCTATAGTCCAGGGCTCGATTTTTGTTCCTTTACCAGCTACATCGTGGCCGACATGCTCGGGCGCGATCTCGCCGGCGAGGACGTGACGAGGCGGATCAACTATTATAACGAGCAGTATCGCGTTACTTATCGCGCCTGGTTCGAGTCGCTCTACCGCGACAAGTATTTCTACATGGGTGAAGGCGATCTGATGGCAGCCGCGCTTTTGCTCGATGTATCGAGCTACTACATGGGGCTAGTTAGACACGTTTATCACAACCCAGAATGCGCTTTTACCCGGCTGCCATTTGAAGGTCGCGGTGGACATCTCGCCGCGGCTTTTATGAAGTTTTACAGTGGCCGGCTGGCACGGATCGCCAAGCGGCGCGCAGCGACCGGGCGGCTCGGCCAGATCAACCACGGCTGGCGCGAGCTTTATGATGGCTTTGTTCCGGATTTCCGCTTACGCAAACAGTTCACCCACGGCTTGATTCGATGGTGGAAAGCAGAGCTGAAGAACCTTTGTCTTCGCTTGCGCTACGTGGCGCCGGCGGGCACAAGCGTGACCGCGCACCCCGCCGAAATATAGATCCACGATTGACGACTTACTACGCCGTGAGGAATACTAACGCGGCGTAAGCAGTGTCTGATACCAGCGGAGAAGTGACTCGCCCAAGAACATCCAGGTCACGGCGCCGAGCGCGAGGTAGGGGCCAAAAGGTAGTTTGAGAGACCAGACCCGCTTTCCTAGGGCGAGAATCAATAGGCCGATGATAGAGCCATAAAGTGAACCGGCAAAAACCGAGAAGAGGACAGCACGCCAGCCAAGAAAGGCGCCGATGCACGCCAGGAATTTCAAGTCCCCGCGGCCCATCGCTTCGCGCGGAATCTGGATCTCGTTAGCCGTGCCTGTAATCTCATCCAGATCATCGAGGCTGAACCTATCACCGCCGACTTCCAGGCTGTTGTAGTGAAAACGGAGCGTAGCGTTGATTACTTCACGCCCGCCCCATCGTACCGCAGGGCAACGCAAGAGCAGTTGATCGCTCTCCCGCGCGAACAATTCGCTCCAGAGACTCTTCTCGTCGCCTACGGTGAACGACGCGTCTTCACCCTCCCGCACCCAGCTGAATGGCGTGGCCGAGTCAAGCCGTATCTTCTTCTTTCCGAAGACAAGCTTGCCACCTTCCAGCACAAGCCAGAGAACAACATAACCAAGTAACGCTGAACCAGCCGAGACCAACAGTGCAAGTAGTCGCTCGTGTGTATTCATTAATTGCGGCACAGCGGCTGAGGCGAGCAGGCCCGCCATCGCCCCACCAATCGTAATTCCGTCCGGAATAATAAGATGCTCCAGGTCGATGAACGTTCCCGCGATAAGAAGCGCTATGAAGACCCAGTAAGCCACGGCGATGGCTGGCGGGAAGTATTGCCAAATAGAGACAAATGCTATCGCAGTGATAAGCTCAACGACGAAGTAGCGGAAGGAAATGCGCGCGCCGCAGCGGCCGCAGCGACCGCGCAATGCGACCCAGCTAACAAGAGGCAGATTCTGATGCCATGGGATCGGGTGATTGCAGCCCGGACAAAAGGAGCGGCGCGGCTGATTGACTGAAAGGTCCCGCGGCAGGCGATAGATGACGACGTTTAAGAACGAGCCAATGCACGCGCCGAAGACAAACACCATTAGCTCGCGAAATAAGTTAATCATGACCCGATGACGTTTGTCTCATTGTGCTTCAAACAGCGAATTAAGAACGACAAAACGCCGGAGCTACACCTGTTAGTCGTAAAGTCCTTCTTGCTTCTTATTTATCACTGTTGCCGCCGTTTCATAAACCATGCGATCCAGATACAGCTTTCGTAGAGCAAGACCATGGGCAGGCTCATCGAGATGAGCGTCAGGACATCGGGGGTGGGCGTGATAATTGTAGCCAAGACGAAAATAAGAACGATGGCGTAGGGCCGAGTGCGTGTCATGAATTCGTAAGTAATAAGACCGAAGCGCACAAGCGCGAGCACCACTACCGGCAACTCGAAAGCAAGCCCAAAACCGATCGTAAACCGTGTGACGAAGGAATAGTATTGCTGGACTGTCCAGGCCGGCGCCCATCCCAGGGATTCCGTGTCGTGGAAAAAGAAAAGAATCGTCTTAGGCAACAGCCAGAAGTAGCAGATCAGCACTCCCGCTAAAAATAAAACGAAGCTCACCCCGATTCCTGGGAGCAGGAATTTCTTCTCCGTCGCGGTCAGCGCCGGAAGCACGAACTCAGCCACGAAAAAGAGCAGGAGCGGAAAGGAAATGACGATGCCGGCATAGAAGGCGAGATGAAAGGAGATAGTGATGGAATCGGTAATGCCTAGAGCGCGAAGGACGCCAAGCTTCTGGTCTATGTCTCGCAACGGCGCTTGCATGATACGCACAAGCATTCCTCGCAAGGCGAAACAGATCACCATCGCGACGATGAGCGTTAGGGCCATTTTCACAATCGTCCAACGCAGGTCTTCGAGATGTTCGAGGAAAGGCTTGGAGGTGTCGGTGGACTCCCGAAAGCGAAAGACGTCGCGCAGCCCCATCTTAGACGACACTAACGATCTTGCGCGTCAGCAATCGCGCCCACATGCTCAGGGTATTAGCATCGCGAATGGTGCCGTCGGCGATCATGTTTGTGATTTCCTCAGCTGAAAATTCGCGGCAATCGAGAATGCCTTCGGCCTCCGCGTTCGTCTGACCCGTAGCCGCTCGGCTGACGGGTCGCACCAGAAAGAGAAACTCCCTTTCGTCGGTAAATCCGGGCGAGCAAAAGAAATCGCCGAGGAAAATGGTCTCGCCATTTGCACCCAATTCGTAGCCCGTTTCCTCACGCAGCTCGCGCAAAGCGACATCTTTGAAAGAGCCGGCGTCACAGATTTCATCGACCTGACCGGCCGGCATTTCCCAGATTGTCTGGCGAATCGGAATGCGCTCCTGCCGGATCAACACCAGCTTCCCTTCCGCCGTCATCGCTGCCACGACAACGGCCGATTTGCGGCGGACGATTGTCCACTGGCGCGCTTGAGGTCTGGTCGGGGTGACAATAAGCTCCGTCGCCACTGCCATGTGATCGTTGGCAAACTGGGTCGCGCTCGAAACTGTTTCCCACTTTTCATCCTTCTCCACACCGCAAATAAAAGCCTCCGCTGCGCGAAAAGCGAATGCTTCGACTCGCCTTATGGTGGCAAAGCTGCTAAACCGAAACCGCGGCATCGCCGGCTCGGCCGTTACAACGCCTTTCCCTCGCGCACGACAGTAACGCAGACGTAGTCAGCATCTGGAAGAACAAACTTCCGCACCTCTACCATCACGTTCTCAATCTCAAAAACGCGGAGCAACTCCGTCGCGACCTCGTCCGCCACCGTCTCAATGAGCTTATAATGACGCTGCCGCACGACTTCCCTGACTACCTTTGCCACACTCGAGTAGCTAACTGTGTCTTCGAGCTCGTCGCGCTGGTTTTTGGGGCGCGGCCAAAAGCTGACGTTGAGCGTGAGACGCTGCGGCTGACTGCGTTCATCAGCCGGGACACCAACGTGCGCCTGCACTTTGAGCTGTTCGATGTGAATGCGCATTCCTCAGTATAGCCGCGCCCAAGTCTCTTTACCTATTGTACAGCGTTGATTTCGCACTGGAGGAGGAGCTGTAGCTTCAACAGGGCGCGGTTTGCTAAAGAAAAAAATCTCATCCTGGAGAGCGAAGTGACGCATCTAACTTCGTAACAAACTCGCGTTTTTGACCGCCGAAATAAAATCCGAGCCGGCAGACGGATTCGAACCGACGACCTGCTGATTACAAATCAGCTGCTCTACCAACTGAGCTATGCCGGCATTTACGAGGAAGAATAGCCTGTAATTCTCCCGCTGCGAACTCCTTTCTATACGGCTGCGATTCGGCCCTCCCGGGACGCCGTTTTCCTCACGAGCTTTTGGTCATCGACGAATCTCCGCTTCGCGCCGCGAACGGTAAGGAGCATTCATTCCGATTGACGGGCGTTCTTCAAAGGCTAGTTGCGGCAACTAAACTGCTAATGCTGGCGTTCATGGCCAGGAAGCCGCTCTGGACACATTGGCTCGTGCTCGCCGTCACGGCTGTCTTGGGCTTTTTGGTTGCGACTCGCGTGGATCTCAAGCCGGTTGTGGATGAGAATTTCTTCTTTGCCGCAAGCGATCCTTCATTTCAGCAGGCGAAAAAGATCGAGGAACATTTCCCCTCAAAACCGGAAGTGATCCTCGCTGTGTCAGCGCCCAACATCGCTTCGGCGCACTACCTCGGCCGTATTCAGCGACTAACGCGGCGAGTGGAAGATATCGACACAGTGACTTCAGTGAAAAGCGTGACCGCTGGGCCGAAAAGTTTTCGGGATGCACTGGCGAGTCCCTTCTGGAGCCGTCTGCTCATCGGAAAGGATCGCAAATCGACCAACATCATCATCTTCGTTCAAGCGGGTAAAGATTCGCAACAACCAATGACAGAGTTGGAGCGGGTTGTGCATGAGTGTGATGCG
This sequence comes from Verrucomicrobiota bacterium, assembly GCA_046734175.1. GTDB lineage: Bacteria > Verrucomicrobiota > Verrucomicrobiia > Chthoniobacterales > UBA10450 > AV69. The sequence goes on along the minus strand of JBKPQR010000026.1, from coordinate 47,593 downwards.
AAGGATTTTCGGATTCATATCGCAGGTCCGCCCTACGTGGTGGAAATGATCCGGCGCAGCCTGGCGCATGACTTCCGCTACTTCAGTCTCACGGCGGTGGTGTTGTTCGGGATCGCGATGGCTTTGATGTTTCGCTCGACGCGCGTCTTTGTCGGAATGCTGGCTACTTGCACAAGCGCGGTTTTGCTGACGCTGCTTCTGCAATCGTTCTTCGGGAAGAAAATCGGGGTCCTCACCGTCAATCTCGGCACCATCATTTTCGTCATCGCCTTATCACACCTCGTTTACATGACGTTCAACTGGCAGACGCTGGCTGAGAGAACACATCGGATGGGAAAAGAAGCGCCCGATGTGGCTGGCGCGGCGCGAGGCATGACCTTTCCCGCGTCTTTGTGGTCGATGGTTTGCGCCTCGTTAGGTTTCGGGAGCTTGTTGATGGTACAGGCAAAACCGCTGCGCGAGCTTGGATTTGGCGGAGTGCTCGGGAGCGTGGTGGCATTGATCTGCGCCTACCTGATGTTTCCGCCGTTTCTGGCCTGGGCGGTGCCACGCAAAAGCAAGCTTGTCGAGCAGGAACCTCCGCGCGCCTTCTGGTCACGGCGTTTCGGCTACGTCTCGTTAGCGGTGGTGCTCTTGACGGCAGCTTTAGCTTTCGGCCTTTCACGTGTGAACACCGATCCAAGTCTCCTCGATTATTTCAAAGGGCACTCAGAGCTGCGCGATGGGTTGGAATACGTGGATGAAAATGGCGGCGCGAGTCCGCTCACGATCGTCGTCTCATCTGAAAACGGCACCCCCCTCAATACTGACGCGGCTTACGAGAAGCTTTGGCGACTGCACGGCGCACTCGAAAATTACAAAGAGGTGGGCACTGTGATTTCACTTCCTACTCTGCTGGCGGAAGGCGACCGCGCTCCGTTCTCATTCCTGATCAGCTACGAGAAAATGATGGAGATGATGGAGCAACCGAAATATGCGCGGGTGGCTAAAAGCTTCGTTAACCGCAGCCGGACACAATCTGCCTTTCTCGTTCGCATGGTGGAAGGCCGGCGCGACAAACATCGGCTGGATGTGGTGAACGATTTGCGCGGCATTTGTCACAGATACGGATTTAAACCCGAGCTGGTAGGCGGGATTTACTACTTACAGGGCCGGCTGGCCCAGCTGGTCGCCTCGAGTTTAGTCACCGGTCTTTTCTGGCTGAACTTACTGTTCATCATCATTGCCTGGATCGTGGCGCGCTCAATTCGGGTCGCGCTTGCCATGATTGTGAGCCTGACGCTCGTGCCGCTCTGCATGCTGGGCGGCATCGGTTGGTTCAATGTGCCGATGGATGTGATTTCCGCGCCCGCAACCAACGTCTGCATCGGCATCGCCATTGATTCGATGATTCACCTGGTTTTCGCCGTTCGCCGGGCGCAAGGCGAGGGAACGAAGGGCTGGGCCGCGTGGACCGCCGCGCGTCAAGAACAATGGCGGGGCATCGTTTATTCCGATGTCATCATTGCGGTTGGTTTCGCCATATTTGTGCTCTCCGATTTCCCGCCGACGCAGCGGTTTGGCCTGGTGGTGCTGGCTGGCTGCGGCATCGACATTCTCGCCAATCTATTCGTGCTCCCGCTGCTAGGAGGCGCGGAATGGAAAGTGGCAGCGACACGACGCGCGGCGAGAACTTGAAGGAATTGGAATGTTTTGCGCATCTCATCGCGCCGCTTTGAGCGCGATACGCAAGTCAGCCACAAAATTCTTGTACTCACGCTCGCGCGATTGCTCGTCAGGCTGGCGCAGAAGCGAGGAGGGATGAACCGTCGCCACCACCTTTTCCGCTAAGGGAGCGGCTAGCACCTGTCCCCGTTGTTTTGTCACGCGAAAAGCCGGGCCGAATACAGTCTGCGCCGCGGTCGAGCCGAGGCAAACGACCAGCTTCGGTTGCACCAGACGCAATTCGGCTTCCAGCCAGGGGCGGCAGGCCGCGATGTCCCGCGCGCTGGGCTTCTGGTGGATGCGCCGCTTTCCGCGCGGTTCCCACTTGAAATGCTTCACGGCGTTGGTGACGTAAACTTCCGCGCGATTAAATCCCGCTTCTTCGAGGGCGCGATCGAGCATCTTGCCGGCCGGTCCAACAAACGGTTTTCCAGCCACATCTTCGTAATCACCCGGCTGTTCCCCGATCATCAGGATCGTGGCATGCCTCGGTCCTTCGCCGAATACCGTTTGCGTCGCGTTCTTGTAGAGCGGACAAGCAGTGCAGGATTTCGCCGCCGCCGCCACCTTCGCGAGACTTGTTGTTTCCGGCACAGGCGCACGCATCCAGACGTCGCCGTTCGATTGCGCAATTTTTTCCGCGCTCCGGTTCATCATCGTCTCCACCCGCTCCGGCGCTTCCTTGAGCAATGACGGGATCACCGTCGTTTCCGGCAGGTTCCTCCAATATTTCTTCGGCATTTCGCCCTTCATCGCGTGCACCTTCACCCGCGCGGGATTAAAAATGCTCGAGTAATAGGTGAGCCAGAGCGCTTCGACTGCGTCGTCTTTTGGCGCCCGGGATTTGTCCACGCCGTCGGTGAAACTGAGCTCGCGGCCATCCCAATGCGCGCAGCGTTCCGGGGTCAGGATCGACCAGCGCATCGAGGCGAAGCGCTCGACAAAAAAATTCGCGTTATGCTCGATGATGTGATGCTGCGGCTCGAACCAGGCCACGAACCAGCTGCCGTCCGCCGTTTTCACCTCACGAAAGCGAACGAACGCGCGCATTTTGTGAATGTCGTGCGCCACTGATTTGGCCATTTCGTTCGCGCGCGCGACGTCAGGATCGACGAAAACCTCCAGCAGCTTCGGCTCGCCATGCGTTAATCGCCAAAGGATGCCGTAGAGCAGCGCCCAGCGCTGCTCGTCGCAATGGAGGGCGACGAGCTTCGCCAGCTCGAGGAATTGTTTCGGAACATAGAACCGGCGCGGTTGCCCGACGCTGGTGTCACTTTCATCGAATAGCGGCAGAGCTGGTTCGCCGGTGTGAAGTTCCTGCCACGCGATTTCGTGCGGCGGAACATCCCGGTGCAAGGCTGAGCGGGCGGCATGTTGCCAGCTGCGAAAGGTCGGAAGAAAACTGACGCCCGTCATTAAAGCTGGCCGGTCAGCACGGACCTCTCCGCCGGGAACAAATCGAGTTGCGACGGTGTTGAGTTGAAGTCACGATTGACGCGATCAACGGCCAGCGCCTTGGCGCTGTAATCGGCCGTAATGACAAACGGCAGCACCTTTTTCACCGGCAGATGCAAGCGCGGCAAGTCCTCCAGCCGCAGTTTGTGCCAGCGGCGCAGACGCAAAATTCGTTCAACAGACCTTGTCCCCAGCCCCGGCACGCGCAGAAGCAGCTCGCGCGGCGAACGATTCAAATCGATCGGGAAAATGTGCCGGTGCCGCAGCGCCCAGGCGAGTTTGGGATCGATGGCGAGATCGAGATTGGGCGCATCGCTCGAGGCGATCTCCTCAACATTGAATCCGTAGAAGCGAATGAGCCAATCGGCTTGATAAAGCCGATGTTCACGCAGCAGCGGGGGCGCCACCAGCGGCAGTTTGCTCGATGCATCCGGGATCGGACTGAAGGCGGAATAGTAAACGCGCCGTAATTTTTGTTTCGCGTAAAGCGACGCCGCCTGTCGCAAAATCGTCGCGTCATCGGCGGTCGTCGCGCCCACGATCATCTGCGTGCTTTGCCCAGCCGGCGCGAAGCTCGGCGCGTTCATGTTTTCCTTCCGCTCGCATTTCGACTCCGCGATGCGATCACGGATGCCGTTCATCGCCATCTGCGCGTTTTCAAAATTTTTCTGCGGCGCGAGTTTTTGCACATCAGCGCGCGTGGGCAGCTCGATATTGATGGAAATGCGATCAGCGTAACGTCCGGCTTCCGCGATGAGCGCGGGCGACGCCTCCGGGATTGTCTTTAAGTGAATGTAACCGCGGAACTGATGCTCGATGCGCAAGGTCCGCGCGACCGCCACCACCTGCTCCATGGTGTAATCCGGCGAACGAATTATGCCGGAGCTGAGAAACAATCCTTCGATGTAATTGCGCCGGTAGAAGTCCAGCGTGAGTTTGACCACCTCCTCGGCGGTGAAACGCGCCCGCTGCACATTGCTGGAGGCGCGATTGATGCAGTAGAGACAATCGTAAACGCAGTAATTGGTGAGCAGAATTTTCAGGAGCGAAACGCAGCGGCCATCAGGTGTATAGGAATGACAAATGCCCACGCCTGTGCTCGAGCCGATGCCTTTGCCATCGCGGGAATGACGTTTTGTGCTTCCGCTGCTCGCGCAGGAAGCGTCGTATTTGGCGGCATCAGCAAGAATGGCGAGCTTGCGCGCGAGTTCCATAATTCAACTTACGTTCGCGTGAACGTAGCGCAATAGCCTCATGATTCTTCAGACCGCGCGTCTGCTTCTCCGCCCGTTCGAGCTGAGCAATCTCGAGCAGATGGTTGAGCTGTTCGCCGACCCGCGCTTCATGCGATTCTCCGGCAGCGATGGCTTCACTCGGGAACAAACGAGGGCGATTCTGGATAAGTTCCTGCGCTGGCAGCGCGACAGTTTGCCCGCGAATTTTGCCTTGATCGACCGCGTCTCCGGCACGCTCATCGGCTACTGCGGCTTTCTGCACCAGGAAGTGGACGGGCAGCACGAAATCGAGATCGGCTATCGTCTTGATCCGCGATTTTGGGACCGTGGACTCGCCACAGAAGCCGCGCGCGCAGTGCGCGATCACGCCTTCGGCGATCTGCGGCTGGAGCGCGTGATCTCGCTTATCCATCCGGAGAACCATGCCTCGCGGCGCGTGGCGGAAAAAAACGGAATGCGAGTGGAACGCGCAACAACGTTCAAAGGTTTGCCGACTCAGGTCTTTGTGTTGACGCGCGAGCAATGGATCGCCGGCTAGGCGGGCGTCCTGCCGCCGGTGACGGCGGCCTCGGCATCGCGAACTGCGAATCAAACGAAAGATTGTTTTCGCGAGGACGCGAAAACCGGCGGGCGAGACGCCCATCCTACCCGAAACTCGCCGGCCGGGGTGCTTCAAACTCGTCTGGCAATGCGCGGTGTGTGTGTGTGCGCGCGCGCGCTTGCGCCCGAGACGCCCTACCCTAGCCGGAAACTGGCCCGCTGGGGTGGCGCTTCAAAAACTCGTCTGCCAACGCGCGATATGCGCGCGCGCCTGCGCCTGAGTTGTCGTACTCAAGAATTGTTTTGCCGAAACTCGGCGCCTCGCTCAGGCGCACGCTGCGTGGAATCATCGTCTCAAATACGCGCCCGCCGAAGTGCTGTCGCACCTCCGCCACCACCTGGCCGCTGAGCTTGGTGCGGCCGTCGAACATTGTCATGACGATGCCGGTGATCTGGAGTTCGGCGTTAGCGCCGGAATCGCGCACCTGCTCGATGACGCGCACGATCTTCACCAACCCTTCCAATGCGAAATATTCGCACTGAATTGGTGTGATCAGCTCGTCGGCGGAGGCGAGCGCGTTCGTCATCAGGATCCCAAGCGAAGGTGGACAATCGAGGAAAACAAAATCGAATGCGTTATCGTCTCGCAACGGGCCCAGTGCGCGCCTTAAGCGCAGGAGATGGTCCGGCATGCGCGCGATCTCGACTTCGGCGCCAGCGAGATCGAGGTCGGCGGGAATGAGGAAAAGATTGTCCAGGCGCGTCGGCAAAATCCTTTCCGCCATCGGTGCGCTTCCAAGCAAGGGATCGTAGAGAGTTTCGCCTTCGAAATCCTGCATGCCAATTGAGCTGGTGGCGTTTCCCTGCGGATCGAGATCGACAAGCAAAATGCGCTGATTCTTTTCGGCGAGGGCAGCGCCGAGATTCACCGCGGTGGTGGTTTTACCAACCCCGCCTTTCTGATTTGCGATCGCGACGATTTTCAAAGGCAAGGTTTTTAGCCACGGACTAACGCGGATGAAACACCGGATGTTTTGGAAAAGCACATTCCGGCTGCTGTTATTCGTGAAAAATCCGTGTTCATCCGTGGCTGAGATCAGCATGGGCGTGGGCAGATCAGCGTGCGCAGCTCAAAGGTGCGGCGACCATCTGCTTCGTGCCAGAGGAGCTCGTCTGGCGCGGGCAGCATCTCGGTCACTTCCAGCTCGCCCGCTTTCGTCAGCCAACGGTGGAAAATTTCGAGGAACAAATAGCTTTCGAGGTCGATGAAAACAGGTTTCGTGTCTTTGTCACGATTCTCGGCTCCGCTGCGTCGCAGCGCTTGCTCGCTCGGCCGAATGTAAATGAACCGGGGCCAGCCTTTCTCCGCGCGCAAACGTTCGATCGCGATAACGAGAGCAGCCGACACGCCGGAAAAATCACCGGCACCAAGTTCTTCGGCCGAAACGCTCCACGCCCGCCGTTGCACGATGACGCGGCCGCAGCGCAGCCGCGGAGTGTGTGGCGTGATGGTGAACAGAAATGGATGAAAGCCGAGCGGGATGACCCAGTTGCGCGCAAAAGAGCCGAGATACTCCCCGTCGCGCCGCAAGCCGACGTCGCCTTCCGCATCGACGAATACTTCTGCCTCACTCGGCGGCACGCAGCGCCATCGCGCGTCGGCGCGTTGGGAAGAGACGAAGATGGCGTGTTGCGGCAGCGCCTCGAAAACGCGCACGGTCGTGTGCGCGGTGAAATCGGCGGCGAAGAAACCAAAATGACACACCGGCTTGTCCTTAATCATCGATCGCAAGGCGCGGGACAGAGCAGGCTTGTCAGGACAGCTCCACCACATGCAATGATGCAAAGTCGCCGCGGCCGGATGAAGTTCGCCGATAATCCAGCGATAATCGCCGCGATTTACCGCGTCAGTCGAGGCAGCGGCCAACTGCAAATCAGCCGAAGGGTAAGTGAACTCGTCGAATTTCGGGTAACGGAAATTCCTCCGCACCACCGCACAATCCTCCGCAGTCAATTCATACTCAGCTTCCTGCGCGTGCGGCCGCAGTCGTTCGCTAAAGGCAGCTTTGATTTCGTGAAATGCAATGTGCGCCATCCCGACCAAACCCGGGCCGGTAAGCGGAACCTTGGCAGCTTCGCAAAAACGCAGAAAAGCCGGGAGCGGCAGCGCATCGCAGCCGGCGCGGCTGCCTGGACAGGCGGTTGTCCGCGCTTTTTCGAGAAGCGCGCGGAGGTTCGCCGCCACGCGCGCCGCGATAAAGGCGTAACTGTCGCGCCAGAGATCGATCCACGGTTCGGCATCGCTCACCACTTCATCAAGAAGCGCGTCATCGATTTCAAACTCGCATTCGCGATAACATTCCTCCGCAATCGGGTTGACCGCCGCGTAGAGAGAGCGCGCGCCGGCTTTTCTTTCCGTCCCGCTGCTGGCGAGGCGATTGCGCGCGCTCGACATGATCTCACTTCGCCGCGCCGCGTCGCTGGTCTCACCGAAGCGCTTCGCAAGCTCCGCCACCGCATCCGCCCAGGCCAACCAGTGTTCGCGCAGCGCCGGATCGTGCCAGGCAGCGACATCGCCTCGCAAAACCTCGAAAGCGAGCGGCTCCATCGCGGGGACTTCGATTGCGGCGATGAGGATCTTTTTTTCCACGAGTTCTTGAATGACATGCGATTGGCACTTCAACAATTCACGGACCGTGGTTGCCCCGTCGCAGTGCGCCACGACCTCCATCTGCTCCGCTGTGAGCTCGCTCGTTTCGGCCGTGTCGGTAAAAACAAATTTGTCTCCGACGAGCCGCCCGTTCGGGTTTAAACGGGGTCGCAGTTCAGGAAAAATTTCTGGGTCATTCCTAAGTAAATCGGCAAACGTGAGCGCGACCCAGCGCTCGGGAAAAACTTGCCGATGCGAAATTCCAGCTGACGGCACAAACCGCAGCTCGCCGTGACCGATACTTCCCCAGGCTGACGGGCCCCATTCGCTGAACGTATCGTTTTTCGCCGCCATCCGCTGGAGATAAAGCAGGAGGTGGCGCTCGCGTTCACGCGCCCGGCTGGTGCGCGGCGGCAACTTCTCGCCCGAGCCCGGCAGGTCCATCAAATGATGAGCTTGCCCAGAGCCGAAAACCAAATACCCCGGCAGCAAGCGTGCGCTTGACGCGAATAGGCACCGGCGCGCGGCGGCCACGCCGGCCTGCAATTCACGATCCAGCCTCGAGCCCGCGGCCGCGAACCCTTTCACTGCGACTGAATAGTCGCGCAGTTCTTCGGGGATCGGTTGTTTTTCGGGAACTTGGCGGCGGCGGATCGCGCTTCGCCAGGCGCTGAATTCTTCAGGGCCGAGACCGTTGTCACGACGGGTGACAAACTCTTCGGCTCGGTGGCTTATTCGCGTCAGTTCGGCTTCCTGCGCGATCAGATCACGTGCAGCGGCCCGAAGCTCGGGTGTAGCAAGTTCCTCCAGAACATCAAAAGGCACGCCCGCGAGGCGAATCAAAAAGGGCGAGGCAATGCGATAGGCTGAGGACACGCGTGCAGCAAAACGAAAGCGCCTCAGGGTGACAAGTGAAAGTCGAGCAAGCGCTCTGATTTACCCGCGGAAAACTGAAACGCTTTCAGCGACCTATGCACACGGATGAAAAGGACGCGTTTCTTCTCCGTGTCTCATTCGCCCTGAAAGACAGACTTCCGGGCGGAGCGACCCAGAATGCCGCTAAGCGCGGACGGCCTCTGGAGGATGCTACGACGGCGACGCCGGCGAGTGATCGTGCAGCAGCGGCAACCGCAATGTGAATGTCGTCCCCGCCTCTGGCGTGCTCTCCACCTTGATCGAGCCTTGATGGTCCTCAATCACTTTCTTGGTGATGTAGAGTCCAAGTCCCGTGCCGCTTTTGCCCTGCTTCGTCGTGAAATATGGCTCAAAAATTTTCCCCGTCAGCTCCGGTGGAATCCCGCTCCCGGTATCCTCCACCAGCACATCCACGTAGAAATCTTTGCGCACACACGTCACTTTCACCGCGCCCTTTTTTTCCACGCAAGCCTGGATGGCGTTAACGATCACGTTCTGCACCGCGCGAGTGAGTTGGGTGACATCGCCCAGAATGGTGCATGGCTCCTGGCAAAGGTCGCACTCGAGCTCCACGCCGTTTTGCGTGGCCAGCCCCGCTCCGCCTTTGCAAATTTCGCGCACGATTTGCGACATCGAGACCGGCTTGGGCGTGAAGCCGCCGTTGCTGCCGTAGGTTTGCCACATCGTGAGCAGATCGCGGCAAAGCCGCACGTTTTGCTCGATGATGCTGAGTTCCTTCGGCGAGCTTGCCGCCTCGCCTTTGGCTTTCTCGGCTTGCTCCAGTTTCTTTGCCAAAATCTGCACGTAACCCCACACGATGGTGAGCGGGTTACTCAAATCGTGCACAAACTCCGCCGAGGCCTGGCCGAGCGACGCGAGCCGCTCCTTTTGCGCCAGCTCGCTCATGAGCCGATTGTTTAACTCCTGAATCCCGCGCGCCGCTTCATCGCTTTTCCGATGCACACGCGTCCGCTCGACGTTGCGACCGATGACTTCCCGCATCTGCACCGCATCAAAAGGTTTGTTGATGTAATCATTCGCGCCGAGACGAAGCGCTTCCTGCGCCGTCTCCAGCGCGCCGAAGCCAGTCAGCATGATGACGGCGACATGCGGATCGATCTCGCGAATCCTGCGCAAGCCTTCGATCCCACTCGTTCCCGGCATGCGAATGTCGCTGATGACGGCGTCGGGTTGTTTCTCCTGGAGCAATTGCAAACCGCTCTCCACGTTTTCGGCCGTGTGCACCTGATAGCTTGGTTTCAGCAGCATGCGCAGGCTTTCGCGCGGCCCCATCTCGTCGTCGATGATCAGGATTTTCGGCTGTTCGGCGACGGTCGAAGACATGGGGCTACGGCGCAAATGAAGCTAACTGCGTGCCGTTTGCGACAGAAATAGAGACGTCCGGATGACCTGAATATGAGAGAAAGATGCGCCGCGCGGCGGAATGGCGCCGCGGCGTTTTCGCCCGATGCGGCAGCCGATTGCGTGCACTATTCGTGTTATCGGTCTGATCTGGTTTCCACATGTTGCCTGTAAGCCCGGTGCGCAAAAATTTGCTTGTGAGAGAAGATGCAGCTTGTGAATAAGTCAAGAATTGTGAATAAGTGCGAACAACTTAGCGGCCAAATCAATAATGCCCGCATTTAACGTACGCTCTAGAATCTGGTAGGTGTCGCATGATTAAACGCAATCGTGTCGTGATCACGGGCATGGGCGTCGTGGCCCCCAATGGCATCGGCCTGGAAGCCTTCTGGGATTCACTCCTGCACTGCCGCAGTGGGATCGGTCCCATCACGCTCTTTGACGCCTCCAATTTCAAAAGCCGCATCGCGGGCGAGGTAAAAAATTTCAATCCGCTCGATTACATCGAGCCCGAACTAAAACCCAAGCGGATGGCACGGCATACGCAGCTAGCATATGCCGCAGCTATGATGGCACTGAAAGACGCTGGTTTGGAAATTAATGAAACCGATCTGCCTTCATTCACGCCTGTCGTAGTAGGTGTGAGCACAAGCGCGATGGATATTATCGAACGATCAATCAGCGAGTTTGATCGCAGAGGCCTCCGCGGCATCTCCCCAACAGCCATCGGCGCACTCAAGCCGCAAGCTGCGGCCAATGCGATCGCTGACAGAATTGGAATGCACGCCCACGCCGCGACGGTTTCGTCGGCCTGCCCATCTGGCTTGGATGCCGTTGCGGGTGCTTTCAGCATGGTAAAGTCAGGAGAGGCAGATTTGGCAATCGCGGGTGGCGCTGATGCGCCTTTAACGCCTCACACGTTTGCAGCGTTTATGGCGAGCGGTTTAACCGTTCCTTACAATGGGGAGCCAGAAAAGGCGAGCAGGCCATTCGACCTCACGCGTCGTTCCGGCGTTTTGGCTGAGGGAGCTGGAATGATTGTTCTTGAGAACCTTGACCGTGCCGCGGCGCGAGGGTCGCGGAGCTATTTAGAAATAGTTGGATACGCTGCCCAACGTGATCTTGATTTAGAGCAGCACGGCTCGGGTCTGCGCGATTCGATGAGAATGGCGTTGGCTAACGCGCGATGCGGTACGAGCGACATTGATTACATCTCGGCGTATGGGCCGGGTGATCCAATGCTCGATGCAGCCGAGGTTCAATACATCCGAGAGGTGTTCGGTGAGCGAGCGCAATCGATCCCTGTGAGCTCGATCAAGGGTGTAACTGGTAACCCGTTGGCAGCTGGTGGGCCTCTGCAGATAGCTGCATGCGCTCTTGCAGCCCGCGATCAAATTATCCCTCCAACGGCCAACCACGAAGTCGCAGATCCTAACTGTCGCATAGACGTCGTCCCACACCGGCCGCGGAAAACAAAAGTTAATAATGTTCTGATGAATGTGCGAGGCCTGGGAGGCAGCGCGAGTTCGCTTGTGATGAGCCGCGTGCACTGCTGATGAATGGCCAAGCGATCCCGATTGTCGGGGCGTTAGTCATTCAGGCAGCGGTAGCTTTAGGGGTCTTTTTCACTAATCGTCATCGCAAGGCGAATCAGACGTTCCTTGTGTTATCGCTGGCGATGACTTCGTGGCTGGCGAGCCTGTACTTCGGCTCGACGAGCCGAAGTTTGCCTGTGGTTGTTGCAAACATGCGAATCGCCTTCGCGTCTGCAACTCTCATACTCCTAAGCTTAAACCTGCTTCGCAAAGCTATTCGGGAGCCCGGCGCCACCTGGCGGGGACTACTGCAGTCATCTCGGATTTGGATTGGTACTGCAATCTTTCTCATTTCGATGTCGATGAGTGACTTCTTGCTTACAGGAGCCCGCTTCTCGAATAATCCTACTCTAGCTCCTCAACCGATTTATGGCTCTGGCGTTTATCTTTATGGTGTATTGTTCACCGCGGGTTTACTTGCGCTGGTAGTAAGCTCGGTGCGGGATCTGAAGGGCACATCTGGTAGCGTTCGCTCGGAACTAGCATATTTACTGTTAGCTTCTACTGCGATTCTCATTCTCACGCTAGGTGCCTATCAGATACTACGCTTTTTTGTTGAACCATCACAGCTGTTTTGGTTCGCTCCGGTTCGCGCGGTTTTGTTCAGCTTTGTAGTAGCCTACGGCATTGCTACCCGGAAGCTGATGGATGTTGGACTGCTAATGCGCCGGCTTATGTCGTATGTCGTGTTGATAGCTTATTTATTGGCGACATACGGTGCCGTTTGGTGGATAGTGGCTGCGGCAGCGGAGACTCTGTTTCACTCATCACAACGGACTGTCGCCTACGTCTTGGCAGCTCTGATAATCGCTCTTGCCATGGCTCCCGCGCGAGGGTTTTCTCAAAGGCTGGCTGACAAGTTGTTTATTGGAAGTCGTGGTCTGGATTTTCGAGCCACGATGGGTAAAGCCGCTGCTATTCTTGAGTCGGTTACCACGTTGCATGACCTGCTTCGCCGGTTTGCTACCACAATAGCCGAAGCTGTCGGCACCGACCGGGTCACGATCTACGTTGCCGGAAAGAGAGGGGAGTTCATCCGGCGTTATCCGCGCGAGGGCGATCAGCCGGCGCGGTTGAACTCGTCTGTCTCGCCCGATGGCCCGCTCGTCCATTACCTGAATACTCATCGCGAACCGCTCATTCTCGATGAGTTACACCGCATCCGTCCTACTCCTTTCATCGAGCAGGTGAGACGCCGGCTGGAAGAGCTCAAGGTGGCGGCGGCGCTGGGAATCTTCGCCCGTGAACAGCTGGCCGGGATCATGCTTCTGGGGCCGCGGCTTTCCGGCCGTATTTACGGAACCATGGAGCAGGATGCACTCCAGTTACTTTGCGGCCAGTTGGCAGTGGCGATCGAGAATGCGGAATTATTTACCGAAGTTCAGAACGCGAAGATCTACAATGAAACGCTGCTTCGAAATCTTACTACCGGAGTAGTTGCCGCGGACACGGATGGTAAGATTACGGTATTCAACCAGGAAGCCGAACAGATTACCGGGCTGGCCCGGGTTAATAGAGGCCGAATAATTGACGACCTGCCAGCGCCATTGCGCACGATTATTCGAACTACCCTGGCCACAGGCGAGCGTCAGGAAGATCGCGAAGTCTCCTTTCAGGTAGGAGAAGAAGAAGTCTATGTCCGCGCGAGCAGCGCGATCTTCCGCGGCCAGGAACACGAGCTACTCGGCGCGCTCATGGTGATCACCGATATCACCACCTTGAAGAAGATGGAGGAGCAGATTCGCCGCACCGATCGTCTGGCCAGTCTGGGCACTTTGTCGGCCGGGATGGCGCATGAGATCAAGAACCCGCTTGTATCGATCAAAACCTTTGCCCAGCTCCTGCCGGAACGCTATGCCGAGTCGGATTTCCGCGAGACTTTCTCGGGGCTAATTGTTCACGAAATCAATCGCATCGACACGCTGGTGAACCAGCTACTGCGCTTTGCCCGGCCGACCAAGCCGCTCCTGCGTCCGATGCACGTGCATGAGACGCTGGAAAAAACGCTTCTCCTTGTGCAGCACCGTTTGTATCAAAAGGAGATCAAGGTGAACCGGGCCTGGAATGCTGCGACTGACATGATTCGGGCTGATTCCGACCAGCTGGAACAGGTCTTCCTCAATTTTTTTCTCAATGCCATGGACGCGATGAAGCGAGGAGGCGAGCTGACGGTGGAGACGGAGATTCGCAAAGGCGAGCCGCTTCTGGCGCGGCTCTCGGGCAACGGGGCGCAGGCGACCGAAGCGCTGTGCATTTCCATTCGCGATACTGGCGAAGGGATCAAACCGGGAGATATTGCTCACGTTTTCGATCCATTCTTTACAACCAAAGATCACGGCACCGGCCTTGGGCTATCGGTTGTGCACGGCATTGTGCAGGAACATGGCGGGCAAATCGAAGTGGAGAGCGAGCTCTCCAAAGGCACCGTGTTCCGCATTTTGATGCCGCTGACCCGGGACGCTGAGGAGGCCGCGGCGGCATGAGAGTAAAGACGCGCCCTGGAAACGGAGCGGCGTCCGGCCTGTGCTCCAGCAAACGCAACGAGCAGTCGCTTTTCCCATCGCCGGCAATTAAGATGGCATGATGACGCTCCCCCCGGTCTGCATCGTGTACTCGCAGGATGCCGACTTGGTGCGGAGGGTGAAAGCGTATCTGCGCACGATGGCGCAAGTGCGGCATGTGGGCGAGGCCGGCCGTCTCGAAGCTGTGCTCGAGCAGACATCGCCCGCGGTGGTGCTAATGGACCTGCGCGCGCGGGAATGCCGGGAGCTGATGGAACAACTCGAACAGAACTGGCCCGACTCCCTCCAGATCGCGCTCGGCACGCCCCGCTCCGAGCCGCTGCGCGATGCGGAACAATCCGGGATTTACGCAGCTGAAGATTTGCAACTCGAGCGCCGCCGCTTCCAGGCGCTGGTGGGGCGCGCCTTCGATTACCTGAAGCTGCTGCGGCAAAATCGCGAACTGCGCGACGAAGCGCAGATGCCGGCGGTCGCGGCGGGGCCGCGGCCGGCGATGGCGGCTACAACGGGTGAGCCGCGCTCCAATGCCTCAATGCTGCCCATGCTGCGGTTCCCGCGCGTGTTCCGGCAGGTCGAGAACGTCGATTCGCTGCTGGCGAGCGTGGCGGAAAACGTGGCCGATGCCGCCGGGGTGACCCGGGTGGGAATTTTCTCCCGGATCCGTCAGGGCGAACGTTACCGCTTGCGCGCGGGATTGCGTTGCTTGCCCGAGACCCACGAGATCGAATACAGCGAGCGCGATTCCTTCGTGCGCTGGTTTGAAACGCACGCGCATCTGATCTGGCGCGCCAATCTTCCCTACATTGCCGACCTCACGCACCGCGCGCTCCTGCGGCGCGCGCTCGACAGCTTCGGCGCCGAAGTCATCGTGCCGCTTTATGGGCGAGGGCGCATCATCGGTTGGATTTTTTTTGGCCACGGCATCACCGGCTTGCCGTTTGAGTATCCACAACTGGAAGGCTTGATGATCCTGGCCGAGCACGTCTCGACCGTGCTGGAGAACGCGCTTCTTTACGAAGAAATTACGCTGCAAAAAACACTGGCCGAGACGCTTCTAAAATCGATTCCGCCGGGCATTGTCGCCATCGACGAAGAGGGGATCATCCGGTGGTTCAATCCGCCCGCCGAATCGATTCTGGGTGTGCCTGCAGCGGACGCGCTGAATCATCCCGCCGAAGCTGCCGGGGGCAAGCTGGCGTTGATGTTGCGCGATACGCTCGATGCGGCCGAAAACCTCCCGCCGCAACAATGGATCGATCCGCGGACCCGTCGTTCGCTCTCGGTCCAGACCCGCCGGCTGGCCGATCAACGCACCGCGCTTGGCGCCGTCGCCGTCATTCACGACCTGACGGTGGAGGAAAATCTGCGCGAGAAACAGGACCTGGTCGATCGCGCAGCCTTTTGGACGGACCTGGCGGCAAGTATGTCTCATGAGATTCGCAATCCGCTCGTGGCCATCAAGACGTTCGCGCAATTGCTGCCGGAGCGTTACGACGAACCCGATTTTCGTAAAACCTTCAATGATATTGTGGTCAAGGAAGTGGAGCGGCTGGATAAAATCGTCGGCCAGATTAACGCTTTCGCGCATCCGGCGGAATTGAAAATGGAACCGCTGGACATTCGGGCCCCGGTGAGACGCGGGGTGGAACTGGCGCGCAGCAAGATCACCGGCAACGGCGAGATCTCGGTGGAGACGGAATTGCCGCCGCACCTTCCGAAGATCGTCGGCGATGAGAACGCTCTGGCCGAAGCAGTGGCCCATCTTGTCGCCAACGCTGCCGAAGCGGTGCGCGACCAAAAGAAACCCAGGATCACACTGACGGCCAAACCGGTGCGCGAAGGCGGGCGCGACAGCGCCGTGCTCCTCACCGTGCAGGATAATGGCGGCGGAATCCCGCCTGAGATGAAAGAGAAAATTTTCTCACCCTTTTGCACGACCAAACCGCGCGGAATGGGCCTCGGTCTTCCAATCGTGAAGCGGACAGTATTCGACCACAATGGCCGGGTCGATATTGACACCGGGGCTCAGGGGACGTCGGTCACCATCGCGCTGCCGGTGAGCGGGAACGGCGAGTAACGCCGTTATTTGCCGAAGACTTTTTTCACTTCGCCCACTTTGCGCTGCACTTTTCCGCCCACCTTCTCGGCCGTGCCCCGATCCTCCATTCGCGGATTGCCGAGCGTGCGCCCGGCGCTCTCTTTGAGCTTGCCCTTGGCCTCTCCAGCCCGTCCTTTTGCCCGATCTTTTGTGCTCGATTTCATTCGGTAGTACATCGCGCCACGACGATATCCGGGACTTACAGAATTACGCGAAAAGAATAGAAACCGGTCGGAGCATTGAGCTCAGCGAAGAATCTCTATATTCTTCCGCGGCAGGATCGGAATGCCGCCCTTGCGGCGACAGGGCGAAGTCGCGAAACCTTCGCAACGCGAGCAACCTGCCTGGCCGTTGCGATTCATTTCTCAAATGGCGAGACGCCGCCGCAAGAACGACCACTGGCTCAATATTCAATGGTGGGAGCTGGCCATCGGCGAATGGATCGGGCTGACGCTGGCTATTCTCGCGATTGTCGCGCTGCTTTGCGTTTTTTTGATCCGGCGGCACACGCTTGAATATCATCTCGAGCACACTTTCGCGGTAGCTGATCCGGAGTTTTTCGGCTCGGCCCTTTCAATGGCGGGCCCGGTGCCGATCGAAGGCAACGCCATCGAGCTTTTACAAAACGGCGATGCCTATTTTCCGGCAATGCTGGATGCGATCCGCGCGGCGAAGAAGACGATTAATTTTGAAGCTTACATCTTTTACTCTGACGAAATTGGCCGCGCCTTCCGCGATGCTTTGTGCGAGAAAGCGCGCGCGGGAGCGGAAGTTCGCGTGCTCCTCGATGGGGTGGGCTCGAGCTGGAGCCTTGATAACTCGGATGTGCGCATGATGAAGAATGCCGGGTGCAAATTTGCCTACTATCATCCCATGCATTCATGGCGACTCGATCGTTCCAATCGCCGCTCGCACCGCCGCGTTTGCGTGATCGACGGACGGCTCGCCTTCACCGGCGGCATCGGATTTGCCAAACGGTGGAGCGGCCATGCTCAGGACAAGGAACACTGGCACGACGTGCAGCTGCGAGTCCGCGGGCCGCTCGTAAGCAACTTGCAGGAGGCGTTTCAGGAACACTGGGTCAAGACCGGCGCGGAAGTTTTGAGCGGTGCAGACCAGTTCCCGGCCCTGGCGCCGGCGGGCAATCTCAAGGCGCAGGTGGTGGAGTCACATTCATTCTCGATGGCGCCGGTGCCGCTGGTGCAGGCGGTGGCGTTCGCGGCCGCGACAAAGCGCATCTGGATTACGAACGCTTATTGCACACCGACGCAGGAGCAGGTCGAGCTTCTCACGGATGCCGTGCGGCGCGGGGTGGATGTGCGGCTGCTGCTGCCGGGCGAGAATAACGACCAGCCGCTGACGAAATCCGCCGGACGCGGCGCTTACGGGAAGCTCCTGGAGGGAGGGGTGAAGATTTTCGAGTATGGGCCGACCATGATTCACGTGAAGGGAATGGTGGTGGACAGTATGTTCTCGCTCATCGGCTCCTCCAATCTCGATGCGCGCTCAGCCGAGATTAATGAAGAACTCGACGTGGCAGTGTACGACCGGGAGTTCGCGCGAGAAATGGAAGAGATGTTTACTCACGATCTCGCCCAAAGCCGCGAGTATACCGTAGCGCAATTCCGGAGCCGCTCCTGGTGGGAACGGTTGGTTGAATTCGTGGCGCTGCCATTCCGCTCGCAATTGTGAGACGGACTTCATTATGTCGAGCGATCTCCCAGACCTTTCTGACCATTGGCTTTGGACAAACAGCGGCCATTGTTAGATAACGCTCACGATGAACGAAGCGTCCGATGTGGCTGCCTTGCGTCAGGAATACACCGCGCACGGCTTGCACCGGCGCGATCTCGATCCGGACCCGATAAAGCAATTCGCGATCTGGTTTACGGCGGCGATTGAAGCGGGCATCGCCGAAGTGAATGCGATGACGCTGGCCACGGTTTCACCCGAGAATCGGCCCACTGCGCGCGTCGTGCTGCTCAAAGGCTACAGCCACGACGGGTTTGTTTTTTACACGAACTACGCCAGCGAAAAAGGCCGGCACCTTGACCAGAATCCACATGCTGCACTGGTGCTGCATTGGAAAGAATTGCAGCGACAGATCCGCATTGAGGGCCCGGCCAGGAAAACTTCGCGTGAAGAATCCAAGCGCTACTTTCATTCACGGCCACTTGGGAGCCAGCTCGGCGCCTGGGTCTCGCATCAAAGCGAGGTGATCGACGCCCGGCGTATTCTGGAAGCGCGCCTGGCGGAGATGGAGCAACGTTTTGCCGGGAAGGAAATTCCGCTGCCGGCCAACTGGGGAGGCTACATCGTGCTACCGGCGCGGATGGAGTTTTGGCAGGGACGGCCCAACCGATTGCACGATCGCTTCCGTTACACACGCGAAGGGGATGGCTGGCAGCTGGAGCGACTGGCGCCCTGAGACTCTCCGCCTCGGCTCTCTCTCGCCGAAGTGACGACGAAAGTCCGCGCGAAGTGACGGCCAAATCCGAACTCTCTTTAGTATGACGATTAATCCAAGCGGCGATGAATTTAACACGGCCCCGCTAAGCCCGGCGGGAGACCTCAGCAGCACGCAAGATTACAGCTCCCGGAGCGTTTCCGAGAGAGCAAATGACGCGTGGGAACAAACCAAGGATGCAGCCAGTGTGGCGCGCGAGCGTACGGAAGTTTTTGTGCGAGAGAATCCGATTCCGGTGTTACTCGGCGCCCTCGGTGTCGGCATCGCGATTGGCCTGGCTATTCGTTACGCCTCCGCTTCGGCTGACCCGGCGGAGGAAGCGCGCGAAACAGCCAGGGATACAGCGTGGAGCTTCCTCTCTCTGCCGTTTCTGTGGCCGCTGTGGAAGTCCGTCAGGGAAAAAGCTGAAGACTCCGCCGATGCGATGAAGGAAGGCTTAGAGCGCGTCAAAAACGTGAAGGTCTCGCGTTATACGAAGCCGATGCGGAAGCAGTGGAAACGCTGGACCCGCTGATGGCCGACGCCCGCCGGCCGAGCACACGCACAGCAAAGAGCAAGAGCGCCGCCGGCAATCGCGGCGAAGACAGTCGGCCAGCGCTGGCGCGAAAGAACCCGCGGGCCAGTGCGCTGGGTCAGACGCCGGTGAAAACGGCCAAAGCTTTGCGGAAGAAGTAAGCTGCATTCTGTAGCGGCGGTCTATGACCGCCGAACGCGCCGACTCCTGCCAGCTCGGTAAGCGGGCCTCCCCCCGCGCCGCGACAACAGTTGAACGCTTCGGCGTTCATGCGCAAAGTCGCTCCCTGATGGCGAGCATTCCCTCACTGCGCCCAAAGTGGCAGCGCGGTCCCCTTTTCAGATTCTTCGCTTCACTTAAGCTTGCCGTTGTATTGCTGGCGGTGCTCATCGTCGCCAGCATTGCCGGCACCATCTACGAGTCGAGCTTCGACGCCAAAGTCGCGCGCGCTTACATTTATGACGCGCCCTGGTTCAATCTCTGGCTCGTCCTTCTCGGGGCCAACCTCGCTGTGAGCGCGCTTTCACGCTGGCCCTGGCGCAGGCATCACGTCGCATTTCTGGTGACCCACCTCGGCATCATCACCCTGCTCACCGGCTCACTCATCGGACGCATTTGGGGAATCGAAGGGACGATCACTCTGTTCAAAGGCGAGCCGCCGAATAACCGGCTGCTCGTGGATGAGCATCAGCTGCGGGTGCACGATTCCGACGGCATTATTAAAGGTTATCGCGCCGAGTTTCTGCATCATCCGCCCTCGCCCGAACAGCCGCGCGACCTCGGCGCGCTTGCCAGCGGCGCGCGTTTGAAGGTCATCGGTTACGCAGATGCGATCGAGGCAAACTTGAATCCGCGACCGGTCGATTCGGGCGGGAGCGCTGCGCTGCATTTCACCATCAAGACCAAATTGATGGGCCAGCGACTGGAGAGTTGGCTGCTGGCGGACGATCCGCAGTACAGCAAGTTCTCCATGGGCCTCGCTAACATTGAACTGAAACGGGGCCACGCCGAGGGCTCAAGTCATCCTGAGCGAAGCGAAGCGAAAGATCCCGCCGAGGTTGCCTTAACGGATTCGTCGCGAGACCCCTCGGCTCCGCCGGGGCTGACCGACATTCAAGAATCGATTTTTGCCTTTGCCAAATCGCCGGAGCAGATCAGCCACGCCATCCAAGGCGGCGGCAGTCGCGTAAAACTCTCCCTCTCCGAACCCGTCCTCGCCGACAAAGGCCAGCTCACCGTTTCACTCGGCGACAAGACGCAGACCATCGAGGTTGCGCCGAACCTTATGAAGGAGGTCCGCATCGAAGGAACGGACTTGACGGCTCGTATCGAAAATTACTGGGCGGACTTCCGCCTTCAGGATGGCAAACCTGTTTCCGTCAGCGACACGCCGAATAATCCCGCCGTGCTCGTCTCAGTGCGAGGCCGCGGCGTTCCGGTTGTGGAAACTGAACATGCGGCGTCTGGCACAAACGCCACGACACCGCCGGCGACGAATGCAGGCAGCGCCGGGCAAAATCATCTCACAATCTTCCGCGACGACACCGGTGTCATCTCCTACGAGCTGCAATCGCGGAAGCTTGGAAAATCGGCCGGCGTGCTTGAGCTGGGCAAGCCGCTTGTCACCGGCTGGGCCGACTGGCGGTTAGTGATCGACAAAGTCCTGCCAAAGGCGCAGCGCTGGATCGATTTCACCCCAGCGAAATCCGGCAACAAAGAGTTACCGGACGGCGTGCGGATCCGAATCGAGCAAAACGGCCAATCATTCGATCAATGGGTCCCCAGCGGCTGGCAAATCGCGGTCCCGACTTCGCCGCAACCAATATCGCTGGCCTTCGGTTTCCGCTCTATTCCATTACCGATCGCGCTCGAGCTGCTCGATTTTGAAGTGTCGCGTAACGAAGGCAGCGACGCGCCCGCGGGATTCAAAAGCACGCTCCGCGTCTCCACCGCTGAAGGCCAGAGTGCCACCGGCCAATGCTGGATGAATCATCCCTACAACTACCCGCCAGCTTGGTGGCGGGCATGGACCGGCCTCACCTTCAAAATGTCGCAGGCCTCATGGAACCCGCAGAACCTGGGGCAAAGCACGATCCAGATTCTGCGCGATCCAGGCTGGTCGCTGAAATGGATCGGCTCGCTCCTGGTCGTGACGGGCGTGTTCCTGATGTTTTATGTGAAGAAATTTCGGCGGCCGATCGCGCGAACTACAAAGGCGAAAGAGCCGGAGCGCCATGCTGAAGCCATCACCGTCTAGCATCGCCGGTTCGAGCATTGCGTGACTGGCGCAATCAAGCTGCTGAAAAGGCTGGTCCGTTCGCGTGATATCACGTTCGCGTTTGACCGGGGCGAGCGCGGCTCGCTGCAAACCTTGCGCTGGAAAAAGCATCGCATCACTTATCGCAGCGACACTTCCGATCGCGCCCAGATTGAGCGGCTGCTTCTTCTAGGCGAAAGGTGCGAATACAACCTGCCGAAAGCGATAAACCCCGGCTACATTCTTGATGCGGGCGCTAACATTGGGCTGGCTGCCTTGTTCTTCGCCGACTACTTTCCGCGGGCCAGGATTGTTTGTTGTGAACCTTCACATGACAACTTCGAGCTTCTCAAGCTCAACACTTCGCAACTGCCGAATGTGACCGTCTTGCGGTGCGCCCTCGGTAAATCACCTTGCAAGGGCCAGGTCGTCCAGAGAAGCGCACGGAACTATGCGAAAGCGCAAGTAGTTGAAAGTAGCACCGGAGATATTCCGATCTATGACTACAACCAGCTCGCAAAAGTTTCAGGCATTCCATTCTTCGATCTTATTAAGATCGACATTGAAGGCGACGAATACGCGTTCCTGACTTCGATGAGCCAAGAGCAGCTGGCCCGTTGCAACTGGATAGTGGGCGAAGTGCACGGTGCGGACCAATGGCTCCTGCTCGACTTGCTCTCGCGCCAATTCGACATCGACATCCGCAAAAGGATGGGAGACAAGCCGAGTAAATTCCACGGCTGTAACCGCAGCAAGACAGCCTCTTTGCTGAAAGACTTCGATATTTCCATTTTGCAGAAGTAAATCGTGACCGGTTTGGCGTCAGTTCTGGCCACGGCGCTCTATCAGCAACTTGCCTCCTTCGCCCATGAGGTAGGTTGCTCATCCATGAAGACCGCGTGTCTGCTCTTGCTCCTCGCACTGGCCGGCTGCGCCGGAAACAAATCGCCCTCGTGGAATGCGGTGGCGGCGCGGCCACAGCATCGCTGGGGTTATTACAGCGGCAATGTCGAAACGCGCTGGGAGAACGACGGCCGCAGCATGACTTTGCTCAACGAGTTGCGCTACGTCGATCCTGACGGCGTTGTCTGGATCGCCCCGGCGGGCTCGGTCGTAGATGGCGCGTCCATTCCACGGTCGCTCTGGTCGTTCATGGGCGGGCCTTTCGAGGGCAAATACCGGAATGCTTCCGTGCTGCACGATGTGGCTTACGATCAACAAACGCGGCCGTGGCAGGAATGCGATCGCATGTTTTACAACGCCATGCGTTGCAGCGGAGTCAGCGCGGTGGAAGCCAAGACGATGTATTTCGCCCTTTACAGGTTTGGGCGGCATTGGAAAAAGCCGCGCGGGATTGAGCGTGCCATCGCCGTGAGCGACAACACCGTTCCGCGCGCCGTGCCGGTGAATGAAGGTGAGCTCGAAGAAGCAAAAAGCTGGATTGAGAGCGCGGACCCGTCCCTCGCCCAGATCGAGCAGCGCGCCCAGAGCGCGCCGCCGTAGATGCGCCTCCTTCACTCGTGGCCGGATGTCAGCGCCGACGCTGGGGTTTGGCTTCTTTGCCGCTTGCGCCGTTCACAGTAGATAAGCTGCGGTGAAGCAACGTCCGGCCGCTGTCATTTTCATTTTTGTCACGGTCATGCTCGATATGCTCGGCATCGGCCTTGTCGCGCCGGTTTTACCAAAGCTCATTCTCAGTTTTCTCGGCGATAACATGACGGCAGCCTCCAATTGGACCGGCGCGTTCCTGACCGTTTTTGCGCTGATGCAATTTCTTTTCTCGCCACTGCTGGGTGTCCTTTCCGATCGCGTCGGGCGCCGTCCGGTCATTCTGCTTTCGAATTTCGGACTCGGCCTTGATTACTTCGTCATGGCAGTCGCGCCTACGCTGCGCTGGCTCTTCATTGGACGAGCGATTTCGGGACTGACCGCATCCAGCATTCCGACGGCCATGGCGTACATCGCCGATGTCACTCCGCGAGAGAAACGGGCCGGCGCTTTCGGTATGATTGGCGCGGCCTTCGGCCTGGGTTTCATTCTGGGCCCGGCTCTGGGAGGATTACTCGGCGACGCCAACCCGAGACTGCCGTTCTGGGTCGCCGGCGGATTGAGCCTGGCCAACGCCGTTTATGGATTTGTTGTCCTGCC
Organism: Verrucomicrobiota bacterium; assembly: GCA_046734175.1. Taxonomy (GTDB): domain Bacteria; phylum Verrucomicrobiota; class Verrucomicrobiia; order Chthoniobacterales; family UBA10450; genus AV69. The sequence continues at coordinate 24,131 of JBKPQR010000026.1, read as the reverse complement.
GGAATCTCTTTCGCCAGAGAAACGCAAGCCCTTTACCATCGGCCGCGCCAATCCGGTCGGCTCGCTCGTCCTCCTGCGTTCCCATCCGGAATTGTTCCAGCTCGCCGTGATCCAGTTCCTTGCTTATCTCGCCCACCAGGTCTTCGACGTGTGGGCGCTCTATGCCATTTACCGTTATAGCTGGAGTGCCGGCAGCATCGGCGGTTCCCTCGCGATGGTCGGACTCTGCAGCGCGGTCATTTCCGCCGGCCTCACTGGACGCATCGTCCGTGCAATCGGAGAACGCCGCGCGCTATACGGCGGCCAGTTTTTCGGCGCGGTCGGAATGGTCGTGGCCGCGCTCGCGCGCAGTGGCGCGTGGTACATGGCGTCGATTCCCGTCATCTCCATCTGGAATATCTCGGGCCCCGCCGCGCAGGGAATGATGACGCACCGGGTGAGCGAACGTGAGCAGGGCGAGCTACAGGGCGCGATCAGCAGCCTGCGCTCCCTCTCTGTCCTGATCGGACCCGCGCTCTTCACCCTCACGTTTTCATTTTTCATCGACAAAAACCGCGGACTGAACATGCCGGGAGCGCCGTGGTATGTCGCGGCGGCGCTTTTGTTCGGGGCATGTTTGCTCTCGACGCGCATCGAGAAGCAACGGGCGCCCGCGATCGAATCGGATGCGGCGCAGCCCGACGTCGTGCCCCCGGAGGGAGTCACCTCGGGGAATGTCGCTCCGGAGTAGAACGACGAGGAAGTCGCTACGCCGCTTGGGCGAAGTCGAGCACGATTTTGCCTGAGTTGCCTGACTTCGCCAGCTCAATCGCTTCGTGAAATTCCGTGAACGGAAAGCGATGAGTGATCACGGGTGAAATATCCAGTCCGCTCTGGATGAGCGATGTCATTTTGTACCACGTTTCAAACATCTCGCGCCCGTAGATTCCCTGGAGAGTGAGACTGTGGAAAACGACCAGGTTCCAGTCGATGGACGCGCTGGCGGGCATAATGCCGAGAAGCGCAATTTTGCCGCCGTAGAACATGTTTGGCAAAATGTCAGCGAAAGCTTTGGGGTTACCTGACATCTCGAGGCAGACGTCGAAGCCTTCCTTCATTCCGAGTTGCTTCATGGCATCGGGCAGTTTTTCCCGGCTCACGTCCAACGCCACAGTCGCGCCCATCTTGCGCGCCAGCTCGAGCCGATAAGGATTCACATCGGTGACGACCACGTGACGCGCGCCGGCGTGTTTGCAAATCGGGATGGCCATGCAGCCAATCGGCCCCGCGCCGGTGATGAGCACATCTTCGCCGACGAGGTCGAAGGTGAGCGCGGTGTGCACCGCGTTGCCGAGCGGATCGAAGCAGGAAAGGACATCGAGCGGAATGGCGGGATCGGCGTGCCAGAGGTTGGTGGCGGGAATGGCGACGAATTCCGCCCATGCGCCGGGGCGATTCACCCCCACACCCTGCGTGTTGGGACAAAGGTGGCGGCGGCCGGCCAGGCAATTGCGGCAATGGCCGCAGGTGATGTGGCCTTCGCCCACGACCAGATCGCCTTCGGAAAATCCGCGCACGTTTGATCCCACAGCAGCAATCTCCCCGACGAATTCATGCCCGATCGGCATCGGCACCGGGATCGTTTTTTGCGCCCATGCGTCCCAGTTGTAAATGTGAATATCGGTCCCGCAGATGGAAGCTTTCCTGGTACGGATGAGCACATCATCGGGGCCGACGTTCGGCACCGGCACTTCTTCCAGCCACAATCCCGGCTCGGCCTTCGCCTTTACAATCGCGGGCATGGTCTTCTGCATCGCGATTGCAACCTAGACGAAACCAGGAAAACAGGAAAGGCGGTGAAAACAGCTCCCTCATCGCTGGCGAAGTTGAGGCAGTCCGAGCGCAGTCGACGCTCAAAGGCAGCCGAGTGCCTCCTTCGACTGCGCTTCGCTCGTCTGACACGAGGAATTGGTCGAAATGCCGTGGACAATCGCGCCCGTTATTCCGATGATGCCGTAGCATGGCAGTGGCCACCGAGTCGCAAGTCGAGACCAAACCGGTCACCGGTCGCGCCGTCTTCATCCTGCGCTTCGGCAGCACCATTGTGCTCTGGAGCGTCGCCCTTTTCATCGCGTTCTCGGGTTTTGAGCTCGGCTTTTGGGGCCTGATTAGCGTCTTCGGGATGATCTCGCTCTGGGAATTCTACACCATGCTCGATCACCGCCGTCTCCCCAACTTCAAGCTCACCGGAATGATCTGCGGTGCGGTCATGTTGTGCGGCAGCTTTTATTATTTTGCCCGCATGGGTCCGACGCGCTCCTACGATTTCGAGATGGCGACGCTACTTTTTTTTCTGTTGACGGTGATGTCACGGCAGATGTTCGAGGGCCTGCGCGACGACGCGCCCCTGCAAACGATGGCTTACACGCTCTTCGGGCTGCTCTACGTCATCTGGCTCTTTAATTTCATGACCAAGATTGTTTATGTGGTGCCGCGCTCCGGCACCGGCATGCTGACTGGACAATTCTATTGTCTCTACCTCATCGCGGTGACCAAGTTCAGCGATATGGGCGCATATCTCACCGGCAGTCTCATCGGGCGACACCCCCTCATCCCGCACATTAGCCCGAAGAAAACGCGCGAAGGATTCGTGGGCGCGCTCGCCTTCTCCCTTCTTGCCAGCCTCGGCCTTTACAAATTGATGCCTGGACATCTTTCCTATCTCACCTGGACACACGCCACCATTCTCGGATTGCTGCTCGGCTTCGCTGCCGTCATCGGCGATCTCGCGGAATCGATCGTTAAACGCGCGACTGGGGTGAAGGATTCGGGCAACTTGTTGCCGGGGATCGGCGGCGCGCTCGATCTTGTCGACAGCCTGCTTTTCACCGCGCCCTTGTTGTTTTTCTATCTGCGACTGGTTGTGAAGGTACCGTAGCTGGATGTTGATCAGTCAGGATTAAAAAGACTCCCGGGATTACTCCTTTTCTCATCCAGTTTAATCCTGTTTTTTATGAAGCGAAAACGAGTCGTCGTTCTCGGCGCCACCGGCTCGATCGGCAAAAGTGCGGTAAAAGTCGCGCGCGATATTCCCGAGCGGATGGAGCTGGCCGGCCTCGCTGCTCACTCCAACGCGTGCGAGCTTGCTGCGCAAGCTAACGAATTTCAACCGGCCGCGGTCTGTCTCGTGGATGAGGGGAAAATCGGGCAATTGCGTGAAGCATTGAACTACCAGCCGCACATCCTTTGCGGCGAGCGCGGACTCGTTGAGATCGCCTCCATGTCGGACGCGGACATGGTCTTGATCGCAATCGTCGGCACCGGCGGCTTGCGACCAGCCCTGGCCGCAATTGAGGCGGGCAAAGATCTGGCGGTGGCAAGCAAGGAGATATTGGTGATGGCGGGTGAGATCGTGATGAACGCAGCACGTTCGCGCAACATCCACGTCTTGCCGGTGGACAGCGAGCACAACGCGATCTTTCAGTGCCTCGACGGCAGATCAGTGGAAGTACGGCGCATCATTCTCACCGCCAGCGGCGGACCTTTTCGCGAAATGGCGGCAGACAAATTCCCCGGCGTCACGGTCGAGCAGGCGCTGAAGCATCCCACCTGGAATATGGGAGCCAAGATCACGATTGATTCCGCCACTTTGTTCAACAAGGGGCTCGAGATGATCGAGGCGCGCTGGCTTTTCGATGTGGAGATGTCGCGGGTGGAAGTGGTCATTCATCCGCAAAGCCTCGTCCATTCCATGGTCGAGTTCGTCGATGGCTCCGTCCTGGCGCAACTCTCCCACTCGAACATGTGCTTCCCCATTCAATATGCCGTGACCTGGCCGGAGCGCGTGCCGAACTCCCTGCCCCCGCTCGAGTTCGCCAAGCTCTCGAGGCTGGAGTTTTTCGCGCCGCGCTATGACGATTTTCCGGCGCTCAATCTTGCCCGGCACGCCGGAGAAACCGGCGGCACGCTGCCCGCTGTTTTGAACGCGACCAATGAATTTGCCGTCTCAGCTTTTCTTGAAAAACGCATCGGCTTCCCCGGCATTTGGAAAACCGTCGCCGCCGTCATGGAGCGTCACGCATCCGTTGCGCACCCCGACCTCGATGCGATATTGGCCGCCGATCAATGGGCGCGGGGGGAAGCAAGAAAGGTGATTGCGAGGTGAATCAGGAAAGCAGGAATTCAGAAAAGTGCTTGCTGCTCTTTTCTCCTTTCCTGCATTCCTAAACTCAAATTTTCCGATGATTCTCCACGTTCTGCGCATCCTCTTCATCAGCCTCGAAGTGCTGGTGCTGTTCAATCTGCTCATTGTTGTGCACGAGATCGGGCACTTTCTGGCGGCGCGCTGGCGCGGACTTTACATTGAGAAGTTCGGCATCTGGTTCGGCAAGCCGCTCTGGAAAAAAACAATCAACGGCGTGCAATATTCGCTCGGCTCACTTCCTTTCGGCGGATTTGTCGCGCTGCCGCAGCTCGCCCCGATGGACATGATCGAGGGCAAAGCTGATATGGATCGCGCCAGCCTGCCAAAGATTTCCGCGCTGGATAAAATCATCGTCGCCTTCGCCGGGCCGCTTTTCAGCTTTCTGCTCGCCCTCGCCTTCGCGGTCATCATTTGGATTGTCGGCCGACCCGTCAGCGAATCGGAGGCGACCACCACCATTGGTTACGTTGTGCCAGGTTCGCCGGCAGCTGAGGCTGGCTTGAAAGCGGGCGACAAGATCATCGCGGTGGACGGGCACGGGGTGAGCCGCTTTGGCGGCATGAGTGACGACTCCATCAGTTGGCGCATCGTCCGGAGTGAGGGCGAAGAGATCCCCATTACCATCGAGCGCAAGGTGAACGGCAGCGTGCAACGTCTGACTGTGGAAGCGAAGCCAATCATCCCTGCGACGCGTGCGTGGATGCGAAAAGGATTGCGGCAAATCGAGATTTTCCCAGCTGAAACTCCTCTCGTCGCCGGGGTGGAGCGGGGCACCCCGGCTGAAAAAGCGGGACTGCAACGCGGCGATCTCATCACCGGCATCAACGGACAGCCGCTTTACGAACTTAACGGGATCGATGATTTTGTGCGCCAGCATCCGAACGAGCCGATTACCTTTACCGTGCAACGCGGGCGCTCCGAGCTCACGCTCCCATACGAGCCACCGCTCCCTGTCATCGGCGAAGTGACTGCCGGCAGCCCGGCAGCTCGCGCCGGTTTGCGCAAGGATGACATCATCCGCGCAGTTGATGCAGCGCAAATGAAGAGCACATCCGCGATCGGCGATTACATCAGACATCACGGCGGCGCGCCGGTCCATTTGAGCATATGGCGCGATGGCAAACCGCTGCAGGTCGCAGTCACTCCAGAGCCGGCTCAGGGAGAAGTGACTCCGCGCATCGGAGTTGTCTGGGCGGACAACTCGGGCATCGAGCGTGATCCGTATGGGCGTCTGACCCGCACTCATCCAACGCCGCTGGAGCAGGTGCGCTCGGCCGCGCTCTCGGTGGTGAACACCTTCGGCGCCATCGCCTCCTCCAAATCAGACGTCAAACTCCAGCACATGAGCGGCCCGGTGATGATGCTGCGTGTTTATTACCTCATGTTCGAGACGCACGACGGCTGGCTGATGGCGCTCTGGTTCAGCGTCGTCCTCAACGTGAACCTCGCACTTTTAAACCTTGTGCCGATGCCCGTGCTCGATGGCGGTCACATCATGCTCGCGCTCGTTGAAGCCGTGCGTCGCCGCCCAGTCAATGCGCGTGTCCTTGAAATCGTGCAAACCGCGTGCGCGGTCATCCTCATTGGCTTCATGGTTTACATCGCCTTTTTCGATGTGCAGGACTTGTTCGGGCGCGGCGCGCCTAAGTTCGTGCCGAAAAACCATACCGAAAACGCCCGCTAGTCCACCATGGATTGCGTGCCAACGCCGCTGGTTTATGGTTAGAATGAAATGATTGCCGATGATGTTATGGAATTGTACGAAGCTCGGCCATTCGAATCTTTTGAGCTTGTCCTGCCAAACGGGGACGCGATTCCGGTGGAGCATCCGGGATTTATGGCCTTCTCGCCTGGCTACGACACGCTTCACGTATATTCATTGCACGGAGGCGCTCGGCACATCGATGTAAAGCTGATCGTCGAAGTGCGGCAGACTCAGCAGCGGGGAAAGCGCCGGCCGCGCTAGCGCCGATGCGTCAGCAGTCATACTGCACCTCTCCATTGTCTTATGAGCGCCGCGCGACGCGCGAGGTGCGCGTCGGCCATATCGGCATTGGTGGCAGTAACCCCATCCGAATCCAGTCGATGATCACGTGCGACACGATGGATACGGAAGCTTCCATCGCGCAGACGATGGAGCTGGCGGCGGCCGGGTGCGAGATCGTGCGCATCACTGCGCCCACGGTGAAAGATGCGGCTAATTTGCAGCACATTGTCAGCGGCCTGCGTGATCGCGACTATGATGTGCCCATCGTAGCCGATATTCACTTCAAACCGGAAGCGGCCATGGAAGCGGCCAAATGGGTGGACAAAGTCCGGATTAATCCCGGGAATTACGCTGACTCGAAGAAATTCAAGATCATCGAATACACCGATGAGCAGTACGCGGCGGAGTTGGAGAGAATCCGGCAGCGTTTCACACCGCTGGTGTTGTTGTGCAAGGAACGCGGCATCGCCATGCGCATCGGCACCAATCATGGCTCGCTGAGCGATCGCATTCTCAATCGCTACGGCGACACACCGCTAGGCATGGTGGAGAGCGCGCTGGAATTCGCCCGCATCGCGCGCGCTCTCGATTATCACGATTTCGTTTTTTCTATGAAGTCGAGCAATCCCAAGGTGATGATCGCGGCTTATCGCCTTCTCGTTTCGCGTTTGAATGAGGAAGGCGCTGACTGGAACTACCCGCTGCATCTTGGAGTCACTGAAGCCGGCGAAGGCGAAGACGCGCGGATCAAAAGCGCCATTGGAATTGGTTCGCTCCTGGCGGATGGAATCGGCGATACCATTCGCGTCTCATTAACAGAAGACAGCATCCATGAAATCCCGGTGGCGAAAGCACTGGCGGAAATCGGGCCGTGTCTCGGGAACACACTCAGAACATGGCAGCCTAGCTCGCGTCAGGAGATTTCTTTTGATCCCTTTTCCTATAACCGCCGCGCAACGGAAACAATTTCTGTAGCGGCGGTGTGTGAGCGCCGACTACCGGCGACCGATACTTATAGCTCCGCCGAAGACGGCGGCCATAGACCGCCGCTACAGGTGCGTCTCGGGGGGGCCGAGCTGGTGCGCGTTCTTATCCGGCAGGCGCAATACGAGAAGATTGCGCACAAGGTGGAGCGCATGGGCGATTACAAGCCGGAGATCATTTATGAAAAGGCAGGCTTGATCGAAATCGATCCGCAAGATGACAATGCAATCGCACGGGTGAACGCCCGGCCGCAAGCGCAGCTTGTGACGGTAAACGATGGGAGCAATTTGCCGGTGATCGCTGCTTTCCGCTTGCTGGCGGCCAGGCTGCAGACGCGACATTCGATTTTGTTGAAGGACACATTCCTTCACTCTGAGCGAAGCGAAACCGAGTCGACGGACCCCGCAGCAGGCAGCTTTAAGGTGACGCCACCGGATCCCTCGGGCATGAAAGGTTTAGCGCGCGGTGATTTCCTGCAGACGCTGCTGATCGCCTCGGTCAACATCGGCTCCTTGCTTTGTGACGGCATCGGCGATGCCATTCTCGTGCAGGGCGAGGAAGCGCCGGCGCAATCGATGCGCCTGAGTTACAACATTCTGCAAGCGGCGGGCACGCGCATCTTCAAAACAGACTATGTGGCGTGCCCGAGCTGCGGTCGCACCTTGTTCAACTTGCAAACGACCACGGCGCGCATCAAGGAGGCGACGGTTCATCTCAAGGGCGTGAAAATCGCGATTATGGGTTGCATCGTAAACGGACCGGGGGAAATGGCCGACGCAGATTTCGGCTACGTCGGCGGAGCGCCAGGCAAAGTGAATCTCTACGTCGGCAAAACGCCGGTGAAGTTCAACATTCCTGAAGCGGAAGCAGTAGAGCGGCTGAAGGATTTGATACGCGAGCATGGAAAATGGCTCGAGCCGATCAGCGTGCCGGCCATGAGTGAAGTGGCTGGCTGAGTCTTAGGGGAACGCTGCGTCGATCACTTGCGCGAGCAAAAAAAAGCGCCAGCCCCACGCTCGTGTGAGGCTGGCGCTAGAAACGCAGTGAAACAGCTCAGGGCGTAGCCGCCAGCGCCGCGGTCGCCGTTGTGAAGCCGGAGCCGGTGGCGTCGCTATCCCACGAGTAGGTCGTTGTCGTCCCGTTTGGCAGCAACACCGTTCGCGAACCCGGCGGCACCGGAATCGCAGTCTGGGTAAGGATCGTCTCCGCTTGGGAGGCGGTCAGAGCAGGGTCCTTCTGTGCCATGAGGGCGCATATCCCAGAGACGTGTGGGGTCGCCATTGAGGTGCCACTGAGATAATAATAGCTGATCTGGCCATTTTGGACATTGTATGGGCCGACAACCCACTCTCCGGGAGCAAGCACGTCCAAATCCTGCCCGGGCATTTTGCGACTGGAGAAATCAGCCACGTAGATCTGCCCGGCACGCGTCGGCTCCGGAACATCATCTTTCCACCACCAGTTGGAGACGATACCATCGTCACCGGGCCGCCATTGCCCAACCCAGCCCGCCGCGCCGGCCGAGATAACAGGCGGGTAGGCGCCGGGATAATGCATGCCGAAGTCACCTTCGTTGCCCGCCGCGGCCACGATGATAACGCCTTTGCTGATGGCGTAATCGATTGCTGCCTTTTCTACCGCATCCAAGCCAGGGCCGCCGAGACTCTCATTGATGATGACGGGCGAACCGGCCAGCGGACCGGCCTTGAGATTAGCGACATAAACAACGCCGCGCGCAACAACAGAGGACCAACCGCTGCCTGTTTGATTCAAAACCTTCACCGGGATAATCGTGGCCAGCGGCGCAGTACCCTGAAAAATGTGGGGCGTAGTGGTCGAAGTGGGATACCATTGGAAGCCGAGGATCGTGCTGGTCACGTGAGTGCCGTGGGAGTTGGCGTCGTGCTCCCACTGATTGGGCGGCTGAGATACATTGCCGTTCTCACCACCGCCGCCGCTAAACCCGGTGGCATATTGGGTGGCAATGCGCTCCTGCGGAAAATACTGGCGCCACTGGTCCACTAGCCCGGTATCGACGACCGCGACGTAAACACCTTTCCCGGTGAACGGCACCGCGCGCGCATTGGTTGAAGGCGAGATCGTCACATTGATCAAGTCTTGGTTCCAGGTGCTGTGCCCATTAAGGAAGTTTCCCGCGTCCACCGTGTCGATAGGGCTACCATCGCGCTGCCTGTCGGGGTTCGCGGCGGCCACATAGGGTAAGGCACGAATTTGCGGGAGCGCTGACATGGTGGAACGAAGCGTGACGGCTTTGATCTCGTAAACGGTGTCTCGAACGACGCCGTATCTGCCGAGGTCAGCTAGAATGGCTGGGGTGATTGAGGTTTTCAGGAGAACATTGATGCCCACCTGCTTTTCTGTGGCACCGGCGGCGGTGAGCGCCAGGAGCGGAATGCTCAAAGCCATCGCCACATGCATGATTCGTCGGAGTTTTGTCATAAGCTGCTAGTTTTAGGGGTTAATGATTTAGTTGAACCAAGAAGAGGGACAGAGTAGAGCGCAGTCGGAGCGGTGGCAAGACAATTGCGTAAAAATTCTCGCCCCGACCGGGAAGCAGCAAGGCTATTCGCCACCGCCGAGCTGCAACGTTTCTAACCGCCATAGAAACTTGGGCAGAGGCTTGCTGCCGGGCAGACTAACTGCTGCATTGAAGAATCAATGAGACTCAGGCGTCTCAATCGGCGGAAGCAACTATGAAAACGAAACTCCTGCTAGTTTTAGCGGCGCTGGTCTCGCTCGCGACCGTAAACTCGGCCAAGGCGATAATCATCGATGTCGGCGTGAATGATCGGCCTTATTACGTCCATGGCCCGGGTTACTATGTCGGCCCGCGATATTATGTCTGGGTGCCAGGCCATTGGGCGCGGCGCCATCATCATCGAGTCTGGATTCACGGGCACTACGCGCCGCGATAGCTTGAAGGAAGCGTGCACCGGCCGACGGGGTACGCCGCGAATCCAGGCCTCGAGTGCTTTTATCGTATGTTCCCGCGCGTGCGAAAGATGCCGGTCGTCTCAGTCGCTTGTAAATACGAAAAACTTATAAAAAAGACTTGCCAAAGCGCCCGATCTGCATTGAATTGGGTTCCCGATTCCCTGAACCTATCCCACTAAACTATACTATGCTGAAAAAACTGCTCATATTGTTCCTCTCACTCGTTTCGGTTAGCGTCATGCGCGCCGCGCCCCAGATCATCAACGGCAACACGCCTGGCTTCATCAAAAAAGCCACCGATCTGGGTCCAGTCGATCCCAACACCACGATCACACCGACGGTGTGGCTAAAGCTTCACAACGAAGCGCAGCTGGATTCCCTTGTTCAGCAGCAACATCAGAAGGGTTCTTCCAGTTACCACAAATGGATTACCCAAGACCAATTCAACGCAAGCTTCGGCCCCACTACACAGGAAGTAAATTCAGTGCAGAATTTCCTTGCTTCCCAAGGTCTCAAGGTTGTGAGCGTGGCGGAGAACAATATGTATGTCAGTATCCAGGGCACGGTGGGGGCCGTACAAAAGGCGTTCCACGTTCAGCTCGACAAATACAAGCTGAACGGAGCCACTTATCGCTCCAACAAAGGCAATCCGTCCGTTGATAACGCGCACATCGCGGCGATTACCGGGCTCGATAATCTGGGCTTTGAGCCCACAATCGCGCGCCCGGCCGACGCGGAGGGGAAAGCGTCTCCTTTCGTTCCGCTGAGCAAAGTCGCCCCAAGCGGGCTCTTCTTCGAAGGCCAGGCCTTCCGTCCGGCGGAAACCCATACCTTCACCGGGAATGGCCACACCGCGACCTACAACGGTAATCGATATGGCGCCGACATCACAAACACAGCTTTGGGTCATCTTCCTCCGCAGGGATATTCTCCCAGTGAAGTTCGAAAAGCGTACGGCCTGAACGCGATCTATAATGCCGGCTACACCGGCGCGGGGCAAACGATCGTCATTATTGATGCGTATGGCTCCTCGACCATAGCGAACGACGCCGCGGTGTTTTCGGCGATTTACGGCTTGCCACCTGTGAACTTGCAGATCGTGAGGGCTCCGGGCATCTCCAACAATCCCTTCGGCGTTAGCCGCGGCTGGGATGGCGAGACGACGCTGGACGTGGAATGGGCTCACGCCATCGCTCCTGGCGCCAAAATCGCGCTTCTCGTCGCGACCGACCGTTCGTCCCTGGACCAGGCAATCAACTACGCCGTCGTCCATCACCTCGGCAACACCATTTCCAACAGTTGGGGGCTCGACGAACTTTATGGCAACCCAAACCAGTTTGCGCGGCTTAATCGGGTTCTGCAAATGGCAGCGGCCCAAGGCATCGACGTCAACTTCTCCACTGGCGACTATGGCGACGAATCGGTGGTCGTAGGCATCCCGAGTGTGCAGTTTCCGGCTAGTTCACCCTTTGCCACTGCAATCGGCGGCACCAGTCTCGCCCTGAACGCCGATAACAGTATCAAGTTTCAAACCGGGTGGGGCACTAACGAGACTCTCATCGTTAACCCCAGCCCAAGTCTTGGGGCCGTGGCGGATGACGGCCCTCCAGTGGTTCCACCGCTTAACTTCGGTTTCATCTTCGGTGCTGGCGGCGGGGCCAGCCATATTTTTCCCCAGCCAGCTTTCCAGCGCGGCTTTGTTCCGCCCGGAAACCGGATGACGCCTGACATTGGCTGGCTGGCCGACCCGTTCACCGGCGTGGAGATAATCGAGACGGTTGACGGCGAGTTATCCGTGGGGGTAATCGGAGGCACCAGCCTTGCCTGCCCGATGTTCTCAGGGCTGATGGCAATAGCGGCGCAAAAGGCCGGCCATGGGCTCGGCCAGGCGGCCACCTTGGTTTACGGCCTGCCAGCGGGGGCGGTGACCGACGTGATTCCAGTCGGCTCGCCTACGAACGTGACTGGAGTGATCGATGGCAGTCCTATCTCGGCGGACGCGCTCGCGGCGCCGCTTTACAACACTACCACGTACTACAGCGCTCTTTACAACAGTCCGTTCTCGACCCGGTGGTTCGTGCTCACGTTTGGGACCGATACTTCGCTGAAAACTGATTTTGCCTGGGACAACGTCACTGGCGTGGGCACACCTCATGGCCTGAACTTCCTCAATGCAATCGCGCCTTAACCGGCGACGTTAGCAGGGTTGCAGAGTATCGAATACGAGGGACGCGGTTCATACCGCGTCCCTTTTCGGTTTACGGACGGAGCGATTGGGAATATCGCAGGGACGTTATCTTCTCCCCGTCCGGACACGAGCACCGGCTTCAGTCGACTCGATTTCGCCACACCGCCACGATGAAGGAGAATACCTCTTGCGCCTGCGTTCTCCGACTCGCGCTTTGGCAACTTTCGCGCTGGCTGGCACCCTGACCGCTGCCACGATCTCAGTTTTGCCCACGTTGTCATCGGCCCATACGACGGAGCGACGTTAAGAAATCGGAGAGCCCTGGGGTTCGCCCGGGTCTCTTTTCCATCGAACTTTCCGCGTCGCTGCGAACGGGGGCAGCATTGATGCTTTTCTTCGATATAGTGTCCGCACCCAACAACGAACTGATCCGCGGTAGTAGCGAGCCAAGGTGCTCGCGGCAGTCGCTCGGGAGAAATGGATAAAATCCGCAACATCGCCATCATTGCCCACGTCGACCACGGCAAGACGACGCTGGTCGATCAGCTGCTGCGGCAGTCGGGCACTTTTCGGTCCAATCAGAAAATCGAGGAGCGCGTCATGGACTCGATGGATCTCGAGCGGGAGAAAGGGATCACCATTCGGGCGAAGAACGCCGCGTTTCAGTGGAATGGTTATCGCATTAACATCGTTGACACTCCCGGCCATGCTGATTTCGGCGGCGAAGTCGAGCGCATCATGAAAATGGTGGATGGCGTGCTGCTGGTTGTCGATGCGCATGATGGACCGCAGGCGCAGACGCGCTTTGTCTTGCGCAAGGCGCTGGAGAACAACGCAAAACCGATCGTCGTCATCAACAAAATCGACCGCGAGAACGCGCGGCCGCATAAGGTGCTCGACATGGTTTTCGACCTTTTTGTCGAGCTCAAGGCGAACGACGAGCAGCTGGATTTCCCAATTATTTACGCCAGCGCCAAGGCCGGTTTCGCCTTGCGCGAGCTCCACCAGGCTAACGAGGACATGACGCCGCTTTTTGAAGCGATTGTGAAATATGTGCCGCCGCCGAAAACTTCCCCCGAGCCGTTCTTTCAGATGCTGGTCTCCAATCTCGATTACAGCGATTATCTCGGCCGCATCGCGCTGGGACGGATCGTCAGCGGGCGCGTCAATGTCGGTGATTCCATCATTTGCATTCATCGCAATGGACAACGCGAGCGCGCCAGTGTGACGGCGCTATTTACCTACAACGGTTTGGAGCAGGTGCAGATCGAACACGCCAGCGCTGGCGACATCGTCGGGCTCACCGGCTTCGAAGATGTGTTTATCGGCGAAACGCTGACGGATGGCGAAGAGCGCGTGCCTTTGCAATTCGTGGACATCGATCCGCCAACGATTCGGATGCGGATTCTGGTGAACGATTCACCTTTTGCCGGACGCGAAGGGAAGTTCGTCACTGCGCGCCACATCAGAGAACGGCTCATCCGCGAGACGCGCACCAACGTCTCGCTCGAGGTCAGTGACACGGAAACGGCTGGCGCATTCGAGATCAACGCCCGGGGCGAGATGCAGATCGCGATCCTGGTGGAGCAAATGCGACGCGAAGGTTACGAGTTAATGGTCTCGCGCCCGGAAGTGATTTTCCACAAAGGCAAAAGCGGCGAACTGTTGGAGCCGATCGAGAATCTTTACGCAGAAATTCCGGGCGAGAATGTCGGCGATGTCATGCAGTCGCTCGCTGCGCGCAAAGGCGAAGTCGTGGGGATGAGTCATCATGCCAACCGTGTTTCGATTGAGGCGATGATTCCCACGCGCGGACTAATCGGGTTCGAGACGGACCTGGTGAATCTCACGCGCGGGGAAGGTTTGATGAGCCATCTCTTCCGGGAATATGCGCCTTACAAAGGCGAGATCGAAGGTCGCAATCGCGGAGTCATGATCTCGATGGAAACCGGCACGAGCACGGCTTACGCGCTGAACAACATTCAAGCGCGCGGCAGGTTGTTCATCGGGCCGCAGGAAGAGATTTATACCGGAATGATCGTGGGTGAAAATGCCCGGCCGGAAGATCTGCCGGTGAATCCCTGCAAGGCGAAACATCTCACCAACATGCGCAGCCAGGGCGAAGGTAAAGGCATTCAGCTGGAGGCGCCGTTGAAGATGACGCTGGAGCGGGCAATCGAATACATAGACGCCGATGAATACGTGGAGGCCACGCCCAAGTCGCTGCGCTTGCGCAAACGCATTCTCGACGCGACGCGGCGTAAACGCGCGGCGGCGGCAGTGGCCGCATAACGTGCTCCCGCCGGATGCAGCTTTGATTGACAATGCATAAGAACTGCGGTTGAATTAATCAGTTAGTCCGCCTTCTCGGTAGCCATTTCTCTTCGAGGCGCTCTCGTTCCAGAAAGCAGCGGTTATCTGGCCAGGCGACTTTCGCAATTAAACTACTCCGCACAACATGGCGGGACACAGCAAGTGGTCGAAAGTGAAGCGCTTCAAAGGCGCGATCGACAGCAAACGCGGGCAAGTTTTCAGCAAGCTTTCCAAAGAAATCTCGATCGCGGCAAAAAGCGGGGGCGGCGATCCGGATGGCAACCCGCGTTTGCGCAGCGCGATCCAGGCGGCACGCGCCGTGAGCATGCCGAATGACAACATCGAACGCGCGATCAGGCGCGGCACAGGCGAAGGAAGTGAGGCGCAGCACTTCGATGAGATCGTCTATGAAGGTTATGGCCCAGGCGGTGTGGCGTTGATCGTAGAAGCTGCGACCGATAACAAGAACCGGACGGCTGCGGAAGTGCGCAGCATATTCAGCAAGAACCACGGAAACCTGGCCGCGAACCGAAGTGTTTCATACATGTTTCACCGCAAAGGGCAGATCGCGGTGCCGCGCTCTTCCATTGACGAAGACAAGCTCCTCGAGCTCGTGCTGGAAACGGGCGCGGAGGAGTTGACAACGGATGAAGATGCGTATCTTGTCACCACTGCTCCCGATCAGCTCTATGCTGTAGCTGAGGCGCTGAAAAACGCCGGCGTCACCACCGAGAGCCCAAAGTTTACTTTCATCCCCGATACGACAATTACGGTCGCCGACGAGGCCGTGGCGCAACAGGTTTTGCGCTTGTGCGACGCGCTCGAAGACGACGACGACGTGCAGAACGTCTATTCAAATTTGGAAATCCCTGAGCAAGAGAAACTGCCGGCTTAAAGAAAAAGACAAATGCGCGACTGGCCCGCGGGTGCGCGCCAAATCCTATGAGTGACCAAAACGAAATTCAGCCCTCGATCGAGACCGGGCCGCGGCCAGAGGCCGAAGCACGGCCAGAGACTGAAGCGCGGGCAGATGCCCAACCGCGCCCTGAGCGGGAACGTCATCGCCGCCCGCGCCGTCGTTTCTCGCGCCATCGCGGCGGTTTCAATTCGGAATACTCGAATGACCGCCATCCCAGCTACAACAACGACGCGCCGGCAGAGCAGCAGCCCGAGACGACAGAAATCGGTGGCGACGTGGAAGCAGGCGAGCCGGCTGAGCCGGAGTTTGGGGAAGGGATCATTGAGATCTCCGGCAAAGGATTCGGTTTTCTGCGCGATCCCAAGCGCAATTTTGTGCAGGCGCCGCAAGACATCTTCGTCACACCCGAAATCGTGCGCCGTTTTGCCCTTCGCGATGGGATGTGGATTCAGGGCGAGACACGCCGGGGAAACCGCGGCCCGCAATTAACCAAGCTGCTCAAGATCAACGACGGCGAGCCGACAAAATACTCCGGCCTTCGCGCCTTCGAGGAACTGACGACGATCAATCCAAACAAGCGCATCAAGCTCGAGACCGTGCCCGAGCGTTATACCACACGGATCATGGATTTGATGACGCCGCTCGGTATGGGGCAGCGTGGATTGATCGTCGCCCCGCCCCGCACAGGCAAAACGACCCTGCTGCATCATATCGCCGATGCCGTCGTCAAGAACCATCCCGAAATGCGCGTCATCATTCTGCTGGTGGATGAGCGCCCGGAAGAGGTGACTGATTTCCGCCGTTCGCATCCCAAGACCGAGATCATGGCCAGCTCGAACGACAGCGACATCAAAAGCCACACCCGTATCGCGCAGCTGGCGATTGAAAGGGCGAAGCGGCTGGTGGAAGCGGGAGAAAACGTTTTCATCCTGCTCGACTCGATCACGCGCACTGCTCGTGCATTCAATAATGCGATGGGGGGCGGCGGTCGCACCATGAGCGGCGGCATTGACGCCCGCGCCATGGAAACACCGCGCAAGATTTTTGCCGCGGCGCGCAATACCGAGGAAGCAGGTTCACTGACTATCGTCGCCACGGCATTGATCGAAACCGGGAGCCGCATGGATGAGTTGATCTTTCAGGAATTCAAAGGCACCGGCAACATGGAGCTGGTGCTCGATCGCAAGATCAGTGACCAACGCATTTATCCCGCAGTCGATATCTTCCTTTCCGGCACGCGTCGCGAAGAGTTGCTCCTTCAACCGTGGGAGCTGGAGAAGATCAACCTCATCCGGCGCGGGCTGGCGGGACACAAACCGGGTGAAGCGATCGAGCGATTGCTCATGTTCGTGAAGAAATTTCCGACCAACGCCGAGATGCTCAAAGGCATTCCCGGGTAGAGCGAATAGTTTTATTTTGTCATTCCGAGCGGAGTCGAGGAATCTCTAAAATGAAGGATTAGAGATGTCTCGACTTCGCTCGACATGACAAGACAGAGGCACACGCTTTCAACACCGGTCGAGACCAAAGACGCCGGTCGTAGACGGCCGCCACAGGAAGCGGAATGGGAGGTTCTCCCGCCGGAGAAAAAGCGTTGCGGTAATCTCGAAGCGCTCTTTCGCTGGGTCGCACTGGTCATGGATGAGCTAATCACTCTCCCGAACACGCGGCTCAAATTCGGACTCGACCCGCTGATCGGCCTCATTCCAGGCATCGGCGATACGGCTTCGGCCGCGGTCTCCGCGCTGGTCCTGATTCAGGCGGCGCGACGCGGTTTGCCCAGAATTCTCCTCGCGCGCATGTCGCTCAACATTCTCATCAATGAGCTGGTCGGGATCATTCCGGGTATCGGTGACGCGTTTTCGTTCTGGTTCAAGTCCAATAAGCGCAATTACGAATTGCTGCTCGCCCAGAGTGCGGGCAGCCGTCGCGCTGGCAAATGGGATTGGTTTTTTGTGATCGCGGTTCTGGCCATGTTGTTCGTGATCGTCGCGGCTGGGATTATTGTCAGCCTGCTCCTCTTGCGCATGATGGCGCACGCGCTCGGAATTCACTGAAGCGAATTGGCAAAGCAGCTTTTGAAAATGGCGTGAATCTCTTCGCGCGCCTCAGCACATGCCATTTCCAGATCGCCGCTCTCCTCCAAAGCCATTCTGCGTGCGAGTTTTTGTCGCTCGATTAAATCCCCGGGAAGACTTGAGGCAGCGCTCTGCCATGCGCGGCGCAATACAGTTTCAATCCGTCGAAGAAATTCATAGTGCCCCTTCAGCGTGTCGCCTCGCGCAATTGGCAACTTATCAATCGCCATCGACATCGATGGCTCCCGCACGTCATGGCGCATCTGCAAGGCTTGAACCAGAAACTCCGCTTCCACAATTCCCCCGCTGCCAGTCTTGAAATCGAGCGCATCATTTCCGGTGCCCCGTTCCTTTCGAATCCGTTGCAGCATCGTCTCAATCTTGACGAACAGTTCCGGATCCGATCCAGCGGTCGACCACGCCCGGTGGGCGATCTCAGCGAAATCATTCCCCTCCGGGCCGGCGACGGGCCGGGCCCGCGTGAGCGCCTGAATTTCCCAAAGCTGGGCGCGGCCCTGGTAATAGGTTTCGAAGGCGCGAAGCGGGCCGACGAGCGGTCCCTTTTCGCCTTCCGGGCGGAGACGCACGTCCACCGTCGCGATTGTCCCCTCCGGCGTGGGCGCGACCAGCGCGTTGATGAGGTTTTGCGCAGCGCGGTAATCGTCGCCGACGAACATCAGGTCGAGATCAGAGCCGTAGGTCAGCTCGCGCCCGCCGAACTTTCCCATGGCAACTACGGTGAGACTGTGCGCGCCGGCACAGTTGATGGTGGCAAGCAAACATGCTTCCGCCAGCGCGCTCAATTCGGCGAAGAGGTGGGGCGCAAGACCAATGACGTCGCGCATTGTGATCCGCAACAGTTGCGTTTGCCGATAAATCCGAATGCCATTGACGTCGCGGCACTCGGCCATCGGCGAGAGCGCCGCGGCGTGTTCTTCGAGGGAGACGGCTCGAGCAAGGTCCGCGCTGCGAGTGATTTCCTCAAGCAATTGCGGACGGCGGATGAGCGCATGTGTGGCAAAGGCGCTGGCGTCAAATGTTCGGACGAGTAACTCGAGCAGCTTGGGATGCGTTGCGAGTAGCTCGAAGAGAAGACTGCGCAATCCGAAACCTTCGACGAAACGAACAAGCGCCGTGAGTGTCGCATCCGGATCGGCGCAATCACGCAATTGCTCGAGCAGCAACGGCCGCAGCCGGCCGAAAATCTGCCGTGTGCGCGGTGCGATGTGGAACGCGGAAGAACCGCGGGAAAGTTCGCTGAGGGCACGCGCGGCGCGCGATGCATCGGAAAAAAAACGCAGATCCAGCGCTGCCGTCGCCGTGCCGGACGCGACGAGCCGATCGAAAATCTCACGCACGCGCTCGTTCTCCATTCGCAATTCCGTGAGCAACTCGCCCGCTGATGTGAAACCGAGGCTGCGCGCCAGACGCTCGCGCTCCACCCCGTTATCCGGAATGGAATGAGTCTGCCGTTCCGCTTCAATCTGCAGCCGATGCTCGATGCGGCGCAGGAGACGGTAAGCGCGATCGAGAGAGCGGACTTCCACCGCTGGCAGGAGCTCAAGTTGCGCGATCGCGCCAATGGCCTTCAACGTCGAAGTCTCCTGGAGAAAAGGATGATGCGCGCCGTGCATGAACTGGAGCGTCTGCACGATGAACTCGATCTCGCGGATGCCGCCTGCGCCAAGTTTGACGTTGATTTCGTCCGCAGGAACTTCGCGTTCGATCCGGCGTTTGATTGCCGCGACCTCGGCGAGCAGTTCCGGCGTCGCCGTTCTGGGAAAAATAAATGGCTGATGCTGGCGAAGAAATTCGTAGGCAAGCTCTTCGCTGCCGCAAACGCGGCGCGCTTTCATCAAAGCGAAGCGCTCCCATGTTTCGCCAAAGCCGGCGTAGTAATTTTCCATGCCCTCAAGTGACCGGGTGAGCGGGCCGGCGGTGCCCTCTGGACGCAGGCGCAGATCGACGCGCCAGAGGGACGGCTGGCGCGGTGAAAAGGCCTTCAGCATCTCTTCGGCCAGACGGTTGTGCCACTGATGATTGGTCAGGTGCGGCGAGACTTCGCCCTCTTCGCCGTAGAGAAAAATCAAGTCAATGTCAGAGCTGTGATTGAGTTCGCGTCCGCCGATTTTCCCGAGACCGAGGATGGTGAATTCAGTAGCCGGCGTGCCGTAACGCCCGCGCAGGTTGGCAGCGGCATGCTGATAAACTGCATCGAGACAAATCTCCGCCAGAGATGAAAGTTCAGCGGTGGTTTCTTCCAGAGAGGCCACGCCAGCGACTTCGCGCAAAGCGACCCGAGTCATCTCCCGCGCTTTCCACAGGCGCAAACCGAGAAAATCATCGCGCTCGATGGATGTTGTGCTCGCGCGCAATTCCGCGCGCATTCGTCGCAGGCCCCGGTCGGAAGCGGATATTTCGGGTTGAGCCAGCCAGTGCAGCAGTGTGGGATCGCGCTGCAAACGCTCCGCGCAGATCGTGGAAACGGCGATGAGATGAATGAGCGGTTCGAGGCCGATCGGAAAACCGAGGAGAAATTTCTCGAGCGAACCGGGCCACTGCGCAGCGAGCGCATCCAGCGTCGCCGCGACCTGCTCGGGATTGAGCGATGCGTCCGCTTTGGTTTTAATCCAGGTCGCTTGCGAGCTCATCGCGCGCAAGATGGTCTTGGACAAATGCCCGCGCGAGCTCAGCCCTCGTTTTGGGCGAGCATTTTTTCGCGAGCTTGTCCGAGAAGACGACGTTCGCGCCGGGTCAGGCTACCCACGCCGCGCCGGGAAATTTTCTCCAGGACCGGATCAATTTCCTGCGCGACAAACTGCTCCGCGCTCAGGGTGCGCAGCCGTTCCGCTTCAAGCCGGCGCTGGCGAAAATGACGTTGCAGAAAAGAAGTGCGACCAAAGCCAAGAACGTGGGCGTAAAGCCAGCCCGCGGCCGCGCCGCCGAGGAACGCGCTGTGACCGACGCTGCCCGTGCGATCGAGGAGTAACAGTACTCCGGCGGCACCCATCGTAATCTGCGCAAGACTGCGCATCTTCAGCCGCACGGGGAGCATGAAGAGGAGCAGGGTCGTCACTTCCAGCTCGGGGAGAATCGTCGCATAGGCCATGAAAATCGCCGCCACGCCGCCGCTTGCGGCAAAGAGGGCGGAGTTGGCCGGCATGAGGAAGAGATGGCCGAGCTCGCCGCTGAAAGCCCCGAAAAGGTAAACGAAAAGAAATTGCCGCTGTCCCAGGATGGCTTCGACATCGCGGCCGACGAAATAGAGGACCAGCATGTTGCCAGCGAAATGCCAGATGCTGTGGTGCAGCAGAAGAGCACTGAAGAACTGCCAGGCATAAGCCTGGGAAACGCCCCGATCGCTCAGCGCAAGGTATTCAGGAACGAAGCCGCGGTCGTGGGAAGTGAGGATCAATTGCGCGACGTAGGCGGCGACATTCACGCTCAGGAGCGTGAGCAAAACGACGCGTTGCGCAGGCGACCACGCACGCGTGAGGCGCGATGCCTTTCGCCCGGAAAGACGCATTAGACCAGATTATCGCACTCGCTTCGTGCTGTCGATGGAGATTCGCTCTTTAAGGCGCAAGAACTCGCAGCGGACGCTCGCCGATGCGGAACTCCACCGGGCAAGTGCCGATGAGTTCGCCGTCAACTTCAACCGGCACGGACTCCGGCGAGGAAACCCGTATGCGCGCGGTTTGGAAATACTCCACCTCGGGCAGGCTGATCGAAGCGCTGAAAATGACGTCCTGCAAATAACGAATGATATCGAAATAGCCGATGCGTTTAAAAACAAGGACATCGAGCAGGCCATCGTCGATGAGAGCGCGTTTGAAGAACGGGAATCGTCCGCCGTACAAACGTCCATTGCCGATGAGAACAAATGAACCTTCGCGGGTGACAGCGTTTTCAGATTCGACCACGAGACGCGGCGGCGGGCGAGAGGCGATCTGGGCCGCGGAAATCAAATAGCTGAGCGGGCCGAAGCTGCGCTTCAAAGCCATGCTTGTTTCCTTCACCGCCTGGGCATCGAGCCCAACGCCGGCGAGTTGAACGAAGTGTTTCCCGTTGGCATTTGGCAAATCGATGCCGCGAGTGCGACCGGCACAAATGATTTGCCAGCATTGCTCCAGGCGCGCGGCCGGGAGCTGAAGCTCTGTCGCGAAAACGTTGACGGTGCCCATCGGAAGCAGACCAAGCGCAGCGTCGGTGCCGGCAAGGCCATTGACGACTTCGTTGATGGTGCCGTCGCCGCCAGCCGCGACGATTTTCTCGTAACCCTCGAGCGCGGCGCGGCGCGCGAGCGTCTGCGCCTCGCCGGTGCACGATGTCGCGCACAGGACGGCGCCGCGTGCGAGCTGCTCCACACGGGTGCGCCAGCGGCGGGCCCGCTCGCTACGGGCGGCGGGATTGAGAATGACGAAGGTATTTTGCACGAGTGCTTTTCTGGCGGGATGCAGTGGCTAAGTTTTCGGGAATGCTTCGCGCCAGGCGCATTATTGGTTGGCTGCTCGCGGCAACAATCGCGTCTTTTGCGGCCGCACTGCTGGCGGTGAATCTTTATGTGCAATCCCAGGGAACACAGGAACGGATTCAGCAGGAACTCAGCCAGCGTCTGGGCATGCCGCTGCGCATCCAGCGTATCAGCGTTACGCCCTGGGGGGGGTTGAAGCTTAGCGGCATCACAATCCCGCAAATGAACCCCACAGCCACGCCAGCGTTTCTGCAAGCAAGCAGCTTTCAGTTGCGGGTGCGGCTCCAGTCCATTTTCCGCGGGCCGCTCGTGGTGAAGGAAGTGGCGCTGATCAGGCCGCAGGTGACCTGGGCTGAGAATGAAGCGGGCAAATGGCGAGTGCCATTTCGCGCGAGTGACAGGGTCGCCGCGCCAACCATGCCTTCACGGGAGTCCAGCACCGAGCCGGAACCATCGACTCCGCCGGCGACGCCGGCGCCGTTACGCGAGCTGCGCCTTGAGCAGCCGGAAATTAAACGAGTGAAATTAGTGGATGGCAGTTTCCATTTTCTCGATCGGGAGCGGCGCAATGTTGCCCTTTTCGATGGAGTGCAATTGTCATCTTTCCTGCGCGAGGCCAGTCTCTTGCGCGGGCAAACGCGCATTAACAAAATTGCCCTGCGCGATCGTGTGTTCCTCTCGGATGTGCGAGCGGCGCTTCGCTACGAACCGGACCAGCTCGAACTCTCCGGGATCGAGGCCCGCGTTGCCCGGGGCCAGCTCCAGGGAAACTTCTCCATGCAGCCGCAGACGGAAAACTCACCCTTCACCGTGCATGCGCGTTTTGTCCGGATCCAGGCAGATGAGCTGGTGACGGCAGCCGGCGGCTCGAAGGGGACGGTGCGAGGCGTTTTGGAGGGAACCCTCGATGCCAGCGGCCAACTCGCGGATCCCGCCGCGCTCACCGGCAGGGGAACAATCGCCTTGCAAGGTGGACATGTGCAGCAGTTCGCGCTCCTCGCCGCCATTGGTCAGGTCTTGCAGATCGAAGAGCTCACCCAACTGGATTTGGAACAGGCCGAGGCAAAATACCGGCTCGAGGGCGACTCCGTGCTGATTGACGAATTGATTCTGCGCTCACCGAACCTTCGTCTCAATGCCGGCGGCACTGTGGCATTCGACGGAAAGCTCCGGCTCGAAGCAACGCTCACGATCAACGATAAAATCCGCGGCCAGTTGTTTCGCACAATGCGCGACAATTTCGTTGCCTCTGAGGATCGCCCAGGAGAATACAG
Source organism: Verrucomicrobiota bacterium (assembly GCA_046734175.1). Lineage (GTDB taxonomy): Bacteria > Verrucomicrobiota > Verrucomicrobiia > Chthoniobacterales > UBA10450 > AV69. The sequence goes on along the minus strand of JBKPQR010000026.1, from coordinate 776 downwards.
CCTGCCCTTTCACATCGGCGGCACTTTGGACAAACCGAAGACCAACCTGATGGAGCGCGCGGTCGGCGTTGATCTCAAGAACATCGGTGGAGTAATCGACGCGCTCTTCGGCCGCGGCAAAGGCAGGAAGAAAAATCCGACGCCGGAGCCCTCGGCCTCAGATTTAGCGACATCAACCCCAGCGCCTCAGCCCTCCGCTTCACCTTCGCTCACTCCTGCTGTGCCGTGAGAGTCATCGCCGGAAGCGCGGGCGGCGTGCGACTCAAGGTGCCACGGCAGGGCGTGCGACCGACGATGGACCGGGTAAAGGCCGCGATTTTCTCCAGCCTCGGGACGCGGGTGACCGGTGCGCGTGTGCTCGATCTCTTCGCCGGCACTGGCGCGCTGGGAATCGAAGCATTGAGCCGCGGCGCGAGCTCGGCAGTTTTCGTGGAATCCGACCGCCGGGCAGCGGCGATGATAGAGGAGAACCTGGGGAGAGCGCGCGTCATGGCGAAAGTCCGCGCCCAGGATGTGTTTGAATTTCTCGCTCGCGCGAACACTGAGTTCGATATCGTTTTTGCCGACCCGCCTTATGAACGGAATGCGAAGGGCGAGAGTTTCACCGATCTTCTTTTGAATCACGGAGCGCTTCCGCATCTCCTTACGACCGGAGGCCTCTTTGTCTTGGAAAAGCATCCCGCAGAGCGCGTCGTCGCGGCTGCGAACTGGAAAGTTCTGCGCTCGCGAAGGTATGGCTCGACGGAAGTGCTGTTTCTTTCTCGCGCCTCCACCGG
>JBKPQR010000025.1:0-10676 GCA_046734175.1 Verrucomicrobiota bacterium | reverse complement strand
GCAGCCAGTCGTGCTGAATTTTCCTCGCCGCCTTCTTTCCAGGCACTGTGGATCTGCGCAATCGAGAGATAGGCCCAGGCCAGCGTAAAATTCGGATCCGACTTAACTGCCTGCTCGTACAAGTGAATTGCACTGTCGATGTCACCTTTTAAAGCAAAGCCCCAGTCAACGGGAATTGCCCGCGCACGGAGATAAGCATCGTAAGCGGCAGGATTGTTCGTAGACCTGGCCGCCACTCGCGCTTTTTCCTGCGGAGTGAGCGTCGCCCCTACAGCAGCGGCAATCTCTGTGGCCAATTCGCCCTGCAAGGAAACCGAATCCGCCACTTTGCGATCGTAATTTTCTGCCCAAAGGTGGCGATCGCTACGCGTATCGACCAGCTGCACCGACACGCGCACATGGTCCCCGGAGCGACGGACGCTGCCTTCCACTACGTTGCTCACACCGAGTTGCTGCCCGATTTCCTTGAGATTGCGCCTCGCGCCGCTCTTATACTGCATCACCGATGTGCGGCTGATGACTTTCAGGTCCTTGATCTTGGAAAGGTTCGAGAGCAACTCGTCTTGCACACCCTCGGCCAAAAACGCGTTTTCCTTTTCGTCGCTCAGATTTTCCAGCGGCAACACGGCAATGCTCTTCTCAGGCGGTAAGCTCGTTGTCAGGTTGCGCTGGCGAAAGAAGGGAACCATCAATGCCAGGGCGGCTGCTAACAGCATGGCCACCAGAGCCACCGGCGATCGTGCCCAACGCAGCCATAAAGGAGCAGCCGCGCGTTCCAATTCAGCTTCCAGTTTCCGACGAAGGTTTTTCAGCGCGTGAAGCAGCTCGTGCGCGCCGTGAAATCGTTGCGCGGGGTCTTTGCGCAATGCTTTGCCGATGATCTGCTGAAGCTCGCCGGCCTCGTGCGCGCCGGAACGCTTGAGTGGTGGCGGTTCTTTCTCGAGAATCGACGACATCACCTCTTTTGGTGTGCCGCCCGTGAACGGCGCATGCCCTGTCACCATCTCGTACAGGACTACACCGAGACTCCAGATATCGGTGCTCTTATCAATGTGGCCGCCGCGCGCTTGTTCTGGCGACATGTAACGAACTGTTCCGAGTATCGAGCCCAAATTGGTCTCAGCGAGTGTCATCGATCCTGCTCCGTCCGCGGCAGCCTCGGTGAAGGCGGATTCGGCCAGCTTTGCAATCCCAAAGTCGAGCACTTTCACATATCCGTCCGGCCGGAGCATGATGTTCTCCGGTTTAATGTCCCGATGAACAATTCCTGCGTGGTGCGCGGCTGTGAGCGCACTCGCGATTTGGATCGCGACACCGAGCGCTTCACCCAATTCCATTCGCCCGCGCATCAGACGTTGACGCAAGGTTTCGCCTTCGATCAGCTCACTGGCAATGTAGTGGGTTGAGTGATCCTGGCCGATCTCGTAAACGGTCAGGATATTTGGATGATTGAGCGCGACCACGGCGCGCGCCTCTCCTTGAAAGCGTTTCAGGCGCTCCGCATCTCCCGTAAAGCGCATGGGCAAAAGTTTGAGAGCAGCCTTGCGCCCCGCTGTTACATCGGCAGCCAGATAGACTTCCCCCATTCCACCAGTCCCGAGCCGGCTCAAAATTTTGTAGTGGCCGAAAGCCTCTCCAACGAGCAAGTCAGCCTGGCCATTTTGAATGATCCTCGTCGCAAGGCCGACAGCCGGCGTTTCAATAAAGCTGCCTATTCGTTGACGAGAAGCGAGGAGCGCTTCAACTTTGTGGCGCAAGACCTCATCACTTTCGCAGGCAGTGTCGAGGAACTGCGGAACTTGGTCGGGCTCTTGTTCCGACGCCGCACGAAAGATTTCCTCGATCGTTTGGAATCGCGCTGGCGTCATATGCTGGAACCCCGGGCATTGTACTTCGTTTGAGGAGCGCTTGCGACCCAAACATCACTCACCGCAAGTTCGCGCTTTTCTGTTTCGCGAGCTGTGGAAGTGCGCACGCGTCCTCGCGTCGCTTTCTGAATCGAGGGCTGCCATGCGCCCAAAAGCGGTGCGAGTGCGCCCCGCACTCCAAAAGCACTTCGTGCGAAACGCCAAACGGCTTCATCCCCTTTTCGCGAAGCTTTTGGAGTGCGCACGCGTCCTCGCGTCGCTTTCCACCCAGTTGCACAGATTCAAGGCTTTCGCCGAACACTGCGGCTGTGATAGACGAGTCGTATGCGTGAAAGTTGGCCACACGCGCCGCCGCATTACTTCACGCCTGGCGGCACTTACATCCTCACTGCATCAACGCTGCATCGAAAGCGACTCTTCGATTCCCGTACGAAACTGGATCTATTGCGGCATACAAGCTTTGAATTCGCCAAAGCATACGCGCTCATTCTGCAAGCGTGGGCTTTCTTTCCCAACCACTATCATCTCGTAATCAGCTTTGAAAACGCCACGGTTACGCATCGTGATTTGGTGCGACATTTGCACCGTGAGCTGGCGCTAAAGCTTAACCTTCTTGATGACACTCCCCGCCGACGCGTGATGTATGAATTCTGGGATACTCGCTTGACCTTCGAGAAATCGTGGCTCGCACGGTTGAACTATGTCCATCAAAACGCGGTGAAACACGGCTTGGTTTCGATAGCAAATCAGTATCCCTGGTGTTCGGCGTCCTGGTTTGAAACCAATGCGCGATCTGGGTTTGTGAAATCGGTCTATTCATTCAAAACCGATCAGATTAACGTCCCCGACGATTTCTGAGTCGAGTTATCCGGTAGAAGCAAAAGCGATGCGAGGACGCCTCGCACTCCTAAAGCACTTCGTGCGAAAACCATCGGTGAACGCTTCATTCCTTCGGCCTTTAACGCCAGTCCGGCTCGGACCATTGTTCTTCGTCATTCCTCTCAGTCCATGCTGTGCATTTCCGTGTAAAGCCATAGCTTGGCAAAGTCCCAATCACGCCTCACCGTCATGCGCGCAACCTTGAGCACTTCCGCTATCTCATCGTAGTTGAGCCCGCCGAAAAATTTCAGCTCAACTACTTGAGCTTTTCTTGAGTCAAGCGTTCCCAGCCTCTCCAGCGCCTCGTGCAAATCAACGATCTCTTTTGATTGTTCCGGCGAGAGAATCGCTGCTTCATCCAATTCTATCTTCGCCCCGCCACCACCGCGCTTTTGCGCCCGGTTGCTCCTCGCGTAACTTACCAAAATCTGACGCATCGCCCGAGCGGCGACCGCGAAGAAGTGCGCCCGGCTCTGCCAGTTTGGATTGGTTTGGTCGGCCAGGCGCAGATAAGCCTCATTGACTAGCGCCGTGGTTTGCAGGGTGTGGTTCGGACGCTGCCCTTCCATAAAATGATGAGCCAGACGTCGGAGTTCTTCATAGACCAGCGGGGTTAACTCGACGAGAGCGGCGTTATCTCCGCGACTCCATTCCGTCAGGAGCTGGGTCACTCTGTGTGGAGAGACCGAAGGCTCATCCATAAGCTGCTTCAAGAGCCTATCACCTCCAGAAGCTCCCTGCACGCCCGGAAACTTCCCAAAGCTCGATTCAGATGGTCACTTTCGTGGCCAGATTTCGTTTACGAGGGTGAAACAAAACCTCAACAACAATCAGGACAAAAATATGACAACTCTACATCTGGCAAAACCAATTCACCGCTCGCCTCTCGGGCGCGCTCTCCTTCTTTTCACGCTGACGCTGGTCGTCGGCGCGTTTACAGCCGTCCCGGCGCGCGCAACACCTTCGTGCGGCGTTGCGAGCGAAACGTTGGCGGTGGGCCATTACGAGTCTGGCTTGCTCGATTTGATGTGCAGGGAGCCTGCGGGCACCCGGCTTCCTTGGTATCTTAAGATGAACGTGAGGGGAGACTCCGACGTCTACGTCGTCCGAAACACGTGGCCGGTCGGGGCTAACTCTGGGTGGCACACGCACCCCGGCCCCAGCCTGATCACGGTCATATCTGGCGAGCTCACAGTTTATGACGCTGAGGACCCCAACTGCACGCCCACGGTTTACCACGCAGGTGAGAGTTTCACCGACATTGGCTGCGGGGATGTGCACCTCATTCGTAACGAGGGAACTGTGTGTGCGGTAAATATCGTGGTGCAGATCGTTCCGGCGGGCGCGCCCCGCAGAATCGATGCGCCGGCGCCGGCTAACTGCCCGGCAATCCCGTGTCCTTCACCTGCACCTACGCCTTGCCCTCAATAATTGCCCATTAGAACAACGTCGCTCTTACGGCGGCCGTGGTATGCCGGGCGGCCCAAACCGAGCCGAAAAGAGACAGCGCGTGTCGGAGGGGAGCTTATCCTGCGGCGCATTCTCGTCCCCGAGCGCCAGTCCGGCGGAACCCGCAAAACATCCAAATATTCGCGGCTTCGCGCAGCAAGATTCGGCTTGCCTTGGAGGTCTGACCAGCCGCACACTTTCGGTAACTAGGTGAAACCGCGATGAAATTTGAGCGCGGGAGATCCAAAAACGTCGCGCTTGTCGCCGCCGCCGCCAGCTTAATCCTTACCCCGAAAGTTCGCGCTCAGGAACCAACACCGGAACCGGCCGGAACGGCCGAAGCGGAGCGCGTGATCGTGACGGGCTCGAATATTCCCACTGCCAACGAAGTTGGCCCGAATCCGGTCCTGACGCTCGATCGCGAACTCATCGAAAAATCCGGCGAGCGCACCACCGAAGACCTGATGCGGAACTTGACCGTGGCTGGTCCAAACGGTGTCCCGAGTTCGAATAACGGGGCCGGGTTTACCCCGGGAGCGTCGTCCATCTCTCTGCGAGGTTTCGATGCGAGTAGCACGCTGACTCTAATCGACGGGCGTCGCGTTGCTCCGTATCCGCTCGGGACAGGTAACGGCGCGGTCACATTTGTCGATCTCAACTCGATTCCGCGCGCGGCGATTGAAAGCATCGAAGTTTTGAAAGATAGCGCTTCGAGCATTTATGGCGCAGACGCGGTTGCAGGAGTCGTCAATATCAAGCTGCGGCATGATTATCGCGGAACGGAAGCGAACATCGAATACGGCAACACGCTCGATAAGGACTCGGCCGAATATTCAGCCTCTCTCCTCTTCGGCACCGGCAACGGCAATACCAGCTTCAGCGGCGTCCTGAACTTCTATCACCGCAACTCGATCGCTGATCGAGATCGCGGCTACTCGAACAAGGCCGGTTTTCTCTCATCGAGTACCAGCCCGATGAACCTCCAACTATCGCGCGATGCCGTTCTCGCCGCGGGTGTTTCTTCGGCAGCAATCCCCCCAGATCGCGATATTTTCTACGGGCGCGCGCCCCCGTTCACCAATGGCACCGCGCCCGCGAGCGATTACACTTACCGGCCTTCCCGGGTAGCTGATTTTAATTTCAACGCCTTCACCATAGCACTGCCCGACTCCGAGCGTTACGGCGGTTTTCTCAACGCCAGCCACAAACTGTTCGGCGAGCAGATGGTGCTCTACGCAGACATGCTTTATCAGAACGTGAAGAGTCGCTATGAGCTAGCGCCGACGCCGACGGGCGCTTTCCAGACGCCCGGAAACGTCACGCTCGCGATTCCGCCTCATGCGCCGGGTCTAACTCTCGGTGGGCCTTCGTACCAGGAAACCGGTGTTCCGCTGGGAGCGTTCAACCCCTTCAACCCGTTTAAGCAAATTATCTCCGGCAACTCGCGTGGACGTCTCGCCGAATTTGAGAATCGTGTCGTAAACAGTGAAACCGACGCCTTCCTCTCCGACCTCGGGGTCAAGGGAGACAAACTTTTCGACGGCAGCTGGGGCTATGATGCGGGGTTTCGCTACAGCGCAGTAAGGAATACTTCGGTGGGCACGGCGGTTTCGGCTTCGCGTTTCAATCGCATCCTCAACGCCGCCGATCCCATTTTCGATCCGAACTCCGATCAGTTCATCGGAACAACGGTTCCTTACAACCCATTCAATGATTATCGCGTTCCAATCGCGACCAATTCTCTGCCCACTGCTTTCGCCACCATTCATCCGAAAGAGACCGACCGGTCCACACTCGCTACTCTCGACGTGAACATCTACAGCACTTCGCTTTTCAAGTTGCCGGCCGGAGGAGTTGGCCTTGCTTTTGGGGGACAATTCCGGCGCGAGACTCTGCGGCAGCAACCCGACGAGGAATTGATCATCGGCGATATTCTCGGGACTGGCCCGGGCAATTTTACCGCCGCCGGCAGGAAGGCTTACGCATTTTACGCCGAAGCGAGTGTGCCGATTTTCGGCTCTGCGTTTTCAGCGCCGGGATTCCATGCATTGGAATTCACCGCGGCCGCGCGTTTCGAAGATTTCCTAAATAACGACACCAACGTGCTCGTGCCGAAGTTCGGCGTACGCTGGCAACCCTTCGATGATTCGTTCACCGTCCGCGCTACCTGGGGCGAAGGCTTTCATCAACCCTCGCTCATCGAATTATTCGGAACGCCCACACAAGGTCTGACTAGCTCGGTAGCCGTCGGAGGACTGTTTGATCCCGTCACCCACACCATCTTCGGCGAAGTCCCTTTCATTATTCGCAGTAATCCGACTCTGCAGCCGGAAGATTCGCGCTCATTCAGCGGCGGCTTTGTTTACACGCCGAAGTTTGTGCAAGGCCTCACCCTCACGATTGACATTTTCGACATCGAGAGCAAAGGTCGCGCCTCCATTCCCGATCTCCAGGATGTCCTTGATCGATCCGCTACCGGTCACCTGTTGCCGCTCGAACGCGTGAACCGCGACGCCACCGGCAACGTCGTCTCACTCGAAGAAGCTTTTCAAAATGCCGGGTCGCAAAAGGCGCGCGGGATGGATATCGGTTTGCAGTATCAGATCGCCACACGGATTGGAACGTTCCGCTGGTTGACACAAGCGAGCTATCTCGACTCATTCCAGTTTGCGCAATTACCCGACGAAACGGAAGTCGAACTGCGCAGTGGCGGCAGCCCTGATGAGGGTTATTTGAAATGGCGGGCAAATTCGCAGGTCGAGTGGGCCTGGCGGGGTTTTGATCTGGTCGGCACGGTTCATTATCTCGATGGCTTCCATGAAATTCTCAAGACAACGAGCCAAACAGGGATTCCTTTCCCAAACGGAATAAAGGAGCACTACATCAAAGAGACCTGGTTCTTCGACGTTCAGGCGACTTACAATTTCAACTTTGCCGCCCCGACGAAAAGCGAACCCGTCGCGGGGTATTCGAAAACCACGAACGATGAAACCCAAGCTGCCGCTCCGACTAACAGCGCAACCAGACAAACGGCGAACTACGGATTGCCGATGTGGAAGCACCTTCTCAACGGTACGAGCATTACCCTCGGGTGTAATAACGCCTTCGGGCACGACCCGCCAGATGCCTCTACCAACGTGAACTACGCAGACTTCCTCTACGATTCGACCGGCCGCTTCGTTTACGTCAGCCTAAGAAAGAAGTTTTAGCTTCGGACATCAAAGGGCTCTTCTGGTATGCCTCTTTGAAGAAGAGATATTACCCCTGGGCGGTTCCGGAGTCGAGCTTTAATGTCGACGATGCCGGGGACTGGCTGTTAATTGCCGATGTACGCGCATGGCCGCAGAACTCGAAAGCGATTCTCGACTGGAGATCGCGCATGTGCTCTTCACCGACATTGTCGGTTATTCCAAACTACTGACTAACGAGCAGCGAGAGTTGCTTCAGCTGCTGAATGAGATTGTCCGCCGGACGCCACAGTTCCAGGCAGCGGAAGCAGCCGGCAAACTGGTTCGCCTGCCTACCGGCGACGGCATGGCGCTGGCCTTTTTTACGCGGACCGACGCACCGGTGCGTTGCGCGCTCGCGATCAGCAAAGCGCTGAAAAAGCATCCGCAACTGCGCCTCAGGATGGGGATCAACAGCGGACCGGTGGACCAGGTCGCTGATGTGAACGACCGGCCGAATGTAGCTGGCGCCGGCATCAACCTGGCGCAGCGGGTGATGGATTGCGCCGATGCCGGCCACATTCTTATTGCCAAACGGGTCGCGGAAGACCTGGCACAGTATGCGGAATGGAAACCGTATCTGCACGACCTCGGCGAAGTAGAGGTCAAGCATGGAGTGCGCGTCGCGGTCTCAAATTTCTACAACCATGACGTCGGCAACTCCCAGACACCTGAGAAGCTGAAGAGAGCCGCCCGGGCGAAAAGGCGACGCACAGTTCTGTGGCTCGCGCTTGCGTCAGCGTTGCTGCTCGCCGCGATCACAGGGTGGCTCTTATTTCAACGGGCACGGTCCAAAGCCGCATTGGAAGCGCCGGAAAAAAGTATCGCCGTCCTGCCTCTGGAGAACCTGAGCGCTGATAAAGAGAACGCGTTTTTCGCGGATGGTATCCATGAGGACCTCCTAACGAGCCTCGGCAAGATCAGCGACCTGAAGGTGATCAGCCGCACGTCGGTGATGCAGTATCGCGGGGCCGCGCGCAACCTGCGCGAGATTGCCGAGGCGCTGGGCGTGGCAAACGTCCTGGAGGGAAGTGTTCGTCGCTCAGGTAACCGGGTGCTGGTCAACGTCCAGTTAATCGATGCGCGCAATGACAGGCATATCTGGGCCGAGCGTTACGACCGGACGCTCGCCGACTCGATTGGTCTCCAGGGAGAACTGGCCACGCAGATCGCCGCCGCCCTTCAGGCCCATCTGGCTCCGGAAGAAAAAGCGACTCTTGAAACAAGGCCGACGGACAATCCGGAAGCCTATGCGTTGTATCTCAAAGGTATGAGCATGGACGATGAAAACGAAGCTACCCAAATTTTCGAACAGGCGATCGCTCTTGATCCGAAGTTTGCTTTGGCGCGCGCTCGTCTGTCCATATTCAACACCTTGCTCGCGACACAGGATGGTAGCAAAGAGAGGATCGCGAAAGCCAAACACGAGGCGCAAGAAGCGCTGCGGTTGACGCCCTCTCTGGCTGAAGCTCATTTGGCGATGGCCTTCCACTTGTCCTGGTCGGAGAAGAATTACGCCGCCGCATTGAAGGAGCTTTCCATCGTGCTGGAAAAGTCGCCGAATCTTGCAGGCGCTCTTCGTCAAATGGGCAGGATCTATCGCCGGCAGGGACGTTGGCGGGACTCGATTGCGGCGATGCAGCGTTCACAGGATCTGGACCCGCGCGATCTCACGGCAGCGCTCGAGCTTGGACATAGTTACCTTTATGTCCGCGACTGGCCGCCAGCGACGGCAGCTTTCAATCGAGCGCTGGAGATCGAGCCCGATTCGGCTGAGGCAAAAGGTGGTCTGGCTTCGCTGGAGGTATATCGAAATGGGAATGTCGTCGCCGCACGAGAGATCCTGTCGCAGATTCCGCCCGGGGTGGATCCCGGCGGTGATGTGTCTGAAGCACGCTGGAATCTGTGCATGCTTCAGAGAGACTTTACCGCCGCCGCCCAAGTGCTCGCTAACCTTCCGGACAAGCGGGGCGACCCCGTTAACAGCTGGCTCAAAATCTTTTTCCAAGGCCAGCTTGCCCTCGCCGGCGCCGACGCCAAGACGGCTCAGCAATTCTTCGCCACCTTCACTGCAAATTTGGAACCGTGGGTACGAGATCATCCGACGATTTCGCTGGCGAGGGATTTGCTTGCAGTGGCCTACGCCTTGATGGGGCGGAAAGAGGAGGCGATCGCGCAGGCGCTTCGGGTCGTCGAATTAGAACCGGAGAGTCAGGACGCGTTCCACGGCACTTACAACCAGGCGACCCTGGCCCTGGTGTATGCGCGCACGGGAGAGAACGACAAAGCGATCGCGCTCATTGAACGGCTCCTGTCCACGCCCGGTCCTGTTGGAATCTCCGCCGGATCGGAAACAATTACCCAGGCGACTCTGCGACTCAGCTGGCTATGGGACCCGCTTCGAGGCGATCCGCGTTTTAAAAAAATCGTCGAAGGCCCCGAACCAAAGACAATCTACTAACCATCCAGTCGCACGGGCGGTGTGGTTGAGAGACCGGGAATCGACTGATCTCCTACTCCTACTCTTAATGTTACTCCTAATCCTCTCACTAATTCTCACGGAGAGATTAGGAGTAGGATTAGGATTAGAGTAGGAGCAGGAATACATTGAAGCGCTTTGAACCCGCTGCCTTGTGGCCGGCCGGGTTACTTAATCTCCACCTTGGCGCCGGCCGCTTCGATTTTCTTCTTCATCTCTTCGGCTTCGGCTTTGGTCACGCCTTCCTTGATCGTCTTTGGCGCGCCTTCCACCAGCGCCTTCGCTTCGGCAAGACCGAGACCCGGCACTGCGCCGCGCACTTCCTTGATCACGCCGATCTTGTTCGCGCCCATTTCCTTCAGGATAACATCGAAGGTCGTCTTCTCTTCAGCTGCTGGCGCTGCTGCCGCGCCGCCCGCCGCAGGGGCTGCCGCCATCGCCACCGGCGCCGCCGCGCTCACCCCCCATTTTTCCTCGAGTTGTTTTACCAGTCCAGCAATCTCCAACACGGTCAAGCCGCTGAGTTGCTCCACGATTGCATTTGTATCTGCCATTTATTTCTCCAGTTTAGCCGCCTTCGAAAGCCTTCGAAGAATTAAAGCCGATAGCCACCGGCCCGGTCATTTCTTGTTAGCTCGCTCCAATTAAGGAGCCAAAGCATTATTAATTTGGAAGCCAGAAAACCAGGAAATAGCCATGGCGGGTTCCGCTTTCCTAATTCCAACTCCTGGCTTCGTGGTTTCCAAATTCAAATTCCTAAGCCGCCGCTTCTGT
>JBKPQR010000024.1:0-57122 GCA_046734175.1 Verrucomicrobiota bacterium | reverse complement strand
CGGGCCGTGCCAAGCCATAAAATTGTGGAGTCCGCCAAACTTCTGGATGACCTCGAGGCCCGGCCGGACAAAGAGGTGATAACTATTGCCGAGGATGATTTGCGCATTCAGTTCGCGCAGCTCACGCGGGCTCACAGCTTTCACCGCGCCTTGCGTGCCCACCGGCATGAACGCCGGGGTGTCGATCACACCGTGACCTGTGCTCAGGCGGCCCCGGCGAGCGCGCGATCCTGCCTCGGTGTTCAGCAACTCAAACACGATGTCATCCTGAGCGAATGCGAAGGATCTCTCAATTCACGGCACAGATCGAGAGATTCTTCACCGTCTGCGCGGCTCAGAATGATTGATGTGCAGCGTGGTGCCGGCGCTGCGTAGATCGTGGTTTCCGCTTTTCTCAGCGATTGCCAGCGCAATCGCATTTCCCAGCGGAAATGCGCGCAAAAAAATCTTTGCAGCTTGAGGTTTCGCTCCTATATTTTGCGCCCTCCGCATCAGTGGCGTGAGCAGGGGTTCACGGCTCTGAGCGGTTTTTTTTGTCGCTCCGACTTAATCTTCGCGGCGGCGCTTTTTGTTAGGAAAAATGCCAACCATTAATCAACTTGTGCGCAAAGGACGCCGGAAGGTGTCGGTGAAATCGAAATCACCGGCCTTGACGGATTGTCCGCAACGGCGCGGTGTCTGCGTCCAGGTCATGACGCGCACGCCAAAGAAGCCGAACTCCGCCCTGCGCAAAGTAGCCAAGGTGCGGCTGACCAACGGCCAGGAAGTGATCGCCTACATTCCGGGTGAAGGACACAATTTGCAGGAACACTCCATCGTGCTCGTGCGCGGTGGACGGGTGAAGGATTTGCCCGGTGTGCGTTATCACATTGTGCGCGGCACGCTTGACTCGCTGGGCGTGGATGGACGGCGGCGGAGTCGCTCCAAGTACGGCGCGAAACGGCCGAAGGCCGGCGGGGGCGAGGCGCCCAAGGGAGGCGCGAAGAAATGAGCCGGCGCCGGAAGGTTTACAAAAAAGAGGAGAAAGTGGACTCGCGCTACGGCAGTCCGGCTGTGGCGCGTCTCATCTCTACGGTGATGAAGCGCGGCAAGAAATCGCTCGCGGAACGGATCGTCTATACGGCCATTGATAAGTCGCGCGAGGGTTCTGATGCGGTTGATCCGCTGGAAATTTTGAACAAGGCGCTCGATAACGTGCGTCCGCGGCTGGAAGTGAAATCGCGGCGCGTGGGCGGCGCGACTTACCAGGTGCCGATGGAAGTGACGCCGGCGCGACAGGTCTCGCTGGCGATGCGCTGGATTGTGCAATACGCGGACAACCGCCGCGGTCAGCCGATGTCCGAGGCGCTGGCGCAAGAAATCAAAGATGCGGCGGCGGGCCAGGGGAACGCGATCAAGAAGCGCGAAGACACGCACAAAATGGCGCAGGCCAACAGGGCTTTTGCGCATTTCCGGTGGTGACGATGAAGTGGCGAGCCTGCTTTTCTGTTTTCATCCCAAGCGAAGTCGAGGGATCTCGGAGCGCCACGTTCACGGTAGCCTCGCGGGATTCTTCGACTTCGCTTCGCTCCGCTCGAGATGCCACGATACGGGAGCGTTCTGCCTCTCTGGTCGCACCTCATTCAGCATTCAGCATTCAGCAATCGGCATTTTGATCATGGCGACCGCGACGATGGAACAGAAGAAGGCCGCGGCCAATCCGAATTCGCCTGATCGCAAGTTTCCGCTCGAGCGCACGCGGAACATCGGCATCGCCGCGCACATCGATGCGGGCAAAACGACCATCACCGAGCGCGTGTTGTTCTATACCGGCATGATCCACAAAATGGGCGAGGTGCACGAAGGCACCACCGTCACTGATTGGATGGAGCAGGAACGCGAACGCGGGATCACCATTACTTCCGCGGCGACGACGTGCAGCTGGGCGCAGCGCAAAGAGGAAGGCGTTTACAAGATGTTCGAGGGCGTCAAGCAGCGCATCAACATTATCGACACGCCGGGGCATGTTGATTTCACCGCGGAAGTGGAGCGCTCGCTGCGTGTGCTCGATGGCGCAATTGCGGTCTTTGATGGCGTGGCCGGGGTGCAGCCGCAATCGGAAACAGTCTGGCGCCAGGCCACGAAGTACAACGTCCCGCGGCTGGCATTCATCAACAAGATGGACCGCGTCGGCGCCGACTTTGAAATGTCGGTGGACAGCATTCACAAAAAACTCGGCGCGAACGCCTGGCCGGTGTTGCTCCCGCTCGGCCGCGAAGATCAGCTCAAGGGTCAGCTCGATGTTATTAATAAGAGAGCGATCATTTATTCCGACAGTGATGAGCTCGGATCCACCTACGAGGTCACGGATGTTCCCGCTGAATACGCGGCTGCGGTGGAGAAGGCCTACGCCGATTTGGTCGAGCAGATTTCGAATCTCGACGACGATGTGGCGGAGGTAGTCATCCACGAGCAGCCGGTCACGCCCGAGTTGCTAAAAGCAGGCATTCGCCGGCAAACCATCGCGAACAAATTTGTGCCGGTGATCGGCGGCTCGGCCCTGAAGAACATCGGAGTGCAATATCTGATCGATGCGGTGGTCGATTATCTGCCGAGCCCGCTCGACATCCCGCCGGCCAAAGGAATGGATCCGGAATCGCATGAGCCGATGGAGGCGCCGACGGATGACAATGCCAAATTCTGTTCGCTCGCGTTCAAGCTTTGGAGCGATCCCTACGTGGGCAAGCTGGTTTTCTTCCGCGTTTATTCCGGGACCTTGAGCAAAGGCGACACGGTTTACAATCCGCGCACGAACAAGCGGGAGCGCATCTCGCGTCTGATCCAGATTCAAGCCGACAAACGCGAAGACATCGATACCTGTTACTCGGGCGACATCGCGGCCATCGTCGGAATCAAAAACATCACCACCGGCGACACGTTGTGCGATGAGGATTATCCCATCCTGCTCGAGCCGCCGTCGTTCCCCGACCCCGTTATTTCGATGGCGATCGAGCCGAAGACGAAGCTCGACCAGGAGAAAATGGCGACAGCTTTACAGCGGCTGGCGGAAGAGGACCCGACGTTTCGCGTTTACACCCACGAAGACACCGGCCAGACCATCATCGCCGGAATGGGCGAGCTGCACCTCGACATCATTCGCGATCGCATGTTTCGCGAGTTCAAGGTGGATGCCAATGCGGGCAAACCGCAGATCGCCTATCGCGAGACTATTACCGCAAGTGCCCACGGCGTCGGGAAGTTAATCAAGCAATCCGGCGGACGCGGTCAATATGGCCACGTGGAAGTGGATCTGCGGCCGGGCGCGCGCGGCAAAGGTCTTGTCGTGGAGAACAAGATCGTGGGCGGGGTGATTCCGCGTGAATACATTCCGGCGGTGAAGAAGGGAATCGAGGAAGCAGTGCTCAATGGCGTGCTCGGCGGTTATCCGGTCATCGATGTGGAAGCGGACATTGTTTACGGCAGCTATCACGAGGTCGATTCGAACGAATTGGCTTTCAAACTGGCCGCAATCTTTGCCATGAAAGACGGCTTTAAGCAGGGCAAACCGATTCTGCTCGAGCCAATCATGAAAGTGGAGAACTCGACTCCGGAAGAATTTCAGGGGGACATTATCGGCGATCTGAACCGCCGCCGCGCTAAGATCAACAGCATCGAATCGCGCGGCAATCTCACCATCGTCAACGCCGAGGTGCCGCTGGCGGAGATGTTCGGTTATGCCACGGCGATTCGTTCGCTTTCCAAAGGCCGCTCTAGCTACTCGATGGAGCCGTCACATTTCGAACAGGTGCCGGCGAATCTGGTCAGCGCCATTCTTGACCAGAAGGAGACGAAATGACGAACGGCCAGCGCATCCGTATTCGTCTAAAGGCATTCGATCATCGCATGCTCGATCAGTCCGCCGTCGAGATCGTGGAGACGGCCAAGCGCACCGGGGCCCGCGTGGCCGGCCCGATTCCGCTTCCGACCTTAATCGAAAAATTTACGGTGAACCGCTCTCCGCACGTGGACAAGAAGTCGATGGATCAATTTGAGATTCGCACACACAAACGCCTGCTCGACATCATCGATCCCACGGCGAAAACGGTGGATGAATTGAAGAAGTTGAACCTGCCCGCCGGCGTGGATATCACGATCAAGATCTAAAGAAAAAAGGAATCAGGAACGCAGGAAAACAGGAAAGTTGAATTGATTAGAAATCGAGGTCAGAAACATGAGATTTTTTCCTGCTTTCCTGCTTTCCTGATTTGTATCGATGAGCATCGGGTTACTTGGACAAAAGATTGGCATGACCAGCGTTTACGACGCGACGGGCAAGCTGCGTCCAGTGACCGTGATCGCCGCGGGTGATAATGTTCTTGTTCGCCGTTTAACGGCAGAACGTGATGGCTACTCCGCAATCCAGGTTGGTTTTGGGGCGCAGAAGGAATCGCGCCTGAACAATTCCGAAGTCGGCGCATTCAAGAAGGCGCAGGTGGAACCGAAGCGCTTCGTCCGCGAGTTCCGGCTCGGCAGCGATCTGCCGGAAGCTGAGGTCAATCTCAATGTGACACAGTTCCAGGCGGGCGATTTCGTTGATGTCATCGGCCGGTCCAAAGGAAAAGGTTTCCAGGGCGTGATGAAAAAACACAACATGCACGGCCAGGGCGCGGCTCACGGGTCGAAGACGCACCGGCGCAATGGCGCCATCGGGAATCGCTCCACACCTGGGCGGATTTGGAAAAACATGGGCATGCCCGGGCATCTCGGCGACGAGCGCGTCACGGTGCAGAATTTGCAAGTGATGCAGGTGCGCGAAGCAGAGAAAGTGATTCTTATCAGCGGCGCGGTGCCCGGGGCCAACGGTTCGTTTGTGGTTGTTCGTCCCGCCATCAAGAAGCGCGCGGAGGAAACTAAATAATGGCGGCAAAAGTTCTGACCAAAGAAGCCGCGGCCGAGGCAAAGATCGCGCTGATCGAAGGCGGTCGCGGGACGCAGGCGTTGCACGATTGCGTGGTGGCGATGCGCGCGGCGCGCCGCTCTGGTTCGGCCAATACGAAGACGAAAGCGGAAGTGAATTTGTCGGGCGCAAAGCCTTGGCGGCAGAAAGGGACCGGTCGGGCGCGCGCGGGCTACAAATCCTCACCTATCTGGCGGGGTGGCGGCGTAGTGTTCGGGCCGAAGCCGCGGGATTATTCCAAGAAAGTTTCCAAATCAGTGCGCCGGCTCGCCTTTCAAAAAGCGCTGAGCGAACGGATCGCCGCTGGGGATGTTCTGACAATTGGCGACTTCGCGGTGAAGGAGTTAAAGACCAAGGCATTCGTCTCCTTACTAAAGAAACAAACGGACGCTCGCCGAGTGCTCGTGGTAAGCGATTCGTTTGATGAGAACACCTACCGATCGGCGCGAAATGTGAAGCCGGTGCAGCTCGCCACGGCTAACGAGGTGAATACGGAACAGTTACTGCGATTCGAGAAGATTTTAGTGACCGATGGCGGGCTTGGAATACTCGCACAGCGTGCCAACGGCGCTCCTCAACGAAGTTCCGTCTCCGAAGCTGAGAACGGTGCGTCAGCGCCAGTCGAGAGCAAAGGAGCCGATTTAAAGAAGAGCAGGCCGAAGGGGAAAACGCCTCGCAAATCCAAGACTAAGAGCTCAACTAAGAAGGCGGTAAGAACTACGCCGTCTAACAAGAAATGAACGAGCCCTTCGATATCATTCAAACTGCGTCGTTGACGGAGAAGTCATCGCTCCTGGGTGAGAAGCAGAATAAGTATGTCTTCCGAGTGAGTCCGCGGGCTAACAAGATCCAGATTAGACAGGCGATCGAGAAGCTGTTCCAGAAGAAGGTTCTCGACGTAAACACCTGCAACTACGCTGGCAAAAAGAAACGTGAACGGCGCGCTGATTTTGGACGCAAGCCGCACTGGAAAAAGGCGATCGTGACGCTGCGAGAAGGCGAGAAGATCGAGCTGGTATGAGAGTAACTACACACTGCGGATCGTCCTTTTCTGTCATGCTGAGCGAAGTCGACGCATCTCAAGCTATTCGGCTTTGCACACTGCGGCAGGCAATGATTAGAGATTCTTCGACTCCGCTGCGCTCCGCCCAGAATGACAAGATGAGGAACGGCTCGGGTTACAGCGACAACGGGTGAGTTATGGCGCTCAAGAACTACCGCCCACTTACTCCCACGCTGCGCTTCAAGGCGTTGCCGGCTTTCGACGAGCTGACTCGTGCGCGACCAGCCAAGGGTTTGCTCGAACCGAAGAAGAAGAGTGGCGGGCGCAACCATTTTGGCCGCCTGACGTCGCGGCACATCGGGGGCGGGCATAAGCAGCATTACCGCAAAGTGGATTTCAAGCGGCGCAAACGCGGCATGGAAGCGGAGGTGCTCAGCATTGAGTACGACCCGAATCGCTCTGCCCGCATCGCTCTGATTAAGTACAACGACGGTGAGCTTAGCTACATTCTCGCGCCCGATGGACTCCGGACGGGCGCGCGCGTGAGTGCGGGTGAAGAGGCGGCGCCCGAACTGGGTAATGCACTTCCCCTGCGGACCATTCCGCTCGGCACCAATATTCACAACATCGAGCTGACGCCCGGACGCGGTGGGCAAATCGCCCGCAGCGCAGGACAGCAAGCAACCTTAAACAACCGCGAAGGCGGCTACGCGCTGGTGCGATTGCCTTCGGGCGAGATTCGCCGCATTCACGAAAGCTGTTATGCCACCATCGGCCAGGTGGGAAATGTCGATCACATGAATGTTTCCAGCGGCAAAGCGGGACGAACCCGCTGGAAAGGACGCCGGCCGCACGTGCGCGGCATGGTGATGAACCCTATCGATCACCCGATGGGCGGCGGCCAGGGAAAATCCAAAGGCGGCGGCGGGCGGCATCACCCGGTGAGTCCGTGGGGGCAACTCGCGAAAGGATTTAAAACGCGCGCGAAACATAAGTCGAGTGACCGATTTATCCTCGAACGGCGGCGACCGAAGAAGAAGAGCTGATTTGGAACCAGGAAGAAGAATGAATCAGGAATGCAGGAACGCAGGAAAACGGAAGCCGGCAGAATTCTACTTTTGGAATTCTTGCTGGCAAAGCCTTTCCTGTTTTCGTCATGCATTCTTCTTCTGTTTTTCCGCTTCAAAATCGTAATTGACTTTTATGGCTAGATCATTGAAGAAAGGCCCCTTCGTCGAATCGTATCTTCTGGAGAAGATCGACAAGATGAATTCCTCGGGTGCGAAGAAGCCGATCAAAACGTGGTCGCGGCGCTCGATGGTAACGCCGGATTTTGTCGGCCACACTTTTCTCGTGCATAACGGCAAGACCTTCCAGTCTGTCTTTGTCACGGAGAACATGGTCGGGCATAAGCTCGGTGAGTTTTCGCCGACGCGCGTGTTTAAGAAGCACGGGTCCCATACGGCGAAGGTGACGAAATAAACGAATTGCCCATTGCCGATTGTCGATTGCGGTTTCAGAGCTCGCGGTTACGCCGCGGCCTTGTGAGATTTGCAATTTGCAATTTGCAGTTTGCCATCGGGTTTTGCGCGCAAGCGCAGGAGGATAGTTCTTTGACAGATTCCAGAAATGAGACGGCGGAGCCGGTGACGGCCGAGTCGCTGCTGGCGCAGAATGAACATTTGCGCAGGGAGTTGTCGCTTAGCAAAGAGACGGTGCAGACGCTGACGCAAAGCCTGGCGGAGTCGAACGCGGACGCGGAGGTGTTCCGCCGTAAATACGCGGACTTGCAACTGCGAATGGAAGCGCTCGGTCTGGCTTCGGCGAGCAAAGATCGCGCGAAGCTGGAGCAGCGGCTGCTGACGGCGGTGAGCGATTTGCAGCTGGCGCAAAAGGAGCGCGACGAATATCGGGACCAGATGATGCGGTTATCGGAATCGATGCTGCATTATTTGAAGACAGCCGAAGGCGGGAACGCGCAGGCGCGCATGGATGTGGAGACGCAGTTGCGCGGGGCAAATGCGCTGGTGGAAAAGTCCGCCGCCGCGCCGGCGAAGGAGGCATCGCTGCTCGACGGCAGCGTCATCAGTGTGAAAGAAGAGTGGTCGTTTGTGGTGGGCAACCTGGGCTCCAGACAAGGGGCAAAGATTGGAATGCCTTTGCGAGTGAAACGGGGCGATGAAGTGATCGCCACGTTGCGGGTGGTGGACGTGCGGGAAAGAATCTGCGGCGCGGTCATTCAGGAATCTGGGAAAGAGAAGATCAAGGTTGGTGATCGACTTGAGGTCGATGCTCGCCGGGATGTGAGTGTGAAGTAGAGAAGAGAAGCGTTAAAGAGTTGAAGGGTTGGAGCGGAGAAGAAGAGCCGCTGCAGCGCGGCAACTCTTCAACGCTTAAACGACATCAGATGGAAGTACGATCGACATATCGCTACGCGAAGATTTCGCCGTTCAAGGCGCGCGAAGTTACACGCGAGATACAGGGACTGCCCGTATCGGCGGCGCTCGATGTGGTCGCCTACAGCCCGAAGAAAGCGGCCGCGCTTATTAACAAAACACTGAAGAGCGCCGTGGCCAACGCGGAGAATAACGCCAACCTCAAAGTGGATGGCCTGGTGGTGAAAGAAGCCGTGGTGGGCGAGGGGCCGACGATAAAGCGGATGATGGCGCGCGCGCGCGGCAGCGGCTCCAGAATCCTGAAGAGAACAAGTCATATTCGCATCGTCCTGACGGATGAGATCAAGATCGAGACGCGCGCGCAGCGAAAGGCCGCGCAGAAAGCGGCGAAGAAGAAGGATGGCGCGACGGCTAAGGGAAAGTCCGACAAGAAGCCAAAACGCACGCGGAAGGAGAAGCACTAATGCAGATTGTCGTTCTGAGCGAAGCGAAGAATCTCGCGTCTTTTTTTGCTTGGCCTGAAGCTGGAAGGCAGAAATTACGAATCCGCCGGTTACCTTTGCTCAGGATGACAGCTTAGAAATTTATGGGACAAAAAGTTAATCCAATCGGTTTCCGGCTGGGCGTGAATCGCGACTGGCGTTCGCGCTGGTACGCCTCGCCGCAGGAACTGCCGGAGTTTTTGCACAGCGACATCGAAATTCGCAATTACGTGAAGAAGAAGCTCCAGTTCGCGGCGGTATCCAAGATCGTGATCGAGCGGGCGTGGAACTCCATCCGCGTAACGATTCACACGGCGCGGCCTGGAATTGTCATCGGCCGCAAAGGCGCTGAGATCGAGAAGATGACAGAGGAGATCTCGAAGATGGCGCAAGGCAAACAGATCAAGATCGACATCCAGGAGATCAAAACGCCGGAGCTGGACGCGCAGTTGGTAGCGGAAAATGTGGCGCTACAAATCGAGCGCCGCATAGCCTACCGTCGCGCCATGAAGAAAGCGGTGCAGACGGCGATGGATTTCGGCGCGCTCGGCATCCGGCTGCGCAGCTCCGGGCGGCTCAACGGCGCGGAGATTTCCCGGTCGGAATGGTATCGCGAAGGGAAGGTGCCGCTGCACACTTTGCGCACCGGAATCGACTATGGGTTTTCGGAGGCCAACACGGTTTACGGGAAGATCGGAGTGAAGTGCTGGATTTGTAAGAAGGAAGAGGCTGCCGAGGCCTCGGCCACGCCCCCGCCGCCACCACCAGCTCCAGCTGAAGCAACTGCTTAAAGGAGAATCGCCATGCCGTTGATGCCGAAAAGAGTAAAGTATCGCAAGACGCAGCGGGGCAGCCGTAAGGGGACCGCTTCGCGCAATCTTCGCATTGATTTCGGCGAATTCGGTCTGCAAACGCTGGAACGGGCATGGATCACGAACACTCAAATCGAAGCAGCGCGCGTGGCCTTGACTCGCAACATGAAGCGCAAAGGCAAGCTTTGGATTCGCATCTTCCCGGACAAATCGGTCACATCGCGTCCGCCGGAAACGCGAATGGGAAAGGGCAAGGGTCAGCCTGAATTTTGGGTGGCCACGGTGAAGCCGGGGAACATCTTGTTTGAGCTAGATGGCGTGCCGGAATCGGTCGCGCGAGAATCGTTGCGATTGGCGGCCGACAAATTGCCGGTGCGAACGAAGTTTTTAACGCGGCATCACGTGGCCGCGTAACAAAGGATGAAAATCAAAGAGATCGCCGAGATGAGCATGGACGAGCTTGTGACGAAGAAGCGCGACCTGCGGCAGGAGAGTTTGCATCTGCGGTTGCAGCAGCAAAGCGGGCAATTGGAGCAGCCGAGCCGCTTGCGTCTGCTCCGGCGCGATGTGGCGCGGATCGAGACGGTGCTTTCGATGCGGAGGAAGAAAGCTAACGAGAAATAGTTTTATGGTGGAACAGAACCAGAGCGTAGAAGCCGAGGCTTCGAGCACGAGCACGATGACGAGCAGGAGCACGGGTGAGACGCGCGGGACGCGCAAGACGCGTGTGGGCGAGGTCGTCTCGAGCGGAATGAACAAGACCATTGTGGTGCGTGCGGTGACGCGAGTGCCGCATCCGAAATTCGGGAAAATCGTGAAGCAGATAAAAAAGTTTTACGCGCACGATGAGGAGAACAAGGCAAAGGAAGGCGATACCGTACGCATCATGGAAACGCGACCGCTGAGCAAGTTAAAACGGTGGCGATTAGTGGAAGTGATGGGGAAATAAAATGGTGCAGATTCGTTCCAGGCTGGATGTGGCTGACAATACCGGCGCGCGCATGGCGACGATGATTGGCGTCATCGGCAAGGCCACTCTCTACGCGCGCATCGGCGATGTCATCACCGCAAATGTGAAGGAAGCGAGTGCGACGGGAACGGTAAAGAAGGGAGAGGTGGTTCGGGCGGTGCTGGTGCGGACGAAGCAACCGGTGAAGCGGGACGATGGATCGCTGCTCCGGTTCGACAAGAACGCGATTGTCATCATCGACAAGGACCTGAATCCGCGTGGGACCCGCATCTTTGGGCCGGTCGCGCGGGAGCTGCGGGAGAAAAATTTCATGAAGATCGTGTCGCTGGCGCCGGAGGTATTATGAATCGGATCAAATTTCACGTGAAGAAGGGAGACAACGTGGAGGTGATCTCGGGAAACTACCGCGGATCGAGCGGGAAGATCTTACAAGTGCTGCCGAAGAAGCAGCGCGTGCTCATTGAAGGAGTGCGAATTATCAAGCGGCATTTGCGAAAGTCGCAGGATAATCCACAAGGAAAGATCGCGGAGCGGGAAGGGCCGATTCATATTTCCAACGTGCGATTGGTCGAGAAGACCGAGAAGAAACGGAGAGGGGCAAAAAAGGAGACGAAAAAGGGAAAGGGCTAACTCATCCTGTGCGACACGCGATGGATCCGGCGGAAGTTAAGTCAAAGATCGGGCAACGGGATTTCTTGACTTCGCCGGGAATGCCAGAAGAAAAGGGCTGACTGAGAGCTGGAAAATGGAGAACGAATTTTACAAAGAGTACAAAGAGCGGGTGATGCCGGCGCTGCAGCAGCAGCACGGCTATAAGAATGTGCACGAGGTGCCGAAGGTGGAGAAGGTGGTGATCAATACTTCGGTTGGCTCGCAGGCGGACGTGAAGCAGGCCCTGGAGGATGCGAAAACGGAACTGGCGCTTATCACCGGTCAGCGCCCGGCGGAAACTCGCGCGAAGAAAAGCATTTCGAATTTTAAGCTGCGAAAAGACCAGGCGATCGGGGCGAAAGTTACGCTGCGGGGGGAACGCATGTATGAGTTCCTGGAGCGGCTGATCAAAGCGGCGTTGCCGCGCATTCGTGATTTCCGTGGAGTTTCGCCGCGAGGCTTTGATGGGCACGGCAACTACACGCTGGGCGTTTCGGACCAATCGATCTTCCCCGAAGTGGAGCTGGACAAAATCAAGCGCAACATCGGATTTGATGTTACAATCGTGACCACCGCTCGCACGAACGAGGAAGCCAAATCGCTGCTCAGCGAAATGGGAATGCCGTTCAGCGATCGCGCGAGAAAGCCGGCCGCGCAAGCAGCCTGACTTGAGATGAGTACCGTAACCGATCCCATCGCTGATTTACTGGCGCGCGTGCGCAACGGAGCGCGCGCGCAGAAGCCGGAGCTCTTTGTGCCCTACTCGAAAATCAAGGCCGAGATCGCGCGCATTTTAAAGGATGAAGGTTACATCAGCGATTACGAACTCGATCGCACCGAAGCTCATCCCCGTATCAAAATTACAAACAAGCTGGTGGACCGCAGCAGCGCGATCACGGGATTGAAACGGGTGAGCCGGCCCGGTTTGCGGCGTTACGTGGGTGCGGATGAAGTTCCGCGGGTGCTCGGCGGAATGGGGATCGCGATTCTCTCGACCTCGCGTGGTGTTTTATCGGGCCGGGAAGCGAAACGGCAAAAAGTAGGCGGCGAATTGCTGGCTTACGTTTGGTAAAGTTATGTCGCGCATCGGAAATAAAACAATCCCACTGCCGGAGAAGGTGAAGGTGAACGTCGGGGACGACGGAGCGGTGGCGGTGGAAGGTCCGAAGGGAAAGCTGAGCTGGAAATTGCCGCGCGAGATTTCGGCGAGAATAGAGAACAACCACGTCTCGTTAGCTCGTGCCGCCGAGACGCGCAGTGTGAAAGCGCTGCATGGGCTGTCGCGCGCGCTCCTTAACAACATGGTGCGCGGAGTGAGCGAAGGTTTCACAAAGAATTTGGAAATTGAAGGCGTCGGGTTCAAGGCGGCCGTGCAAGGGCAAACGCTGAATCTTTCGCTTGGATTTTCCCACCCGATTTTGTTTTCCATTCCAAAAGAGATCAAAATCACGGTGACGGAGAACACCAAGATCGCCATTAGCGGGATCGATAAGCAACTCGTCGGCCAGGTGGCGGCTGACATCCGGCGCTTCTATCCGCCCGAGCCGTATAAGGGCAAAGGGGTGCGCTACGCCGGTGAGCAGATTCGCCGCAAGGAAGGAAAAACGGTCCAGTAATGGCGACTAATCGGAAGGCAGCGCGGCGGCGTATTCACACGCGCATACGCAAAAAGGTGAGCGGAACAGCGGAGCGGCCGCGGCTGGCCGTGCATTTTTCTGGCCGGCACGTTTATGCCCAGGCCATCGATGACGAGGCGGGGAAGACGCTCGCCGCCGTCTCAACGCTGGGAAAGCAGAACGGAAAGACAGCGGCCAATCGTGCGACCGCGCAACGAGTGGGAAAAGAGATCGCGGAAAAGTTGCGGGAGAAAAGCATCGAGCGCGTGGTTTTTGATCGCGGCGGGTTCATTTTTCACGGCAAAGTCAAAGCGCTGGCGGACGCGGCCCGTGAAAGCGGATTGAAATTTTAGAGATGGCGCAGCAACAACACGGCGGACGAAGGCAGGAGCGTCAAACCGACAAAAGCTCGGCGGCACGGGGCGATATGACGGAAAAAGTCGTCTTCATTAACCGCTGCGCCAAAGTGGTGAAGGGCGGCCGCCGCTTTAGCTTTAGCGCGCTCATTGTCGCGGGCGATCACGATGGCACGGTGGGCGTCGGTTTTGGCAAAGCCAATGAAGTATCGGAGGCGATCCGCAAAGCTTCGGACGCGGCGCGCAAATCGATGGAAAAAGTTTCCCTGCACGAGAACACGATTCCGCACGAAACCATCGGGGAATTTGGGGGTGGACGCGTTTTGCTTCGCCCGGCCTCGCCAGGGACGGGCGTGATTGCCGGCGGCGGCGTGCGCGCGGTGGTGGAAGCGGCCGGGATTCGCGATGTTTTGGCGAAATCGCTTGGCTCGAGCAATCACGCCAACGTGGTCAAAGCGACCATCGAAGCGTTGCGGAATTTGCGGCGACGCGATGAGATTTTGAAGGTGCGCGGGATTCGTCCCCATGCCGCTGCGCCGGCGGATGGAAAGGTGAACAATGTTGCGGCTTCATAATTTACGGCCTCGACCAGGCGCGCGGCATCGGGTCAAGCGACTCGGCTGCGGCGAAAGCTCCGGCCACGGCAAAACCAGCGGCAAAGGCCACAAAGGGCAGAAGGCGCGCTCGGGCGGAAGCCTTCGACTCGGGTTCGAGGGTGGACAGATGCCGCTGATTCGACGGCTTCCGAAGCGCGGGTTCAATAATGCAGCTTTCCACAAGAATTACGCCGTGGTGAATTTGTCCGACCTGGCACGATTCGAGAACGGCTCGGTGGTGAACGAAGCATCGCTGCGGCAGGCGAATTTAATCCGAGGTAATTTTTTCGGTGTGAAGATTCTTGGCGATGGCGAGTTAAAACAGGCGCTGACAATTCACGCAGACAAGGTGAGCGCATCCGCTCGGGAGAAGATTGAAAAGGCGGGAGGAACGATTGCGCTGCCCGAAGCGAGGCGAGCGAATCGCGCAGGTCAGCAGAAGGAGGAAGAAGCCAGCAAAGACAGGAAAAATTCCTCGCCGAAATCGAGTTTAAAAAAGGCGAAGAAGAAAACGGCACGAAAGTAAACGGCGCTTATGCCTGATCTGACAACTGCAAAGGTCCGCGAACCGGAGCGGCTTCGAACGACGGCGCGGCGCTCGGGTTTATCGGGGCCGCCGGCTCTGACGGCGTTCCTCAACACCGTAAAAATACCGGAGCTGCGGCGGCGGATTCTGTTCACTCTCGCGATCATCGTCATCGTGCGACTCGGCGCGGCCATTACGACGCCGGGTGTGAACCAGATGGTCTTGCAGGAGTGGTTCCGCAGCACCGCGGACAAAAGCGGTGGCGTGGCTGCGCTTTTCAATCTTTTCAGCGGCGGCGCGCTGGAGAACTGCGCGATTTTTTCCCTCGGCATCATGCCTTACATCAGCGCGTCGATCATGCTTCAGCTTTTGACGGCGGTCGTGCCGCAGCTCGGGCGGCTGGCGCGTGAAGATGGCGGCCGGCAGAAGATCATGCAGTACACCCGCTACGCCACGGTAGCGCTTTGCATTTTCCAGGCGTACCTGCTCGCGATCTCTTTCCAGCACCCGGAAGCGTATCACACTGTGCTGGGGGGTATCCCGGAGACGATTAACCGCTTGGGAATTCCGCTGGTGGATGATCAAGGCTGGACATTTCGGATGGTGACAGTCATCTCGCTGACGGCGGGGACGCTCTTCCTGATGTGGCTTGGCGACCAAATCACGGAACGTGGAATCGGCAACGGCATTTCATTGATCATCACCGTCGGTATCGTCGCACGGCTGCCGGCGGCCCTCGCGCAGGCATGGAAAACATTCGTCCCGAGTGGGGAAGGCGCCGCCAGCCAGATGAACCCAATGGTGCTCGTCTTGATGATTTTGTTCCTCTTCTTCGTCATCGCGGCCGTAATCGCGATCACCCAGGGTATGCGCAAGATCCCGGTTCAGTATGCCAAGCGAGTGGTGGGCAGGAAAATGTACGGCGGGCAATCGACCTTCATGCCGCTGAAAGTGAATTATGCCGGCGTAATGCCGATAATCTTCGCCTGGGCGCTTATGCTGTTTCCGACGACGATTGTGGGCTGGGCTTTTAAGGACAGCCGCACAGCCAAACAAATCATTGACCTGATGCAAACAGGCTGGCTGCATTACACTTTGCTGGCGGCGATGATCTTTTTTTTCAGCTACTTCTGGGTCGCAACGCAATTTCAGCCGGCCCAAATCGCCGATGACCTGAAGAAACATGGTGGCTACATCCCAGGCGTGCGACCGGGCAAGCCCACTTCAGATTTTCTCGATTTTACCATGACGCGGCTGACCTTTGCGGGCGCGGTTTTCTTAACGCTCATCGCGGTGCTTCCAGGCCTGCTCAGTCAGGGATTGCGCGTGCCGCAGATCACGGCCCAATTTTTCGGCGGCACAAGCCTGCTCATCATCGTGGGCGTCATGCTCGACACCATGCGACAGGTGGAGACGCATCTGATCCAGCGGCATTACGACGGATTTCTGCGGAAAGGGCGAATCCGGGGACGCTCGTTCGACGCGCGCGCGGCTTACAACCGCGGCGACGCTGCGGCAGAAGGCACATTAATGTGGCTCTATGTGGCCATTGCAGTGCTTGTCATCAGCGGAGTTGCCATTTTCCTTTACGGCCGCTGAGTGAAAAAACGGCTTGTTCTCCTGGGCGCACCTGGTTCTGGCAAGGGGACACAGGCGGAGATGATCACGCGCCAGTTCGGGATTCCGGTCACATCGCCCGGTGCGATCTTGCGGCGGGAAATGGATCTCGGTACCCCGCTGGGATTGGAAACGGCGGAGATCATCCAGCATGGCGGCCTTGTTCCGGATGCGACAATCGTGAAGCTGATTGAAGACTGGCTGCGATTGCACGGTGCGCACGGTTTCGTCTTCGACGGTTTCCCGCGCACGGTACCGCAGGCGGAGAGCTTAAAGTTAACTTTGGAGCGGCACCGGACCCCGCTCGATTTGGCCATCTGGCTGGAAGTGTCTGATCAAACCGTGAGCGAGCGCATCTCTGGCCGATTGCAGTGCCGCAGTTGCGGGTTCGTCACGAGCACAACGGCGGGAAATTTTTCCGAGCGCCCGATTTGTCCTTATTGCGAAGGGCCCCTGGTGCGGCGCAATGACGACGAAATCGAGGTTTTGCAGAGGCGGCTCCAGGAATACCACGCCAAGACGGAGCCGCTGGCTGCGTTTTACGAAAAGGCAGGCACGCTCCACCGCATCGATGGAAATCGCGACCGCGAGACCGTGTTTCAGGACCTCTCGCGTTTGATGGGCGCGGCATGATCCCGATCAAAAGCGCGAAGGAAGCGGAGAAGATGCGGCTGGCCTGCCGGGTGGCGAGTGATGTTCTGGAGCGAGTAATTGAGATCATTCGCCCGGGCATCACCACAAAAGAGGTAGATGAAGCGGCGGCGGACATGATGGCGGAAGCCGGCGTCAAGAGCGCTTTTCTCGGGTACCGATTAGGACACCGGGTGTTTCCTGGCAACATCTGCATCTCGCTTAATGATGAGGTCATTCATGGCATCGCCAGTCAGCGGCGTGTCCAGTACGGCGACATCGTGAAGCTCGACATCGGAGTGGTGCGCGAGGGCTGGGTAGGCGATACCGCCATGACGGTGCCGGTAGGTGTGATCGACGATCGCACGGAACGGCTCTTGCGCGTCACGGAGAAGGCGCTCGAGCGCGCGATTGGCATGGCATGCGAGGGCCGGCGGCTTGGAGACATCGGCGCCGAGATCGAAGATGAAGCGCGGCGAAATCAGTTCAATGTCGTGCGCGAATTTGTCGGGCATGGCGTCGGGCGCAAACTGCATGAGGAGCCGCAGGTGCCGAATTACGGGCGGCGCGAGAGCGGGCCGAGACTGAAGGCCGGAATGACGCTGGCGATCGAGCCAATGATTAATATGGGCACAGCATCCGTCAGACTGCTCGATGACGGTTGGACGGCGTGCACGGCGGACGGGATGCCCTCAGCGCACTACGAGCATACGGTTTTGATTACAAAGGGGGAGCCGGAAATCCTGACATGGCGCGGAAAGACGCAATTGAAGTAGAAGGCACAGTGGTGGAGCTGCTGCCGAACACGATGTTCCGGGTAGCGCTGGCCAATGGCCACCAGGTGCTGGCGCACATCTCAGGGAAAATGCGGCTCCACTTCATTCGCATCTTGCCTGGAGACAAAGTTATGCTAGAGATTTCGCCCTACGATTTGTCGAAGGGGCGGATCACTTACCGCCAGAAATGACGCGGATTCGCTTCCGGGTTTTTCGTCTCGTGGATTTATGAAAGTGCGACCATCAGTGAAACGACTTTGTGAAGCTTGCAAGATTGTGAAGCGCAAAAATGTGGTGCGCGTGGTGTGCAAGAACCCGCGGCACAAGCAGAGGCAAGGCTGAAGCTCGCGCGCAGTTATCGCTTAACAGTATGCCTAGATTACTTGGAGTGGAGATTCCGCCGGAGAAACGCATCGAAGCGTCGCTCACTTATATTTACGGAATCGGATTGACGACGGCGAAGCGGATTTTGGAGCAAGCGAATATCGATCCGAATACGCGGGCGAAAAACCTCACCCCGCAGCAATTGAATGAGATCATCCAGACGATCACGAGTAACAAGATGCCCATCGAAGGGGACCTGCGGCGCGAGGTGCAGGGAAACCTGAAGCGTCTGCAGGCGATCAATTGCTACCGCGGCCTGAGGCATCGGCGCGGCTTGCCCGTTCGCGGCCAACGGACGAGCACGAACGCGCGCACCCGGAAAGGACCGCGCAAAACCGTGGGCGTAATCCGCAACAAGGATGCCAAAGCAGGGAAAGTTTAACGATGGCTGAAACAAAGAACGATTCGAAAAAAGCTGAGGCGCCCAAGCCGGAGAAGAATGCAGGCAAAGCCGGCGCGGCAACGGCGCCAGCGGAGCCGAAGAAAAAGGCCGCGCCCAAAGCTCAGAAAGAGCAAGCTCCAGCGGCTCCTCCTCCGCCGGAGAATCTTTCGCTCAGCGCCGACGCAGTGGAGCAGCCGAAGATCATCAAGGCGAAGGGAAGCAAGAATGTTCACAATGGAGTGGCACACGTTCTTGCCACTTTTAACAACACCATCGTGACGATCACCGATATGAACGGCAACGTGATTGGCTGGTCGAGTGCGGGCAAAGTCGGCTTCAAAGGCTCGCGCAAGAGCACCGCTTACGCCGCGCAAATGGTGGCGCAGGATGCATCGCGGCAGGCGATGGGTCACGGCCTCAAAGAAGTGGAAGTGCTGGTGAAAGGGCCTGGTGCCGGGCGCGAATCAGCCGTGCGCGCGTTGCAAGCCATCGGTCTGGAATTGACGGTCATCCGCGACGTCACTCCCGTGCCGCACAATGGTTGCCGCCCGCCCAAGCAACGCCGCGTTTGATTCCGCTCACTATTCACTGATCACCGATCACGCTTTTCCTCATGGGCAGATACACCGGACCGAAAACGAAAGTGAGCCGCCGCTATGGCGTGCCCCTCTTTGGGCCTTCCAAATCGCTTGAGCGAAAGAATTATCCGCCCGGAATGCACGGACCGAAAGGGTCGCGCCGAAAGCAGTCCGACTACGCGATCGCCTTGGGTGAGAAGCAGAAGTTACGCTATCAATACGGCCTGCTGGAGCGGCAGTTTCGCCGCATTTTTCAAAGCGCGTTGCGCAAGCGCGGCGTCACGGGCGAGACGCTCTTGCAGTTGCTTGAGACACGATTGGACAATGTCATCTTTCGGCTGGGACTGGCGACGAGCCGGAGCGCGGCGCGGCAGTTCGTTTCCCATGGTCACGTCCTCGTCAATGGACGCAGCGTCAACATTTCTTCGTACAATGTGAAAGCGGGCGATGAAATCTCGGTGAAGGAGAAACCGAAATCACGCCAGCTGGCTTTGCGCAACCTGGAGCTGACGCAGATCGTGCCCGTGCCCGATTGGCTTACCGTCGATCGCGACGCGGTAAAAGGCCGGGTCGCCAGAATCCCCTCACGCGAAGAAATTCAACCGATGGTGAACGAGCAGCTCATCGTCGAGTTGTATTCGCGGTAGAATCGATAAGCTCGAGCGCTTTATCGTAGCTGCGGCGGGAAAGATAATGCGCCAGCTGCGGATTGAGAGGCCGGGGCAGCGCCTTGCTAATTTGCTCGATGCGATCGGAGATGTCGCGCAGCCGCTTGGTGTGCGCCTGCGGGTCGCGGCGGCTCGCTTCATCCGCAATGATGGCGAGACGTTCACGCAAAGCGGCGGCCAGTTCACTCTCGTTCGCGCTCATCCGTCAGCGAAAACTTGAAACAGAGCGCTCTTTGGCGCAACCGTTGCCATGAGCGAGCGCGAGACCAAACGCATTCTCGTGGTCGACGATGATATTGCGCTCACCCGGCTCATCCGCGAAGCCTTGGCCCATCACTTCCGGTGTGAAGTGGATGCCACTCCCAGTGCCGAATACGGTTTCGAGCTCGCGCTAAAAAAACGCTACCGGCTTTTCATCTTCGATTTTTCCATGCCGATGATCGATGGCGCGATGTTGTTCGCGCTCATCGGAAAAGTTTATAATCACGTAAATCCGCCCCTGGTGGTGCCGCCGCTCATTTTAATTTCTGGCCGCGGCCAGGATGAGCGTGCGCAGGAGCTGTTGAAAGAACCAGGAGTGCGCGCTTTTCTGCCGAAACCATTCGGCATGCAGCGGCTGCTGCAAAAAGTGCGGGAGATCGTTCCCCAGATCGAAGCCGCGGGCTAGCCAAGCTCCGCCATCAACTGCCGGCGCGCTTCCACCCAATCGGAATGCTGATCGCCGGGCAGGCCTCGCCGGGCACGCTCTTCCGCGATGAAATATGCCCGGAGCCGGACGGCCTCATCGCTGATTTGCGGCGCCGCCGGTTCAACCTTCGCCGCGCTCTTGAGGCGCTTGCGCGGCGCTCTCTTTCTGGTGGCCGGCTTCTCCAGAGCGCTGCCGTCCTCGGTGACACCGTTGCCGCCATTATTAAGTGGTTGATTCTCTTTCTCCGGACCTTTTTTCTTCCGTGGCATTTGTGCATTACCGCATACGCGGAGGCTTTTGCTTGGCAAGCGCTTTTGTTGGCGCGCGGCAAAGCATTGATTAGCGTGGCGAATGCGCCACTTCCTTTTTCGCTGGGTCATTACCACCGTGGCTGTGATGGTGGCGGCGTGGCTTTTGCAACCAGGCATTCGTTACGATTCCTCGACAGCGCTGATTTTCGCGGCCCTCCTGCTTGGCATCCTGAATGCATTTTTACGCCCCGTGCTCTTGATCCTGAGTGCTCCATTGATCCTGCTGACGCTCGGCCTGTTTATCTTCATCGTGAACGGCTTCATGTTGTGGATTGTTCCGGGAATCGTTGCCGGTTTTCATGTGGACGGGTTCGGCAGCGCCGTGCTTGGCGCCCTTGTCATCAGCATCGTCAGCTGGCTGCTCAGCGCATTCTTCCGCGGCAGCGACGGCCGGGTGCACGTGCTCACGCACCACACGCAGATTAAACGAGTGCGCGGCCGCGTCATCGAGCCGGAGGAACGGCCGTGATCTATATTTTGGGCCCGCTTTGGCCTAGCGGGTCTTGCTGTGCCTGAGTGCACGGCGCTGTTATCCCGGAGCGGCAGTTGAGCGCTCCCACAGCGCCAATTTGAACTAAACTTCCCGCGGGGCGCGGCCCACTTTGGTTAGGATGACGAGCGTCGCGTAAAGCATTCCGCGTGCGCTGCTGAAGCCCGCATTCAAGGGCTGGTCTGCTTCCTGCTTTAGACCATTGCGCACTTCTCCTTACCCAACCACACCATGGCAAATTTCATTTACAGACTCGCCTGGGGAGCGGCGCTCTTCCTCGCGGGCAGTCTCGTTTCTCTGGCGCAGAACGCGAGCACGCCTGCCCCGGCCAGTAGCAATGCAACCACGAGCGCGACTGTTTCAACTGCTCCGGCGGCAACAGCGAGCTCGGCAACCAGCCCCGCGGCCATGACGGTGGTGCAGGCCACCACTGGCACAGCTGCGCCTGCCAATACGGCTCCGCCGATTAACACGACTACGAGCACGACCAACACCATCAATCCAGCCGCCGCGCCCGGAACAACTCCTGACTCGGCCGTTGAAGCCGGCGGTGTCGGCGTGCGTGAGTTTCAAGGTGACGACGTGGGCCAGGTACTGCGGCTGCTCGCGCGCCAGGCCAAGATCAACATGGTCGTGAGCGATCAACTTCCGAAGGATTCCACTGTGACAATGCGGCTGGAGGATGTGAGCGCGCTTGAGGCCATCGCCATCATTGTCAAAGCCAAAGGGCTTTTCATGGACAAGATCGACAACGTTTACTACGTCAAGACTGAGGCCGAACGCGCGAAAGAGCCGACAGAGAGCGATAATTATCAGTTCAGTTACTCGCGCGCGAAGGACGTTGCCGCGCTCATCGCCTCGCAGCTTGCGAGCAAAGATCCGCCGCAGATCGACGAGCGCACCAACACCATTTTCTTCCGCGAGACCCGCAGCAATATCGATAACATCCGCAAGATGCTGGTCACAATCGACAAGCCCACCAAGCAGGTGATGATCGAGGCGCGCCTGGTAGAAGTGACGGCGAACCCCAAGCAGAGCTATGGGATCAACTGGGGAGGTGTACTTGGTGGTTCATCAAATCCACAAACTGTTTCCTATGGTGGGTACAACGAATCCACCGCCAAGCCGGGTGGAAACATACCAACTAACGGTCTTGCTCTTGGCGCGGACGTAAATCACAACTTGTTGGGCAGTCTTGGTCACCTCGCAGCCATCCCGCAAAATTCCTTCGCCATCCTGAGTGTGCCGCAAATGTCCCTCACCCTTCGCCTCCTGAACGAGGACGCCGACGCAGAATTCCTTGCCAATCCACGAATTGTCACTGCTGACAATCAACAGGCAAAAATTGAGATCTCCCGGGCTCAACCCGTGCCGCAGCTGAATTTCAACGAGCAGACTGCGACTGCAGTGTTCGGAGGATTCCAGGACAAAAAGTTTGGCAACACGCTGCTCGTACGCCCGTCCGTGAACAAAGACAACTTCATCACCCTCGCAGTCAAACCTGAGATTAGCAACAAAGTCGGCGACGCCAGCTTTGTATTTGCCGGAGCAAATGTTCTTAGTCCGATTATCGACACACGTTCACTGGAATCGAATGTATTGATAAAGAGCAGTGACACTTTGGCTATCGGCGGCCTCATTCAGGATGAGAATACAAAAGGTCGCACCAAGGTGCCCATTCTTGGCGATGTTCCGCTGCTCGGCTATTTCTTTCAGGAGCGCCTGAACGCGCGCACAAAGCGCAACTTACTCGTATTTGTTACCCCCACCATCATCGACTCACGCTACGGCACCGGTCTCGAAGATCAGGTGAGCGGCCTGCGCCATGTCGGTGAGGAATACGCCGACCCGAACGGCTGGCGAAACAACGCCAAAGGCGCGGTGCGGCTCGTGCCCACCAGTAACCGCCAGAACGTGGCTGACTACCCAAAACCCGGTGCAGCCCCGCCGCCGGCCGGCGCGAGCGCGATTGATGTGCAATTCAAGAGCTCGGCAAAGGATCGCGATTTTTAGACTGTCCGATTAAGCCATTGTGGGGTTGAGATGGGGCGGACGCCTGGCGGCGTTCGCCCTTTCTTTTATCCAGCGAGCAGAACCGCGCACTACGCGGATATCGCGGATAAGATTTCCGGGGAGCGCACGCGGCCCGCGTGCTCTCCCCGGAGTTTGCGCGAACTCACTCGGTTAAATATTGCTTGAGCGCGGCGCGCAATTCTGTGCGTGCGCGAAAAAGAACGCTTTTCACCGCCGGAACTGAGAGCTCCAGGACCTGCGCAATCTCCTCATAGCTCTTCTCTTCGTAGCGTCGTAGGATGACAGCCAGGCGCTGCTTCTCGGGCAATGTCTGAATGGCTTTGTCCACTGCGCGCTGCATCTCGTCATCGAGCAGCTTCTGGTCGGGTGTGCGCCCGTGTCGATCGGGCAGCGGAAGCGATTCCTCGCCCTGGTGAACATCGAGGGTCTCGGCGGGATGGCGTTTCCGTCGCCGCACTTCATTGAAAACGAGGTTCCGCGTGATAGTCAAAAGCCAGGTGGTGAACTTCGCGGCCGGGACGTAGCGGGGTGCGCTTTTCCACACCCGCATGAAGACCTGCTGCGCCACATCTTCCACGTCCGAGTTGCTGCCGAGCATGCGCGCAACCGTGCCAATGACGAGCGTCTGATGACGTTCCACCAGTTGTTGAAATGCAGCAGTATCCCCGCGCGCGACGTATGCCATCAAGGTCGCGTCGTCTCGTCCGGCCTCCGACATTAGAGAAGACCGACGAAGCCGCAGCGGTGGTTATTCGTGCAAAAAAGGTGACACCGTCTCGAGGACGGGTCGTTTTGGTTGCATGAATTTCGAGGAACGTGCATCGTCCTACTAATGCTCCGCTCCGCCCGATTTTTCCAATGAATCACCGGCTCATCCCCGACCAACTGCGGGCCATTGCCGAGAAAGTGGAAGGGCAGCAGCGTATCAGCGAGAGTGATGCCCTCCATCTCTATCGTTCTGCTGACCTGAACGCCCTCGGCATGCTGGCGAGCGAAGTGCGCCGGCGCAAGAGCGGCGAGTTCGCCAGCTACATTCTCAACCGCTACATTAATTACTCCAATATCTGCATTCTCTCCTGCCAGTTCTGCGCCTTTGCCGCGCGTAAGCGTGATGCCCACGCCTTCGAGCGCGCGCTGGATGAAATTGTCAGCGCGGTCCGCGATGCCCTGGCGCTCGGGATCACCGAGGTACACATGGTGGGAGGATTGCATCCGACGTTGAAAAAGGAGTGGTACCTCGAATTGCTCCGCAGCTTGCGCGCGCTCGACCCCGAGCTGCACATCAAAGCGTTCACGGCCATCGAAATTCGCCATCTCGCGCATCGCATTTTCAAAATGTCGATTCGCGATACGCTGGAGATCTTAGCGGATGCCGGCCTTGGCTCACTCACTGGCGGAGGCGCGGAAATCTTTGACCCCGCTGTGCGCGATGAGATTTGTCGCGGAAAGGAGAGCGCGGAGGAATGGCTCGAAGTGCACCGGATCTGGCACGGCATGGGCCGGCGCAGCACCTGCACCATGCTTTACGGCCACGTCGAAACACTTGAGCAGCGCGTGGATCATTTGCGACGCTTGCGCGAATTGCAGGATGAAACAGGCGGTTTCATCGGCTTTGTCCCTTTCGCTTTTGAGCCGCAGACGACCATTCTCGCCCACGTCAAAGCCGCCAGCGCCGTCGAGCAGCTGCGCAATCTCGCGGTCAGTCGCATTTACCTCGATAACATCGATCATCTGACGGCTTACTGGGTCAGCATGGGTTTGCCGCTGGCGCAGGTCTCGCTTGCATATGGCGTCGACGATTTGCACGGCACCATCATGGAAGAGAAAATTTTCCACATGGCCGGCGCGAAAACGCCGCAGGAACAGACGGTCGCCGCCTTAGAACATGCCATCCGCGAAGCCGGCCGCATCCCGCGTCAGCGCGACAGCCATTATCGCCTGGTCGAGCCACGCGGAGTGGGCCGCGGAGTGCCGGAGCTTGTCTGCGCCTAAATAAAGTTGTTATTCAGAGCGCAGCGCAGCGGAGTCGAAGCTGCAACGCGGCCAAGGCCAGGCTTTCAATCCCAGCCAAGTTAACTGTATCTTTCGCCGCATCCATCGGCTGTCGCCCGGGATGACAAATAAATGAGCACACCCCGCATCGGCTGCGTCAAATACCTCAACGCGCGGCCACTCATCCGCGGCTGGCTTGGTCCGGTCGATTTTGATCACCCCGCGGCATTGTGCCGGAAGCTGGCCTCCGGCTTTCTTGATGTGGCGCTGGTTTCCAGCATCGAGTACCTGCGTCGGCCGCGGTATCGCATCGTGGACGGCATTTCCATCTCCGCCGATGGCCCTGTTTACAGTGTGATCATCACGCATGCGGGCGAGTTGCCGCGCGCTCAAGCGATCAGAGTTGATCCAGAATCGGAGACATCGGTTGCATTGTTGCGCTGCCTTCTCCTGGCGAGGAATTCGAAAACGCGCCTCATCGAAGGAGACTCTCAGCCGTCGAAATCGCAGCTGCTCATTGGCGATCAGGCCATCCGCTTCCGGCAAGAGCATCCCGAGGTTCGGGTCGTCGATTTGGCGCAGGACTGGAAGAACCTAACCGGCCTGCCATTCGTCTTTGCTCTCTGGCTGGTCCGCCCTGAAGTCGCCAATGCCAGCGAAATTGCTGATCGCTTGCGAGCAGTTCGCGATGAAAACCTGCACCGCATCAACGACGTCATCCGGGAGCAGAGTGAGTTCGATGCGGAATTCTGCTACCGTTACTTTCGAGAGCATCTGCATTTTGCATTCGCCAAGCAGGAAAAAGCCGGCCTGCGCGAATTCCACCGGCAGTCACTTACCTGCCGAATCAAGGTGGCATCCGAATTTGAGCTGAACCTTGTGTGAACGCCGACGTTCGCATCGGCATTTCCGGTTGGAATTATAAAGGCTGGCGCGGGGTGTTTTACCCGAAAGATTTTCCGCATCGCCGCGAGCTTGAGTTCGCCTCACGCGCATTCAACTCCATCGAGATTAATGGCTCGTTCTACTCGCTTCAGTTGCCCTCGAGCTATCAACGCTGGCACGCTGAAACACCGCGCGATTTTGTTTTCAGCGTCAAAGGTCCGCGCTTCATCACGCATATGAAAAAGCTGCGCGATGTGCAAGCGCCGCTGGCGAACTTCTTTGCTTCAGGCGTGCTCGCGCTCAAGGAGAAACTTGGGCCGATCCTGTGGCAATTCCCCCCGAACTTCGGATGGAATGCGCAACGGTTTCGCGATTTTTTCCAGCTGCTGCCAAAAAGCGCCAGGCGCGCGGCAGAGCTTGGCCGGAAACATAATGACAAACTGAAAGCACGCGCCTTCCTTGCGGTCATCAGCGATTCCGCGCTGCGGTACTGCGTCGAGATTCGTCACCCCAGCTTCCTGGTTCCGGATTTCTTTGAGCTATTGCGCGAGTACAACGTCGCCTTTGTTTTCGCCGATACCGCCGGCAAATGGCCATACGCGGAAGACCTCACGAGCGACTTTGTTTATTGCCGCTTGCACGGCGACACCCAGCTCTATGCCAGCGGATACAGCGCCAGCGCACTCGATTGGTGGGCGCGGCGGCTCAAGCTCTGGCGTAAAGGTCGCCAGCCAGGCGACGCGAAGTTGCTTGTGCGCAAACAATCGCCGGGCCCGCGCGACCTTTTCGTTTATTTCGATAATGACGCCAAGGTCCATGCGCCCTTCGATGCGCAGCAACTCGCGCAACGGCTCAGTTGTCACGCCGAAACAGGCGCATAACATAATCGGTGCAGCCTAAATGGATTCTTGCGCGTGACGATCTGTCCGCCGCCGATGATTTCTCCTGGCCGGAATTGTGCGGCTCAGATTGCATCGCGCGGCTGCTGCGACGGAAACGTTTCTCGTGCGTCGATGACGTTCGCGGGTTTCTCAATCCGCGCCTTTCCACCCTGGGCGATCCATTCCAGCTCGCCGGGATTGGTGACGCGGTTGAGCGGATCTTTCACGCCATCGATGGAAAGGAACAGGTCGTCTTATTCGGCGACTACGATGTGGATGGGGTGACTTCGCTTGCGCTTTTGTCCGAAATGCTGCGCGCCTATGGTTGCCGGGCCGGATTGTTTTTGCCGCATCGCATCGATGAAGGCTACGGGCTGAGTGGGGATGGAATAGAGCGCTGTCTGCGCCAACACCAGCCGCAATTACTCATCGCGGTCGATTGCGGCACATCGTCGCTCGGAGAAATCGCTTCTTTGCGGGGAAAAGGCATCGACGTCATCGTGCTCGACCATCACGAACCGAAGACGGAGTTGCCGGATTGTTTGCTGGTTAATCCGAAAGCATCAGCGGAATCATCCCTGCGCTATCTTTGCAGCGCGGGGGTCACGTTCAAACTCTGTCACGCGCTTTTGAAAAGACGGCGCGTTGATTTTGATTTGAAAGCCGCCCTTGATCTGGTCGCGCTCGGAACCGTGGCCGACATTGTGCCTTTGCGCGGAGATAATCGCGTATTGGTGAAAAGCGGAGCGGCGGCCCTCGCGCGGTCGCGCCGGCAGGGAATCGTCAAACTTATGGCGGCTGCCGGCGTCAAGCCGCCGATCATGCCCGAGGACATTGGGTTTCGCCTTGGTCCGAGATTAAACGCAGCGGGGCGTTTGGACACGGCCGAGAAAGCGCTGCGATTACTGCTCACGAATGACCCTCTTGAAGCTGAGGAACTGGCCCTCGAACTGGAGGCGCAGAACCGGCAGCGGCAGGAAGTGGAGAAACGCATCGTCTCGGAAGCGGAAGAGAAGCTGGCAAACGAGTTCCATCCGGCGACTGATGCGGCCATTGTGCTCGGCGCGCGCGGCTGGCATCCCGGTGTGCTCGGCATCGTCGCGTCGCGCCTTTCGAAGAAATATTATCGGCCCACGATCATCGTCGGTTTCGATGACACGGGCGCCGGCAAGGGGAGCGGGCGCAGCATCGATGGCTGTTCGCTTGTCGCTGCGCTCCGTGAATGCAGCGGCACGCTGGACAAATTTGGCGGGCACGAAATGGCTGCGGGTGTCGCTTTGCGCGAGGAAAAGATGCCCGAGTTTCGCGAACGTTTTCTGGCGGCGACGCGCGCGCAATTATCTGAAGATGCGCTGACGCCGCGGTTGCTTTTGGATGCGGAACTCGCGCTGCGTGATGTGAGTTTTGATCTGCTGCACTGGCACGAAATGCTCCAGCCATTCGGCAATGAGAATCCGCAGCCGCTCTTTGTTTCGCGTGCGGTCGAGCCGGCCTCGGCGCCGCGCATGTTCGGCGACCGGCATCTCGGGCTGAAATTGAAACAGAACAACTGGCACCAACGCGCGATTTTTTTTGATTCCGCCGCCGAGCCGCTGCCGGCGCCGCCGTGGGATGTCGCTTATCGGATTCGCTCCGATGTTTACGAGGGCGAAACCCGAATCCAACTGCAAGTGCAGGCGCTGCGGAGCGCGGCGCCGCTTGATTGATGGAACTGGAGACGCCGCTGGAGGAGCTGGGCTGGATTCCGCGCCCGCGCCTCACCGCGCTGCGGCGCCTGCGGATCGCTGCCGTCGGCGATCTGCTCACTCATTATCCACGCCGGCATGAAGACCGCCGGGAGTTTGGTCATTTTCCCAGCGACGAAACAGTGGCGCCGGTTTGTCTTTGCGGTGAGGTGACGAAAACGCGGCTGATGCGTTTCGGTGGCCGCAAGATTTTCGAAGCCGTGCTGGAGGAAGAGCGCGCGCACGCCTTGAGCCAGCCGCTCACCTGCCGCTGGTTCAACCTGCATTACGTGGCGAAGATGATCGCAACGGGGCAGCGACTTGTTGTTTTCGGCAAGGTGAAACGCAAAGGCGCGCGGCTGGTGATCGATCATCCGGAGTTCGAAGTCATCGAAGAAGACGAGGAACTTTCGATTCATTTCCGGCGCATCACACCGATTTATCCCGCGACCGAAGGCGTGTCGCAGCGCGTGCTGCGAGCTTTGATTTTCCGGGTGCTGGAGCAAACCGAGCTTGGCAGGGCTGAAGTTCCGCTGCCGCGGGAATTATCGAATGGCGAATGTGAGAACCCGCTGCGCTGCATCCATTTTCCCGAGAGCGAGGAGCAGTTGAGAGAGGTGCGCGAACAACTTGTGCTCGGCGAATTTTTCCGAATGCAACTGCGCATGGTCTGGCAGCACGCGCAGAATGCGATGCGATGCGGGCAACGGCATCCGTCGCACAGTTTGTTGCTCGACAGGTTTTTGGCAGCGCTGCCGTTTGCACTGACTGCCGCGCAAAAGCGGGTGCTGACAGAGGTCCGCCGCGATATGGAGCGGGGCGCGCCGATGAATCGGCTCCTTCAGGGTGACGTCGGCTCAGGCAAAACGGTGATCGCCATCGCCGCGATGCTGCTTGCGGTGGAGAGCGGTTCGGAAGCGGCTTTCATGGCCCCGACACAGATTCTGGCGGAACAACATTACGCGCTGCTCTGCCGCTGGCTCGAGCCCCTCGGCCTGCATCTCGCGTTGCGCACCGGCTCGCGACAGGAAGAAAACGCGCCGCTGCCGCTGTTCACGCGCGGGCAGAGTCCGGGTAGCGCATGCGTTCCGCATGCTGGTTTCGGCGTGCCGCCGAAACAGTCTTTCTCTGACGATGAGCCAGTCTCGTGCGCGCGATATTCTCATCGTCGTCTTCCGCATTTCGAAAAACCATGGGCGATATATGCCGTGACGATCGGAACCAAAATGCGCCGGTGTTTGTCTCCCGATGCCCGCACGATTGTGCTCAAGGCGCTGCTCCATTTTCACAATGAGCGTTATGAGCTTTTCGCCGCGTGCGTGATGCCCGATCACGTTCATTTTCTCATTCAACCATGGCCGAACGGCAGCGGCGAAAATGGAAATGTGTTGTTCTGGCCTTTGGCGGAGTTGTTGCATTCGATCAAATCGTTTTCCGCGCACGCGATCAACAAGGCGGAAGGGAAGAGCGGCGAGGTTTGGGATAAAGAAAGGTTTGATCGCTACATTCGATCGGATGCCGATTTGAAGGAGAAATTTCAATACATTCTGCGCAATCCGTGGGACGCGGGAGTGGCTAAGCAAAATGAAGATTACCCATGGGTTTGGACGCAGGACGATGCTGCGCGCAAGGAAAGTTCGTCGCGGCGGGACGCCGCGACCAGCACGCGAGACGCGTGCGCTACCCGGGATCGCGGCAACACAGCTGATCCCCGTATTGCCCCCGCCTTCCCCGACGACGCTCCGCACATCATTGTCGGCACGCATGCCTTGCTTTACGAGGGTGTGGAGTTCTCGAACCTCGGACTGGCTGTCATCGATGAGCAGCATAAATTCGGCGTCTCGCAACGGGCCCGGCTGACATCTCGCGAGCCGCCGCCGGACGTTCTGGTTATGACGGCCACTCCGATTCCGCGCACGTTAACCATGACCATCTACGGCGATCTGGATGTTTCCACCATCGATGAAATGCCGCGCGGCCGCGGCAAAATTGATACACGTGTGCTGCACGGCGATGAACTTGGGCAGGCAATGACTGTTCTCCGCAGCGAACTCGAAGCGGGACGGCAGGCCTACATTGTGTATCCGCTCATTGATGAGAATGACAAACTTCAGGCCAAGGCTGCCGCGGCCGAGTTCGAGCAGTGGAGCGAACGGCTGCGGCCATTTCGCTGTGAGCTGCTGCATGGGCGCATGCCGGCGGCAGAGAAGCAGGCGATCATGGAGCGCTTTCGCGCTGGCGAAACGCACGCTCTTGTCAGCACGACGGTGATTGAGGTCGGTGTCGATGTTCCAAATGCAACGATGATGCTGATCGAAAACGCGGAGCGATTTGGCCTGTCGCAGCTTCACCAATTGCGCGGGCGCATCGGTCGCGGCGCGCACACTTCGCATTGTCTGCTGATCACGCCCGAGAAATCGCCCGAGACGCTGGCGAAGCTGTCCATTCTGGAAAAAACAGGAAACGGTTTCGAGATTGCCGAAGCTGATTGGGAACTGCGCGGGCCGGGCGAGCTGCTCGGGACCGCGCAGAGTGGCCTGGCCGAGTTCAAGCTAGGCGATCTCAAGCGCGACGCGCCTCTCATGCGCAAGGCACGCGCGGCGGCTTTGAAGTTAATAGAGGATGATCCAGAGCTGAGCCAGCCGCAGAATCAACGTTTCCGCTATTTGATTGTCGAAGGAGAGGGAGAAATCTTCTCTCACGTGAGCTGATGAAGAATCTGCTGAAATTTTTACTCTTTGTCGTGCTCGTCAGCTTGGGCATTTCCCTGCTTTACGATTACCGGATGAAGCGCGGCGGAGTGACCGAGCCGGCACGCGCCCCCGAAAAATATTCGCTGGCCACGGCGCCTCCGGTCGATCCGAAACAGCTCGCGACATTGGAGCAATTCAATCGCCAGCGACGGACGCTTGTCGCGAATGTCATTCCATCGGTGGTAAGTGTGAAAACGTCGAAGAAAATTGCGGTGCGCCGGCAATACGCGCTTGACCCGTTCGAGTATTTCTTCGGGCGGCCGCGGCAATTTCGCAATCCGAATGAC
The DNA here is from genome assembly GCA_046734175.1 of Verrucomicrobiota bacterium. Taxonomy (GTDB): domain Bacteria; phylum Verrucomicrobiota; class Verrucomicrobiia; order Chthoniobacterales; family UBA10450; genus AV69. The sequence continues at coordinate 25,698 of JBKPQR010000024.1, read as the reverse complement.
GAAGCGCTCGTGCAAAACTCCCTCGGCTCGGGTGTTATCGTGACCAATGAGGGTCACATCATCACAAACAATCACGTCGTCGCTCAGGTGGATGAAATTGAGGTGCAGCTCGCCGACGGCCGGACGAAAAAGGCGCGGCTGGTCGGGAGTGACGAGCAGGTCGACCTGGCGGTGCTGAAAATCGATGAGCGGGGCGTGAAGCCGTTAAAGCTCGGCGATTCCGACGCGGTGCAGGCGGGCGACATGGTGCTGGCGATCGGCAATCCATTTGGGTTTGAGGAAACGGTGACGGAGGGAATTATCAGCTCGAAGGGGCGCCCTAACCGGGTGGATGGTTTCGGTGATTTTTTGCAGACTGATGCGGCGATCAATCCGGGTAATAGCGGCGGTCCACTGATCAATCTCGCCGGCGAAGTGATCGGAATTAACACTGCGATCATTTCCAATACCGGCGCTTCAGCCGGCATTGGCTTTGCCATCCCGTCGAACACGGTAAAGCTGGCCATGGAAAGCCTGCTCAAAAAGGGGCGGATTATTCGCGGTTACCTCGGCATCGCCGCTCCGCGCGATGAGCTCGATGCTACTGGTGGCGCCCAAGGCAAAGGCGCAGTCGTCGGCGACGTTTTCTCGGGATCGCCCGCGGCCGAAGCTGGGTTGCAGAAGGGCGACGTCATCCGGAAATTTAATGGGCGCGAGGTGAAGAGTTTTCGCGAACTGCGTTCACTCGTTGCGCAGACAGAATTGAACAAGAAGATCGAGCTCGAAATCGAGCGTAACGGGAAACCGGTGCGCGTTTCCACTGAATTGCGAGAACAGCCGCCCGATTACCAAACGGCGCGTGTCATTCCGCGGCCGGGGCAGCCGAATCCAGGGAACCCGGCTCCGCCTCAGCCGAACGCGCCGGACAATGAAGACGAGCAGGAAAACAACGGGCTGGGATCAGTTCGCGTGGACGAGTTGACGCCAGAACTGGCGCGTCAGCTTGATCTGCCTGCGGGCGTGAAGGGCGTAGTGGTCACGGCGGCAGATTCACCTGATCTGCGCCGCGGCGATGTGATCGAAGAAGTGGACCAGCAGCCGGTGAAGTCGGTGGCGGAATTCAACAAAATCGTGAGCGGGCTCGAAAACGACAGACCGCATGTCTTGTCTGTCTGCCGTCATCGGGTGCGCTCATTCGTCGTGCTGCGGCCACAGTAAAGCGGCGCCGGGCTGCCCATTCCGCTCGCCCGCAATCGTGAGCCGGGCGCCGAAAGCGCGAGGTGAATAAACCAACAATGGCCGTTGTCTAAGAGCTGAACCTTTAAATCTATGAAACGATTCTTACTTTTGTTGGCGCTATGCGGGCTCCTCCTGCCGATCGTGCAACCGGCTCGAGGCGCTGATGTATCGGTCAATTTCTTTTATGATAATCTGAGCGGCGGGAACTGGTACGAAGTGTCCGACTACGGTTATGTCTGGCAACCCGAGGTTGCGACGAACTCAAACTGGCGACCTTACGCGGACGGTTATTGGGCTTACACGGACCAGGGCTGGACCTGGGTTTCGTATGAAGATTTCGGCTGGGCCACTTATCACTACGGCCGCTGGGCCCGGCTGGCTGATTACGGCTGGGTGTGGGTGCCTGGGACGGAATGGGCGCCGGCGTGGGTCTCATGGCGCACCGGCGGAGATTACGTCGGCTGGGCCCCGCTGCCTCCGGCGGGCGGTGGCGAAGTGGTTTACGAAGGTCGGCCGATCAGCGGCCATGTCGATGTAGAGTTCGGGATCGGCCCTGCTTATTACAATTTCATCGACTTGCGTTACATCGGCGAACCGGTGCTGAGTGACCGCATTCTCCCGTACAACCGCAATGTCACCATCATTAACAACACCGTGAACGTGACGAACATCACCTATAACAACTCCACCGTTTACAACTACGGACCCGATTACGCCACAGTGAGCCGCTATTCCGTTCGCCCCGTCCAGCGATTGAAGCTGGAGCGACAGAGCGCTGATCCGATGCAAGCGATCAGAAGCGGAAGCGTAATGAAGAAGGAAGGCAACACCCTGGTCGTGGCCGCGCCGCAGAAATTGCAAAAGGCAAGCGCGCAGGTGGCGCCAAAGCAGGTCAAGGCGAAGATCGAGCAGCCAAAGGTGGAGAAAGGCTGGGCTGATATCTATGACCCGGCAGCGAAGGCGAAGCTCGAACAGAAGTTCAAAAGCGAGAACGTGAAAGATGTTCCCAAGCCGACTATTCAGCCGCGGAAAGAGAATGCCGGGGTGAATGCTGAAGCCGCTGGCGTAGCGGCGGCTCCTTCTCCAGCTGAGCACGCGGGCAAAGGCAAACAAAAAGGGGCCGAAGCCGCCCAACGGGGCGCACCAACGCCAGTGGTTGCTGCCTCGCCCAGTGCCGCTGAGCAGGGTAAACCCGGCAAAAATAGAAATCGTGCCGAGCGCGCACAGGCGCAGCCTTCTCCCGGTGCTGGCACTCAGGCTAACGAGAACCAGCCGGTGAACACGAGGGAAGGAAATGCCAGACACAACAAGGCAAACAAACACGAGGCCAATGGGACTCCAGCCGGGAGCGAAGATGCCTCCGCAAGTGAGCGTAATGAATTCAAGAACAAGCCTGAGAACGCGAAGCGGAATCGGGCCGGTGAAAACGTGCGTGCCACAAACGGAGCACAAGCGCGTCCCAATAACGAGCCGCCCGTGCGTCCCGCCAACGAACCACGAGTGCGTGCTCACAACCAGCAACAGGGGCAGCAGGCACAACCGAACATCGGGCTAGAACGGCAGCGCGAGCAGGTGCGGCCCGTCCAGGTTCCACCGCCGAATGCTGCTGGACCGGGCGTCCGCCCTCAGCGTGAAACCGCGCACGCGAATGCTCCAGGCCAGCAACAAAAGGCGGAGCAGGGTGCCAACCAGCCCAAGGGCAAAGGCAAAAAGAAAGAAGGCGAAGCCACGCCCGCGCCACAATAGTAACTAACCAGAATGCGCAAACGGCCCCGGGAACTTTCCCGGGGCCGTTTCGTTTGCCGGGCTACAACAACTCCGCGATCTGCACCGCGTTCAGCGCCGCGCCTTTCAGCAGCTGATCGCCGGAGACCCAAAAGGCTAGACCGTTTTCAAAAGCGCAATCACGCCGGAGCCGCCCCACGGCGCAATTGTCCTTGCCCGTGGCTTCAAGCGGCGTCGGATAGCGATCGCGCGCCGGTTCATCGATGAGCTCGAGCCCGGGCGCTTTGGCCAGTATCTCCCGCGCACGCTCCAGCGAGACCCGCTCCGAAAACTCAGCGCTGACGGCGACCGAATGCGCGCGATAAACCGGCACACGCACGCACGTCACCGAAGCGAGAAAATCAGGATGATGCATAATGCGCCGGCCTTCGTTCTGCATTTTCATTTCTTCTTTGGTGTAACCGTTGGGAAGAAACGAATCGACCTGTGGCAGCAGATTGAAAGCGATGGGGTGAGGATAAACTTCAGCGCGCGCCGGCTCGTTTCTGGAGAGCGCATTCACCTGCGCTTCCAGCTCCGCAATCGCGCGCCTGCCACTGCCGGATACAGCCTGATAGCTGGCGGCGAATACGCGCCGCACGCGGAACGCGCGATGCAGCGGATAGATCGCCATGAGCGCGATTGCCGTAGTGCAGTTGGGATTCGCGATGATTCCGCGATGTTGCCTGACGTCTTCGCCATTGATCTCGGGAATGACCAGCGGCACATCCGGTTCCATGCGAAAAACCGAGGAGTTATCGATCACCACCGCGCCGGCATCGCGCGCGAGCGGCCCCCATGCGCGCGAGACCGCGCCGCCGGCGCTAAACAGCGCGATGTCGATTCCGCGCAGCGAGTCCTGGGTCAGCTCCTCCACCAAAAGCGACTCGCCCGCAAACGAGACCGTCTTTCCCGCCGAACGCTTCGAACTCAGGGCCCGGATGGAGGCAACCGCAAAGTCGCGCCGTTCCAGTACGCGAAGCATCTCCGTGCCGACCGCCCCGGTCGCGCCCACTACCGCCACGTGATAGCGCTTGCTCATTGGCAACGCCAAGGTATGGCAGCGAGGTCGCGATGCAAAAACCGAGCGTCCATGTCTCTGTGCGCAAACAGGAGCTGCAATTGCGCCGCGGACGAAAAATTATCCGGCGTTATCCCGTTTCCACCTCGCGCTTCGGCCTCGGCACTGAGCAAGGCAGCAACAAAACGCCGCTCGGAAAATTCCGCATCAGCGACAGGATCGGGGGCGATCTGCCCGCGGGCACGATCTTTGTCGGCCGGCTGCCACTTGGAGCGGGTGATCCGCTGCCCGGGACGAATGATCTGGTTCTCTCGCGCATCCTCTGGCTCGACGGGATTGAGCCGCACAACGCCAATACGCGCGACCGTTTCATCTACATCCACGGCACGAGGCACGAAGACAAAATTGGGCGCCCTGACAGCCACGGCTGTGTTCGTATGCGAAACGCTGATGTTATCGAGCTTTTCGATCTGGTGGAGGTGGGCACGCCGGTGACCATTCGCAGGTGAAGCCGTGCGGGCAGCGGAAAATTTCGTTGCGCACTCTGGCCACCACACTTAGAAAGCTCGGCAGCAACTAGCTATGAAAGGGGTGAGAAACAGAATGCGAATTTTAAAAGCAATCATGATCGTGGCGGTTTTGGCTGGCGCCTTAAGCTTGGGCGCTTGCGCGCAAAGGAAGGAAACGATGTCTACTGGCACGTCCGCCAGCACGACGCGCAGCTACTCGAAATAATCTCCATCTGCGGATGGTTTTCAGTTGAAGGCCAGGTCGTTCTGCGGCCTGGCCTTCTTTTTTTCGGCTGCAGCCTGAGTCTGCGGAGCACACGCTGCCGGCTGTAGCAATTTTCGCCGGTGCCCAAAATCCGTTTTCACATGTTGTTGACCACGAGCGCTGCGCGTTGGCTGCGGGGCGCCGCGAATGAGAGGCCCCCAGCTGCGCTCGACGAAATTCGTGAGATGACGTTGTGGACTGAATGTGATGCTCGATCGCGCGCGACGCTTTGTCATTTTCAGGCGCAACGTTAAGATCGCGCTGTGGAAATTTCCGGCCGGCAGATATCGCTCGAACAGTTGCACAATTTCGCAACCTCGGATGAGCCGGTCACGTTAAGCGCAGAAGCCCGGGAGCGAATTCGATGTTCGCGTTCTGTTGTTGAAGAAATCCTGCGCCGCGGCGACGTCGTTTACGGCATCAGCACCGGTTTCGGGCGGTTCGCTGACGTGCGAATCGCTCCCGATGCTCTGCGACAATTGCAGCTCAACCTCGTGCGCAGCCACGCCTGTGGCATCGGGCCGCCGCTCTCGATCGCCGAGGTGCGCGCGATGATTCTCCTGCGCGCCAATGTGCTTGCTCTCGGTTTCAGCGGGGTCCGCCTGGAGATTGTCGAGTTCCTTTGCGATCTGCTCGGACGCCATGTTTCTCCCGTCATTCCGGAAAAGGGATCGGTCGGCGCAAGCGGTGATCTGGCTCCTCTTGCTCATCTCGCTCTCGCGGTCATCGGCGAAGGTGAATGCTTTTTTGCCGGTGAGCGAATCGGCTCCGCCGACGCGCTCGCACGCGCGGGGATCAAGCCGCTTATTCTCGAAGCCAAAGACGGTCTTGCATTGCTGAACGGGACGCAGGCGATGCATTCCGTGGGCGGACTCGCTCTCTTCCGTGCCCAGCGGCTTGCGCGCGTCGCCGACATTGCTGGAGCGATGACGCTGGAGAGCCTGATGGGAACGCCACGCGCTTTCGATGCGCGCCTGCACCAGGCGCGACCGCATCCCGGGCAACTCGCAGTCGCGGAACATATGCGGGCATTGTTGAGCGAAAGCGAGATTCGCGAGTCGCACCGCGAGAACGATCCGCGCGTGCAGGATGCCTACAGCCTCCGCTGCATCCCGCAGGTGCATGGCGCAGTGCGTGGCGCCCTCGCGCACGTCGAGCAGGTGCTCGCGATCGAGAGCGCCAGCGCGACGGATAATCCGCTTGTTTTTCCAGAGAGTAATGGAGTGATCTCGGGTGGGAATTTTCATGGCGCTCCGCTCGCGCTCGCTCTGGACTATGCCGCAATCGCGCTGACTGATTTGATGGGCATGAGCGAGCGCCGAACTGAAAGCATGGTCAACCCGGACCTGAACTACGGTCTACCGCCGTTTCTCGCGCGGCAGCCGGGTCTGCAATCGGGCATGATGATCGCGCAGGTCGCCGCTGCCGGATTGCTCAATGAAGCGAAAGTGCTTGCCCATCCCGCGAGTGTGGACAACCTGCCCACCTCGGCTGGCAGGGAAGACCACGTCTCCATGGGAATGACGGCTGCGCTTAAGCTGCGGTCCATTATTGATAATGCGGAAAGCTTGCTCGCGATCGAGCTCCTCGCGGGGGCGGAGGCGCTGGAGCATCGGCGGCCTTTGAAAGCCGGCGCGGGGGTCGAGGGCGCCTACGCCACCGTGCGCGAATACGCCGAGCCTTTGCTCGATGATCGTTCGCTGGCTAACGATATTGCGCAGATTGCATCTGCCATTCGCCGCGGCGAATTTGACACCATAAGATGAGCGGGAAACGAGCAATACGAGCGCCGCGCGGGAGCGAGCGCAGTTGCAAAGGCTGGCATCAGGAAGCCGCCCTCCGCATGCTCATGAACAATCTTGATCCAGAAGTGGCGGAAGCGCCGGAGCGATTGATTGTCTACGGCGGGACCGGGCGGGCGGCGCGCAACTGGGAGTGTTTCGACGCGATCGTGCGCTCTCTGCGCGAGCTGGGAAATGACGAGACACTACTGGTGCAATCGGGCAAACCGGTGGGCAAATTCCGCACGCACGACGAGGCGCCGCGTGTGCTGATTGCCAACTCAAATCTGGTCGGCCACTGGTCCAATTACACACAGTTCAACAAGCTCGAACGACTCGGCCTCACCATGTATGGCCAGATGACCGCCGGCTCCTGGATTTACATTGGCAGCCAGGGGATCGTGCAGGGCACGTTTGAGACTTTTGCCGCTGCGGGCGAGAAGCATTTCGGCGGCAAGCTCGAGGGAAAGCTCATAGTCAGCGGCGGTCTCGGGGGAATGGGTGGCGCCCAGCCGCTCGCCGCCACCATGAATGGCGCTTGTTTCATCGGGATTGAAGTCGATCCCGCCCGCATCGAAAAACGCCTTGCCACCGGTTATTGCGATCATATCGCGAACTCGTTAGACGAGGCACTTGGTTTTGTCGATAACGCTCGCAAAGCCAGGCGTGCCGTCTCCGTCGGTCTGGTGGGAAATTGCGCCGATCTCCTGCCGGAGATGGCGGAGCGAGAGCTCGTGCCCGATTTGCTCACCGACCAGACGAGCGCACACGACGCGCTCAACGGCTATGTGCCGAACGGCATCTCGTTAGCTGACGCCATCGCGCTGCGCACGAGCGATCCCGAGGAATACATCAAGCGCTCAATCGCGGCAATGGCCGAGCACGTGCGTGCCATGCTCGCCCTGCAAAAACGTGGTGCGATCACATTCGACTACGGCAACAACATTCGCACTCAGGCCAAAAAAGCCGGTGTGGAAAAAGCCTACGACATTCCCGGATTCGTGCCTGAGTACATCCGCCCGCTTTTCTGCGAAGGCAAAGGCCCGTTCCGCTGGGTCGCCCTCAGCGGCGATCCGCAGGACATCGCTCGCACCGACGCGCTCGCGCTCGAATTGTTTCCGCAAAACTCAACCCTCGCGCGCTGGATGAAACTGGCTCAAGAGCGAATTCACTTCCAAGGTTTGCCGGCGCGGATTTGCTGGCTCGGCTTCGGCGAGCGCGCACAATTTGGTCTCGCCATTAACGAGCTCGTTCATCGCGGCGAACTCAAGGCGCCGATCGTGATCGGACGCGATCATCTCGATACCGGCTCGGTGGCTTCGCCCTTTCGGGAAACCGAAGGAATGCTCGACGGCAGCGACGCCATCGCTGATTGGCCATTGCTCAACGCGCTGGTCAACACCGCGGCCGGCGCCTCCTGGGTTTCCATTCACAATGGCGGCGGTGTCGGCATCGGCTACTCGCAACACGCCGGCATGGTCGTAGTGGCCGATGGGAGCGAGAGCTCGCGGCGTAGATTGGAGCGCGTACTCACGAGCGATCCAGGAATGGGCATTTTGCGGCATGCCGATGCGGGTTACTCGAGTGCGATCGATTTTGCGCAACGTGCGAAGATCGGAATCCCGGTGAAACCGGCATCGCTCGATTAAGCATGCAAAAGATCATTGAGTGCGTGCCGAATTTTTCGGAAGGCAGCGATGCGGAGGTGATCCGGCAGATTAGTGACGCCATCAAATCGGCTGACGGTGTCTCGTTGCTCGACGTGGATCCCGGCGCGAGCACCAATCGCACTGTGATGACCTTCGTTGGCGCGCCCGAGGCGGTGGTCGAAGGGGCGTTTCGCGGGATTCGGAAAGCCGCCGAGCTAATTGATATGCGGAAACATACCGGGGCACATCCTCGCATGGGCGCGACGGATGTTTGTCCCTTCATACCTGTAAGCGGTGTGAGTTGGGAGGAAGCGATCCATTGCGCTGAGGATCTGGCGCGCCGGGTGGGCGATGAGCTTCGAATTCCTGTTTATCTCTATGAAAGCGCGGCGAAGGATCCGCGGCGGGCGAACCTCGCTGTCATTCGTGCCGGAGAATACGAGGGGTTTGCCGAGAAAATAAAGCAGCCTGAGTGGAAACCGGATTTCGGCCCGCCTCAGTTCAACGAGAAATCGGGCGCGACAGCGATCGGCGCGCGCGGCTTTCTCATCGCTTACAATGTGAATCTCAACACGAGATCAGTCCGCCGCGCGAACTCGGTGGCGTTCGATGTGAGAGAGAATGGCCGGGTAAAGACCGAAGACGGTACGCCGGGGGGCAAACCGGTGCTCGATGCTAAGGGCGAGCCGGTGCGTGTGCCGGGGCTGCTCAAGCATGTGAAAGCCATCGGCTGGTTTGTGGAGGAATACGGGATGGCTCAGGTTTCGATGAATTTGACTAACATCGAGGAGACGCCGCTGCACCTGGCTTTCGATGCCTGCAATGAATCAGCGAACAAACGCGGGCTGCGCGTCACCGGCTCTGAGATCGTCGGCATGATCCCGAAGAAATGCGTGGTCGATGCCGGACGATACTTCCTGCGCAAACAACAGTTGTCAGAAGGTGCGGCGGAAGAAGAGCTGATCGACATTGCCGTTCGTTCGATGGGGTTAAGTGAGCTGAAGCCGTTCGATCCAAAAGAAAAGATCATTGAATTCAAAATGAAAGCAGCGGCTCCGGAAAAGTCGCTCGTGGAGTTGAATCTTCGGCAGTTTTGCAACGAAACTCTGAGCGATTCTCCTGCGCCCGGCGGCGGGTCGGTTGCGGCATTGATGGGTGCACTTGGCGTCTCGTTAGGTGGCATGGTGGCCAATCTCTCCGCCGGCAAGCGCGGCCGGGAAGATCACTTGAGCTTCTTCAGTGATTGGGCTGTAAAAGCGCAGGCGATAAAAGATGAATTGCTCAAGCTGGTGGATGAAGATACCGCTGCCTTCAACAAAGTGATGGCGGCTTTCGCGCTCCCCAAACAATCGGCTGAAGAAAAGGGGATCCGGACAACAGCGATCGAAGCAGCGAACAAGAATGCGGCGGCAGTGCCGCTGCGGGTGATGCGCACCGCCATCAGTTCATATGATCTCTTGCAGCAGATGGCAGAGAAAGGCAATCGAGCTTCGATCTCAGATGTGGGCGTTGGCGTTCTTGCCACACAAGCTTGCATCGAAGGAGCGGCCATGAACGTCCGAATCAATCTGGCGGGACTAAAGGACGAGAACTTCAAGGCGAAGTTGGGGAAAGAAGTCCAGGACGTCGTTGCTGACTCGGAGCTTCGTTCCCGCGCTATTTTACAGACTATCCGCGAATCCCCTGCTGATTAGCGGCAGATTCAAAGGAAGTAGCGCAGATTTCCGAACCAGTTCGACGCACTCGACCAGATTGCTGATGAATGAACCGCGGCTGCTCTCCACCTGAGCCAACATTCGAGCAGATACTAGGCGTCCGTTTCATGGACGCTTCCGTTGCCGAAGCTGTGGACTACAGTTTGCGTCACCGCGGCTATACCGTTGTTCCGGCCGCGCCTGCGCTTGCCCGCATCGACCGCGATCCTGAATACGCGCGCGCCTTAGTTGAAGCCGATCTCGCGATCGCCGACAGCGGATTTATGGTGCTGCTCTGGCGCATTCTCCGCCGCCGCAAGGTGACCCGTATTTCTGGACTCCGTTATCTGCTCGCTTTGTTGAATGAATCCTCGCTCCGCGAAAGCGGGACGTTTGTTATTTTACCCAGCATTTCCGCGAGCGAGAAAACCATGCGCTGGTTTTCGGAACAAAATCTCTCTATTACCGAGGCTGATACTTACATCGCTCCGCTCTATGGCAGTAATGTAGTCGATGAATCGTTAGTTCGACTGCTCAATCAAAGCCGGCCCGGCCACATTATAGTGGCAATCGGTGGTGGCACGCAGGAAAGGCTCGGCTGGTATTTGCGGGAGAACCTGAGCTACCGGCCAGCTATCCACTGCATCGGCGCCGCGCTCGGTTTTCTCACCGGAGACCAGCCCGCGATCCCGCTTTGGGCTGACCGGTTCTATCTGGGATGGCTCTTTCGATTACTCTGCCACCCGCTCCTCTTTGGACCGAGGTATCTCAGCGCATTTCGGCTTGCCGTTTTGATTTGGCGATACGGGGAACACCGCGTTACGGGCTAAACGAACTAGCCCCGCGTGCGTTTCACGGCGGATTGCCGAGTGAGCAGCGATTGGTATTTTGAAAGATGCGGATTGATCGGTTTACACAAAAGATGCAGGAGGCGCTGCAGGCGGCGCAGGATATTGCTTCACGCGGGCAGCAACCGGAGATCGGCAACGAGCATTTCCTGTTGGCGCTGCTGGACCAGAGCGAAGGGGTGACCCGGCCTTTGCTGGAGAAGATCGGCGTCTCGCCCGAGGCGTTGCGTGCAGAGGTGGAGAGGGAGCTGGCGCGGCGGCCAAAGGTGAGCGGCGCGGTGTCCGATGTGCGCATTTCCAATGATCTGCGGCGCACCTTTGATGCCGCCGAGGGCGAGATGGCGAAGCTGCGCGACGAGTATCTGAGCGCGGAGCACTACCTGCTGGCGCTGGCTAATGAGAATAACGGGGCCGCAAAGACGCTAAAGAGCCTCGGCGTGACGCAGGCCAAGTTAATGCAGGCATTGCAGCAGGTGCGCGGCTCGCAGCGCGTCACCGATCAGAATCCTGAAGGGAAATATCAAACACTGGAGAAATATGGACGCGACCTCACGCAATTGGCGCGCCGGGGGAAGATCGATCCGGTCATCGGGCGCGACAATGAAATCCGGCGTGTCATGCAGGTGCTGTCGCGGCGGACGAAAAACAATCCGGTGCTCATCGGCGAGCCTGGCGTGGGGAAGACGGCCATCGTGGAAGGCCTGGCGCGGCGGATTGTGAGCGGCGACGTGCCAGAGTCGCTCAAGAACAAGCGCATTATCGCGATGGACATCGGCGCCATGGTGGCGGGCGCAAAGTTTCGCGGTGAATTCGAGGACCGGCTGAAAGCGTTCCTGAAAGAAGTGACTGATTCGCAGGGCGAGATCGTGCTCTTCATCGATGAGCTGCACACGATCGTGGGCGCAGGCGCGGCCGAAGGCTCGGTCGATGCCTCCAACATGCTCAAACCAATGCTGGCCCGGGGCGAGCTGCGGACGATCGGCGCCACGACTCTGGATGAGTATCGCAAGTACATCGAAAAAGACGCGGCCCTGGAGCGCCGGTTCCAGCCGGTGATGGTGGACGAGCCGAGCGTGGAGGACACGATCGCAATTCTGCGCGGACTAAAAGAACGTTACGAAGTGCATCACGGTGTTCGTATTACCGATGCGGCGCTCGTGGCGGCGGCGGTGCTTTCGCATCGCTACATCAGTGACCGGTTCTTACCAGATAAGGCGGTCGATCTTGTGGATGAAGCGGCGTCACGTTTGAAGATCGAGCTCGATTCAATGCCGACCGAGATTGATGTGATCGAGCGCGAGATCATGCAGCACGAGATGGAGCGGCAGGCCCTGAAGAAGGAGAAGGATCCCGCGAGCAAGGAACGATTGCAAAAACTGGAAAAAGAGCTCGCGGAGCTGAAGGAGAAATCAAGCGCGCTTAAAGCCGAATGGCAAAAGGAGAAGGCGCAGATCGATGAACAGGCGAAGGTAAAGGAAGAGCTCGATCGATTGCGGACGGAGCTGGAGCGCGCGCAGCGACGTGGGGAACTGGCCAAGGCCAGTGAGATTCAATACGGGCGCATTCCCGAGCTGGAGAAGAAGTTGGCTGCGGCGGAAAAGAAAGAGAGCGCAGGCGAGAGACCCGCCGGCCGCGCCGGCAAGACCCCTGCGCCCCGGCGCCGGCTGCTGCGCGAAGAAGTGACGGAGGAAGATATTGCGCAGGTGGTTTCGAGCTGGACCGGGATTCCGGTTTCGCGCTTACAAGAGGGCGAGCGAGCGAAGCTGGTGCGGCTGGAGGAACATTTGCATCAGCGCGTCGTCGGGCAGGACGCAGCGATCAAAGCCGTGGCAAATGCGGTGCGACGCGCCCGCGCCGGTTTACAGGACCCGAATCGTCCGATCGGCTCTTTTATTTTTCTGGGGCCGACCGGCGTGGGTAAAACGGAGCTGTCGCGTGCGCTGGCGGAGTTTTTGTTCGATGACGAGAACGCGATGATCCGCATCGACATGAGCGAATACATGGAGAAACACACCGTGGCGCGATTGATCGGCGCGCCGCCGGGGTACGTCGGCTACGAAGAAGGTGGGCAGCTTTCCGAAGCGGTGCGGCGCAAACCATATTCAGTCGTGCTCTTTGATGAGATTGAGAAAGCGCATCAGGATGTGTTCAATGTGCTTCTGCAAGTGCTCGACGATGGCCGGATCACGGACGGGCAGGGGAGAACGGTTGATTTCAAAAACACGGTTATCATCATGACTTCGAACATCGGCTCGCAATTCATCACCGAAGAAGAATCGAGTGAGGGGCGGACGCGGCTGGTGATGGATGCGCTACGGGCGCATTTCCGGCCGGAGTTTTTGAATCGTGTGGATGAGATCATCATCTTCGATCGGCTGACGGAAGATGATTTGAAGAAGATCGTGGAGATTCAGCTTGGGCGACTAACCAAGCGGCTCGAGCAACAGAAGATCACGCTGCAATTGACGGACGCGGCAAAGGCATTCATCGCGCGCGAAGGGTACGACCCGGTTTACGGGGCGCGGCCGCTGAAGCGTGCGATCCAGAACGACATTTTGAATCCACTCAGCATGGACATTCTCGAAGGTAAGTTCCACGAAGGCGAAGCGATCAAGGTGGATGCAAAAAACGGGGCGCTGAGTTTTTCGAGCAAATAGTTGAGCAGCGCTGATGCTGGCTGTTCTTCACGCGTCGCAACTTGTCACGATGGCGGGTCCGAATCGGGCGCGCAGTGGCACGGAATTGAGGGAACTCGGGATTCTCAATGATGGTGCGCTGCTCATTGATGGCGGGAAGATAGCCGCGGTCGGAACATCGGCCGAAGTCGCCGCGCTTGCGAAGGATGGCGAGATTATAGATGCGGGCGGGAAAGTGGTGCTGCCGGGATTTGTTGACGCGCATACGCATCTGGTTTTCGCCGGTGAGCGGCTGGATGACTTCGAAGCGCGGGCACGTGGTGAAAGCTATGAGCAAATCGCACGGCGCGGCGGGGGAATTCAGACAACGGTGAAAGCGACGCGCGCGGCGAATGAACCGGAGCTTTTCGCTTTGGCAAAAAAACGCGCGTCATGGTTTTTGCGTAATGGGACGACGACGGTCGAAGCGAAATCCGGCTACGGGTTGAGTGTTGAAGATGAAATGAAAATTCTGCGCGTGATTCGGCGGGTCGGAGCGGAAACGCCGCTGGAAACGGTAGCAACTTTCCTGGGAGCGCACGCGGTGCCAGCAGGTTCGGATCGGGAGCAATACATATCGCTCGTCATCGATAAAATGCTGCCGCGGATTGCGGGCGAGGGTCTGGCGGAGTTCTGCGATATTTTTTGCGAGCGGAATTACGTCGATCTGGCAAGCAGCCGGCGCATACTGGAAGCCGCAAAACGGCGCGGGTTAAAGCTGCGCATGCATGTTGATCAATTAACAAATGGTGGCGGCGCAAAGCTGGCGGCGGAACTCAGAGCAGCGACGGCGGATCACCTCGAACAAAGCGATGCTGACGGCATCGCGGCGCTGGCCAAAGCCGCGGTCCAGCCGGTGCTTCTGCCCGGATCGGTTTACGCGCTTGGCCGAACGAAATATCCAGATTCGCGCGCGATGATCGAAGCGGGACTCGCGGTCGTCCTGGCGTCTGACTTCAATCCAGGTTCGTCTCCCACTTGTTCGATGCCGATGGTGATGTCGCTTGCGGTGACGCAAATGAACATGAGTCCGGCGGAAGCGCTCACCGCCGCGACGATCAATGCCGCGGCGAGTCTCGGCCGCGCTGAGGAGATCGGGTCGCTTGAGGCGGGAAAGGTGGCGAATTTTGTGATCTTCGATTGCAAGGATTACCGCGAGATCGCGTACTGGTTCGGCATTTCGCTCGTGAGCGAAGTGTTCGTGCGAGGCCAGCGCATTTGCGCAACATCATCCTGAGCGGAGCGAAGCGGAGTCGAAGGATCCACGAAGTTACCTAGACGGTAGCGCTGCGGGAGCGCTCGACTTCGCTCGGGATGACGGTGTTTGCGACGAGGTTGGGTAGACGTAACGTCGCCTCTTCATGAAGGTTGAAGTTGAAAAGCAGCCCGATTCCACTTCCACGCTGCAAATCGAACTGTCGCCCGAGCAGGTGAGCAAGGAATGGAATGCGATCGCGGACGGATTCGCGCGGCATGCCAGGATTCCAGGCTATCGTCCCGGGAAAGCGCCGCGGCGCGTCATCGAAGCGAAGTATCGCAAAGAGATTCAGGAAGAGCTGACGAAGAAGCTGGTGTCGCAGAGTTATCGCGATGCGATCGCGGCGAAACAATTGCGCGTCGTCTCGCTAACGAACGTCGAAGATGTTCGCATCGCTGACGACAAAACGATGCGCTTCCGCGCGACGGTGATCACCGCGCCGGAGTTCGAGCTTCCCGATTACAAGAATATCACGGTGCAGCTGCCGGCTGCGGATGTGAGCGAGCAGGAGGTAGACGCGGCTATGGAACGACTGCGGGAACAATCAGCCGATTTTGTGGAGGTGGAACCGGACCGGCCAGTCGCCATGGACGATTTCGCGGTGATCGATTTTGAAGGTTCTGTGCAAGGCAAGCCGATCAGCGAGATCGCGCCTGAGGCGAGCAAGAATCTGCATGGGGGCAAGAAATTCTGGCTGCATGTGGCGCCGAATAATTTCCTTCCAAATTTTTGCGAGCAGCTCGTCGGGATGCGCAAGGAGGAGACGCGGCTCGCGATCGTGAATTTTCCGGCGGATTTTCCGGTGAAGGAGCTGGCCGGAGCGAAAGCGGACTACGCGGTGACCTTGCGCGAGGTCAAAGAAAAGGTGCTGCCGCAAGTGAATGACGAGTGGGCGGCCAAGCTGACCAAAGGCAAAACGCTGGCCGCATTGCGCGAAATTCTTCGGCAAGATCTGGAGCGCGAGAAGGAACATGCGGTCGAGCACGCAAAAGAATCTCAAATCATCCGAGCACTCCATGAGCGGACGCAATTCGATTTGCCGCCGGCGCTTTTGCGAGGCGAGACGCGACGGGCATTGGGTGAACTGGTGCAACGGAATCGCGAGCGCGGCATTCCTGATGAAGTGCTAAAGAGCAAGGAGAAAGAGCTGGTGGAAGGCGCCGGCGGCCTGGCGGCAAACAGACTGAAAACGAATTTCATCCTGCACCGCATCGCCGAGGCGGAAAAGATCGAGGTGAGACGCGAGGAAGTAGATGAGTGCATCCGGCGGGAGGCGGCTCGCAACAACGTGAGCGTAGAAAAGATGCGGCGCGAGATCGAGGATCGCGATGGAATGAACGGCCTGGTGGAAGAGATCCTGCTGGGTAAGACAATTGATTTTCTGAAGTCGAATGTTAGCATCGAATTGAGACCGGCGAGCGATGATAAAGCGCCGGAGCAGGACGAAATTCATGACCATTAAGAACAAAAATCTTTCACAAGGTGTGCTGGTGCCGATGGTGGTGGAGCAGACTGGCCGCGGCGAGCGGGCCTACGACATCTATTCGCGGCTGCTCAAGGACCGCATCATTTTCATTGGAACGCCCATCGATGACCACATCGCCAATCTGGTGATTGCGCAGATGCTTTTCCTGCAAATGGAAGACGGCAAGAAGGACCTGAATCTTTATATCAACTCGCCGGGCGGCTCGGTCACGGCCGGACTCGCCATCTACGATACGATGCAGTTCCTCACCTGCGACGTCACGACGTATTGCCTCGGCATGGCAGCGAGCATGGGCGCGGTGCTGTTGTGTGCGGGGACGAAGGGGAAGCGGTTTGCGCTGCCGAACTCAGATATCATGATTCACCAGGTCTCGGGAGGAGCGCAGGGACAGGCAAGCGATGTCGAGCGCACGGTCGAGTACATGTTCAAGCTGAAGAAGCGGCTTATCCGCATCATTTCGCAGCACACCGGCCAGCCGGAAGAGAAGGTGCGGATTGATTCGGATCGCGACTATTACATGTCGGCTGCGGAAGCGAAGGGATATGGGCTGGTGGATGAAGTGATCAAATCGCGCAAGGAAGTGAAGCTGCTCGACGGAGCAGTCGCAGGTGACGGCGCGGATCGCAATGTAGCCGTCGCGGAAGCAGCGCTGCCGCGCAAACTAGGGGAATAAAAGCTGCTTAAAAAGAGCGGGAATTCATGGCACGCGCTTCCAATCTGACCATGTGCTCTTTCTGCGGGAAGAGCCACGCGGAAGTGCGCAAGCTCATTGCCGGTCCGGGGGTGTACATTTGCGATAGCTGCATCAACGTCTGCAAAAGCATTCTGGACAAGGAGCTGAACGACGATGCGCGGCGGCAATCGTCGAATATTCGCGTGCCCAAGCCGGCCGACATCCGGCGTTCGCTCGACCAATACGTCATCGGCCAGGACGTGGCGAAAAAGACGCTTTCGGTGGCGGTGCACAATCATTTCAAACGGGTGCTTCAGGCCGGCGGCGGAGATGGTTCCATGGCGTTTCAGCCGGACCCGTTCGCCGATGTGGAAATCGAGAAGAGCAATATTTTGCTCATCGGGCCGACCGGCTCGGGAAAAACGCTGCTTGCGAAAACGCTGGCCAAGATTCTCGATGTGCCGTTTTGCATCGCTGACGCGACGACGCTGACGGAAGCGGGCTACGTGGGAGAGGATGTAGAAAACATCATCCTGCGTCTGTTGCAAAACGCGGATTACGACGTGAAGCGCGCCGAGATCGGCATCGTTTATATCGATGAGATCGACAAGATCGGACGCAAGACGGACAATGTTTCCATCACGCGCGACGTCAGCGGGGAAGGTGTGCAGCAGGCGTTGCTGAAGATCCTCGAAGGCAGCACCTGCAATGTGCCGCCACAGGGCGGACGCAAGCATCCGCACCAGGAATACATTCAGGTCAACACGGAAAAGATCTTGTTCATCTGCGGCGGCGCATTTGTCGGGCTGGACAAGATCGTGCAAAAACGGATCGGACAAAAAGTGATGGGATTCGGCAGCCCAACGCTGGAGGTGGAAGCGGCGCTGGCCCGGGAAGCAGTGCGCCACGTGGAGCCGGAAGACCTGCTCGCGTTTGGCATGATTCCAGAATTCATCGGGCGATTGCCGGTCCTGGCAGCGCTCGACGCGCTAACGGAAGAAGAGATGGTGGCGATTCTCACCGAGACGAAGAACGCGATGGTGAAGCAGTACACCAAACTATTCGCCATGGAAGGCGTGCGCTTGAGCGTGACGAAAGACGCGCTAAAAGCGCTGGCTGGTCAGGCGGTGACAAAAGGCACGGGCGCACGCGCCTTGCGCTCGATGCTCGAGCGCATCATGCTCGACATCATGTACGATGTGCCAAGTCGCGAAGACATCGCGGAGGTGACGATTAATCGCGCGGTGGTGGAAGGCAAGAAGCTGCCGCTCATCCGCAAGAAGCAGGACAAAGACGCGGCCTAGCGTTCGTGTTCCGCCAGCGGCACTGAGCTCGCTGTGGTTTCCCTACCGTTTCTCGGTGAGAGTTCGATAAGCGCGGGGCGGGAGTCTTCGAAGCGGACAATCGCGTCGAACTACTCGACGACTAGATTATTGTCACCAGCCCGATTTGGAAGAGAACATGCCGGCATCGCACTTCGGTTGAATTGTGTTCTCAGCGAATGTCTCGATCAAATCAGTATCGCTGCCTTTCCTGATGTCATCTTCAAACTCAAAGAGCTGATCGGTTAATGCATCGCTGATTGCGGTGGCGCTGGTCTTCGCGTCGCGCGAGTAGTTGCGCGTGCGAGTTTATGTCATTAACACCGGCACGGAGCTTTTGCTGGGCGACGTGATTAACACTCATCTCGCCTTCATCGCGCGCGAGATTTTTCAATTCGGTTTGCGCATTGAAGAGCAACGCACTGTGCCTGATGGGACCGTAATTCGAAGCTCGTTAGTCGAGACGTTTTCAAAGGCCAATCTCATTTTTGTTACCGGGGGACTCGGACCCACCAGTGACGACATCACGCGCGAAGTCGTAGCTGAGTTTTTGCATCTGGAGCTGCGCGAAGATCTGGAAGTGCGTGAGTCGATCCGCAGCCGGCTCGCTTTGCGTGGCATTGCGATCCCCGAATCGATCTGGAGACAGGCCCAGGTCCCTGTGGGAGGCGAGATTCTGCCGAATGCGAATGGAACTGCGCCCGGCATTTACCTTCGCGCCAACATCAATGCCACCGTTCCTTCTCCACATTTATTTCTGCTGCCAGGACCGCCGCGCGAACTGGAGCCGATGTTTGGTGATTTTGTCATGCCGATCCTGCGCAGGCTCATGCCGGATCAAAATCCGGTCGCGCTGCGCCATTTTCGGATTGCTCGCATGGGTGAGTCGTTGATTGAAGAGAAAATCCGAGACGAGCTGGCGGCAATCCCGGGACTGGAAGTCGGATATTGCGCGCGCCCTGCGGAAGTGGATGTGCGAGTGATTGGTTTCTCGCCGGCGGTCGCCGAAGCAAGCACCATTATTGAGAGGAGGCTTGGTCGCGCGATCTTTTCTTCTAACGAGGAACAGTTGGCTGAGGTGCTGGTGCGCGCTCTGGTTCGGCGCGCCGAAACACTGGCGGTGGCGGAATCGTGTACCGGCGGTTTGCTTGCGCACAAGATCACCAATGTGCCCGGCGCGTCGAAAATTTTTCTCGGCGGATTTGTCAGCTATTCCAATGAAGAGAAAGTTCGTGCGCTGGGAGTCTCAGCTGAGACGCTGGAGAATTTCGGCGCCGTCAGCGAAGCCGTCGCAATGGAAATGGCGCAAGGTGCTCGTGAAAAGACGAGCAGCACGCATGCGATCGCGACTACAGGAATTGCCGGCCCCACTGGCGGCACGGCGGACAAACCGGTCGGGACTGTATTCGTGGCAATCGCATCTCACAATCAAGCGGCTCGTTGCGAAAGGCTGTTTTTCCCGGGCCCGCGCGAGACATTCAAGGAATTAGTCGCTCAACATGCGCTCGATCTGCTCCGCGAGCGACTGCTGTAGCGGCAGTCTATGACCGCCGACACTGGGCTCGGCGCTCACAGAGCCCGCTGCAGCCGCGCCGCTACGACTGCACCTCCACCGGCGTGCCGACTTTCACGTGATCGTAAAACAGCTTGGCCGCATCGGATGGCATGCGAATGCAGCCGTGCGATGCGGGATAACCTGGCAGGAGTCCGACGTGCATGCCGACTCCGTCGCCAGTGAGCCGCAAAAACCATTTCATGGCTGCGCCCTGGAAATGCGTGCCGCTGGGCGCGGCATCGATGTGCATGCTCACACCGGCGCGAACAATTCGCCCGGAGCTGTCCACGAAATCGCCATAGAGCGAGGAATGGTGATTGGGATCCTTCTCAAGGACTTTAAAGCTGCCCGAAGGTGAGCTGTGTCCGCGTTTACCGGAGGAAATCGGTGAGTCGATCAGAATCTGGTCGCCAGTCATAAGATAGGCGCGCTGCTTGTGCAGGGAGACGATGATGTGTAGCTCATCAGCGGAGGTGTTCGCCAGCAAACCTTGGTCCACCTGCAAAGGCGCTTGCTTCTTGATTAAATCGACGGCGCTGCGCATCGGCTGCAAACCGCCTTTCGGCTGACCAAACTGCGCGTGCGCCCGGGAGACGACGAAAAAGGCGACGGCAATCCAAAAATATTTCGTCATCATTTGACGCGATAACTCTCGGCTCGGGCGAGCCATCCCCGCAGCCAGCGCGCTTCGCCTCGTTCAGGCGGCGAATTTGCCACCCGTTGTTGAAGCACATTCTTGGCGGAATCGGCAAATTGATCGAGAGCAGATTGGGTTTCAGGACCGTGCATGTTTTCCAAAACCTGGAGCAAACCCCAGCCCACGCCGCGATATCTTTCCGTCGCCAGAGTGCCTTCCCCTTTGAAATTGACGTAATCGACCAAGGCGTAGCAGCCGTGCGCGCTCGCCGCCACGCGCTCGAATTGGCGTCGCACATTTTCGGGATCGTGAGCTTGGACGAGCATTTTCGGGAGCGAATTCTCCAGACGCCGGACAAGGAATTGCGCTTGGAGATCGATCGTATCGGCGAGGAAACCGCGAAGTTGTTTCATTTGCGCTGAATCGTGTGCCCGAAGAAACTCGGCGCGTGAATTCCAGGGGCATGGAGCGTCGGGACCAAGCACGAACTCTGGGAGCTTTGCCCCATGAGCGGAGACGAAACGAACGAGCTGAGGAAAACTTTCCTCAAATGGTCCGGCTTGCCCTTGCGGATACCAGATGAAATGGCCAATGCCGAGGGATGCGAAATTTTCGCCGGCATTCCACGAAGTGAGACCATCGATGGTGCCACCGCATTCATTTCGCCAAATGCGCCGGCCGATTCGCTGCGCCTCGGCTTTGGAGATATTGATGGCGTGAGAGAAATGAGCCGCGGCCAGCGTGAGCAATAGGACTAAACTGGGACGCCGCAGGCAACGACTGCGGCTACATCGTAGCGCGCGGCTGCTGCTTGACGCTGGCGCATTCTCCACTAGCATGGCGGACTTCAGGCCGCGCGAGCGAGTGCCATCAACCCTTATGAAAGTTTTTCTTTTCTCCATCACTCTCATCACGCTAACGATTCCCGCTTTTGCCGAAGAGCGGCCGGCGCTCAAGGACACAAAAGACAAGGTCAGCTACGCAATCGGTCTCGATATCGGTGCCACCTTCAAGAAAAACAACATGGATATTAACAGCGACGCGCTGCTCGTGGGAATCAAGGATGCTGAAAGCGGAGCCAAGCCGTTGATGACAGAAGAAGAAGTGCGGCAGGTCATGACTCAGTTTTCCAAAGACATGCAAGAAAAAACAAACGCAGCTAGACAAGCAGCGGCGGAGAAAAACAGCGCCGATGGGCAAAAATTCCTCGCTGAAAACAAGAACAAACCGGGAGTGAAAACAACCGCGAGCGGTTTGCAATACAAGGTGATCAAGGAGGGAAACGGCGCGCCGCCAAAGGCGAGCGATACGGTGGTGGTAAATTACCGCGGCACATTGATCGACGGCACTGAATTCGACAGTTCCTACAAAAGGGGAGAACCGGCGAGCTTTCCGGTCAACCAGGTGATCAAAGGTTGGACCGAAGCACTGCAATTGATGAAGCCAGGTTCCAAGTATGAGCTGGTTATTCCGCCGAATCTCGCTTACGGCGACCGCGGTGCGGGCCGAGATATCGGGCCGAATGCCACGCTCAAATTTGAAGTCGAGCTCTTGAGCGTAAAACCGCCGGCTTCAGCTTCACCTTCGGCCTCACCCGCAGCGTCGCCGCAATAGCGGTTTGTCACCCCGAGCGAGAGTCGAGGATCTCGCGGCGGAAACCTTGAGGTAACTTCAACAGGATCCTTCGACGCCGCTCCGCTCCTGCTCAACAACAAAAGCGTTACTTCCGGCCTTGCAGTTCGTCCGCGAGCGCACCCGCGTCGTAGATTTTTCGCAACGCTTCGCCGATGGCGGCGGAGTCCACACTGACGGCGCGCGCCTGTTTATCCGAGAAGATGCAGTCAAGCACCAGGGACTGGATGTTGCCGTCGAAAATGATGCCGACGAATTCGTTTTCTCGGTTTACAACCGGGCTGCCGCTATTGCCACCGATGATGTCCGGGTCGGAAACGAAATCGAATGGGGTGTTCGGTTCGAGTGTTGATTGGCGCTCGCGCCAGCGCTTCGGCAGGTCGAATGGCGGCTGGTTGTTGTGCGCGGCCGCGCGCTCGTAAAGACCGGCGAAGTTTGTCATGGGCGGGATCGCTTTTCCATCTTCCTCGTAGCCACGCACGACCCCGTAGGAAAGTCTCAAGGTGAATGTCGCGTCCGGATAGGTGCTCGTTCCTTCAATGGCGAAGCGCGCTTTGGCGATCTGCGCGTAAGCCTGGGTTTTGATTTCCTCCTGCGCGTCATGCGATCGCCGGGCTTGACGGGCGGGAGCATCGATGGCGCGGGCCAGCTCGAGCATCGGGTCGGGCACGGTGGCAAGAGCAGCGGCCGCCTTGCCGTAAAGTTCCCTTCGAAAACCAACATCCTTCAATTTCGTCCCGGTGACGAGCTCGATCGCACGCGCGTGAGGCGATTTGCCTGCCAGCACCTGCACCACCAGTGGATCCTCCGCACCGAACTTCTCCGCGAAATCGGTGAGCGAGTCGGTCAATCGCAGAATCTCGTAATCGTCATGCATCGGCGCCCCAGAGAAGAGATCGAGCTCGAGGGACTCGCGATTGCTGTCGCGAAACATCGGCAGTCTTTCGCCGTTTAGTTTGGCGCGTTCATCAGCGGCGCGCGTGATCAGGCGAGCGTATTTAAACAGATTTCCATAGAGCGCACGCGGGCCGCGGTAACTATTGATGGCGCTTCGCCGCTCCTGCTCCAGGTAATCAAATTTCGGCTCGATCTTTTCCTGCTCGGCCTGCGCCTTCTTGATCTGATCGTAAGCGCTGATTGTGCTGACCAGATCGGGCTTGCGCAGAATGGCCTCGCGCAGTTTCTGATCCCGCGCCTGGAGGGCCGACCAGATCTCGGGGTCGAGCAATGCCGCGAGATACCCATTGTAACGCTTGCGGTTGTTCTGATCGCCGAAGAGGTCCTCACGCCCTCGGCGCGCATTTTCGAACGAGCGCGCGCTCCAAGCCATGAGCAGCACTTCGCGCCGATTGAACATTCCCAGCAGCTTCGGCACGTCGTGATCCCGAGTCGCCGCAAGTTCATCCACCGTAAGCTGACGATCTGTCCGTCCCGGACTTCCGCTCACGAAAATGAGATCGCCATCACGCGGGCCGCGCGAATTCCATTTCAGAAAATGGTCACGCTTTACTGGCTGGCCATTTTCGTAAGCGCGAAAGATGCAGATATCCAGGTCGAAGCGCGGATACTCGAAGTTGTCGGGGTCCCCGCCGTAAAATGCGATCTGCTGCTCGGGCGCGAAGACGAGCCGCACGTCATCGTAGCGCTTGTAGCGATACAAATTGTAAACGCCACCCTGATAAAGCGTCACCACATCCGAGCGCAGGCCGGTTTTTTCCTTCGACTCCTTCTCGATCTGGGCAATCACATTGCTGCGCGCCTTGTTCGCGTCCTCGGGAGACATTCCGGGCTGCACCGCCGCGCTCACCCGCGCGGTTACGTCTTCGATGGACATGAGCACGTTCAGCTCCAAGTCCGTGGCCTTGACTTCATCCTTCTGCGAGCGCGCATAAAACCCGTCGCGCACATAATTGTGCTCTTCGCTCGAAATTTTCTGGAGCGTGTCCAAGCCGACGTGATGATTGGTAATGACGAGGCCATTGGCTGAGACAAAGGAGCCGCTCCCTCCGGAGTTGAAGCGCACGCTCGATTTTTGCAGATGCTCGAGCCACTGCGGTGTGGGCTCGAACTGATATTTCTCCTTCAGCTGTTTGAGCGGCGGATTATTGAACAGCCACATTCCTTCATCAGCCAAGACAGCGGAAGTGGTGAGGAGAAAGAGCGCAGCAAAATAACGGCAAATCATCGCGCACTGTAAGTATGCCGGCGCTTGTGCCAAGCGGCCCGGGCGATCTTCGCGTCCTCTCAGACCGGCAACCAGGCGCCGGCCGAAGTTGAATACAACCCGCCGCGCGCGGGATGATTTGTGATGGCGGTCATCGCTTCCACATAAGCTGCAAGCTGTGCTCCGTAGGCTTGCCGCAACGAATCGACCTGGCCCGGCGTCACCAAATCAGTCTTCCAATCCACGACGAGCCATTCGCCGGGATCAGATGCGAACATTGCCAGATCGATCACGCCCTCGACGCATTCCACGGCGCTCTTGCGCCAGAGCATCGGCATTTCCGCGTGCACAATCAATCGGCCGGAGAAAATCTGCCTCGCGATTTCTGATGAGTTGAACAAGTCCCATTCACGTTGAGAACGCGCTTTATCCGGCGAGGTCTCGAGAGCTGCCGATAAAATGCGCGCGCGCGCTTCAACCCCGCGTGGCGCCAACGCTTGCATGAGCTCGTGCCACCATCTGCCGTAAGCGATCGCAGCACTACCGGGCGCGGGTTCTCGCCATTCCGGCTCGCGATCGAGTTGCCACCTTTCGTCGCTGCGATGGGCGGCGAAGGACGAAGGCAAGGTGCGGTGGGGGAACTCCGATGCGCGGCGGATTGCGCGGGAAAATTCATGGGTCGAAATCGTAGGAATCTCATCGCGCTTCGCGCCAAGCTGCACCTCGCTAGCCTGCGCGCGAGATGCATCAGCGGAAAGTTCCCTGGCGAGCGCCTGCCAGGCACTGTCATTTGGGCCGGGAAAACTGCGCCACGATGTTCGCTGCGGCTCGCAATGAAACCTCTTGAGCGCAGCGGCGAAGGAATGACGATGAACGTTGCCGCCACGCTGGAACAACTCCGCGTCATCCGCCAACACCAGCGTGTGCCGCGCGCGTGTGAGCGAAACGTAAAGCAGCCGCTCCGTTTCCTGCCGCTCCCGCACCTCGACCAGCTCGCGTGTTTCCTCGCCTAAATCCTCGCTTTCGAGCGCAACGACGGCGGGCAGCTCCGAGCCGCGGTGAATCAGGCGCGGAAAATTGCTGCGCGCCGGATACGGGCGGCGATGAAAAAACGGCAGGATCACCGCGTCCCATTGCAGGCCTTTGGCTTTGTGGCAGGTGAGGAGCTGGATTGCGCCGGCCTCGGCCGGGCGGGTCTCGCGCACGGTGTAGAAATTTTGCCGGAGCGTTTCTGCAAAGTCGGACAGCGTTTGGCCGTCGGCTTCGGCGGTAGATGCGAGCGCGAGCAAGTCGTCCAGCTCCGGCGCGGTGTTGTCAAAGAACTCGCGCGGCAAGGCAGCGAGCTTTGTGCGCAGCTTTGTGTCGAAAATCAAACCGGCAACAGCATCGCGCAGCGATTTCTTCAAGATGTCGCGTCGCGTTCTCGTCAGGAAATTGAGCGCATCGGCTACCACCCCTGCCTCTTCCGTTTCACGATCGATCCGAAAAACGTAGTCTCGCCCGGCTGAGAAATGTGCAAGCGCGTCATCCGAGACTCCGAAAAGTTC